>JAEUPF010000022.1 GCA_016790425.1 Rubrivivax sp.
CGCGCTCAACTCAACATCGAGGAGGTCAAAGAGCCAGGACAGACCTACACTTATCCACCGCCGGCCCTCTGAAGGCCGGCCCCCACCCCTGGCTCAATATTCGGTCGGCACGGTGGCTCAGATTTGGATCGGCGCCGACATGCCGAAGTTCAGGCCGCTGAACCTGACGCCGCTGTCATCGAGCGCAGTGCACTGCGCCAGCGGCGCCTGCTGCGTCGACTTCGAATAGGGCCACAGGCTGCTTTGGCGGCGCGATTCCTGCCACTCGTAGAACGGGCCCACGCGGGCCATCAGGTCGGTGCCCTGGAGCTCGCGGAAGTCACGCATGCTGCCCGTCAGGGCCCGCACCGGATCGGTCTTCGACATCATTTTTCCTCTTCTCCACTCGGTTGGATTCGGCTTCAGCGGGGCGCGGGCCGCGCCAGGCAGCCCTCGATCTTTTGCAGCAGGCGCGCCAGGTCGACCGGCTTGGTGTCGAAGTCGGCACAGCCCACCTCGACGCTCTTTTGCCGGTCGCTTTCCAGCGCATGGGCGGTCAGCGCGATGACGGGGATGGCGCTGGTGCGGGCGTCGGCCTTGATCAGGCGGGTGGCCTGCCAGCCGTCCATCTCCCCGAGCGCCACGTCCATCAGAATGACGTCGGGCCGTTCGGACACGGACATGGCAACGCCGGCGGCGCCGTCGACTGCGCTGCACACGAAAAAGCCGCGGCGCTGCAGCCGCCGCGTCAGCATGTCGCGGTTCTCGAAGCTGTCCTCGACCACCAGGATCCGCTTGGCCTGCTGTGTCGTCTGGGAGTCGCTCGAAGGGCTGCTCATCCGGAGTCCCGTGTTTCTTGTTTGGCTGGGGCTCGGCCTCGCCGGCGGAGGCGCCGGGACGCCGTCGGTCCGACAGACCGCGACTGCGTGGTCTGCCCGGGCTTTCGGCATCGCTGCGGACCACCTTGACCGGCGGCGCCGCAAAGTCCTTCACGCCGCGAGAGGGGGTCTCAGGCGCGCGTCCCGGCGCGGCTTGCAGCACGCGCGGGGAGATCGGAGCGCAAAGCGGGCGCCGCCGCACCGCAGCCGTGCGCTCGGGGCGGTGGCGCTCGTCGTTGGGGGGGCCGCGGGCCGCGGCCCTTGCGTCGCGCGGGGCGCGTTCAGCCGCGCGTCGAAACGGGCTGTGTGCGCGCTGCGGCCGGCGCTGGCGCGCCTTGCCGCGGCAACGGCGTGGCGCGCCCGCCTTGCAGTTGCACCGGCTCGCCGACGGGCACCGGGTTCGCCTGCGTCACGGTGCGCGTGCTGCCGTCGGCCAGGCGCACCTTGACCTGGTAGACCGTCGTCGCGCGGGCGCGCTTTTCCACCTCGTGGCCGGCGACGCCGCCGCCGACGGCGCCGATCACCGTCATCGCGTCCTTGCCGCGGCCGCCGCCCATCTGGTGGCCGACGACGCCGCCGAGCACGCCGCCCACGACCGCGCCGACGCCGGTGCCTTCGCCCTTGCGCTGCACGGGCGTCACCGCCTCGACGACGCCGCAGGTCGCGCAGGCGGGCGCCGCAGCGGCGGGCTGCGTGGCCAGCGCGGTCTGCGGCGGGGTCTGCGGCGCGGTCTGCGGCGGGGCGTGCAGCGGCGGCGGCGGCGTGGCCGAGCCCGAGCCCGCGCCCGGGGCCGCGGCATGGCTCTCGGGCGCCGGCATCGCCGCCGCCGCTTGTGCCCGCTCGGCGGGACGCCACTTCATGTAGCCCACGGCGCCCGCTGCACCGAGCACCACGAACGCCAGCGCACCGGCGAACCACATCGCGGGATGCGGGCGCCGCGCCACCGGCGCGAGGGTCGAGACCTCCATCGGGACACTCTCCTGTTCGAAGCCGAAACCCCGTTGGAGAGCCCGCGCCGGCCGCCTGTTCCGGTGGCGGTGTGTCCGGATGCGACGGCGCTTGACGGCAGCAACGCCGCGTGCGCCGCGCCTGTTTTCAGCCCTGCGCCAGCTGCCGCTGCAGGTCGTGCAGCACCTCGTAGCAAGGCAGCACCTGCCGCGCGCTGGCGTTCGGCTCGCGCCCTTCGCGGATGGCGGCGAAGAACTCGCGGTCCTGCAGCTCGATGCCGTTCATCGACACGTCGACCCGGCTGACGTCGATCTTCTGCTCCTTGCCGTCGACGAGGTCGTCGTAGCGGGCGATGTAGGTGCCGGTGTCGCCGATGTAGCGGAAGAAGGTGCCGAGCGGTCCGTCGTTGTTGAAGCTCAGGCTCAGCGTGCAGATGGCGCCGCTGGCGGCTTTCAGCTGGATGCTCATGTCCATCGCGATGCCGAGCGCGGGGTGCATCGGGCCCTGCACCGCGTTGGCCTTGACGATCGGGCTGCGCGCCTGGTAGGCGAACAGGTCCACCGTGTGCGCCGCGTGGTGCCACAGCAGGTGGTCGGTCCAGCTGCGCGGCTGGCCGAGCGCGTTCATGTTCGTGCGGCGGAAGAAGTAGGTCTGCACGTCCATCTGCTGGATCGCGAACTCGCCGGCGACGATGCGCTTTCTCACCCACTGGTGGCTGGGGTTGAAGCGGCGCGTGTGGCCGCACATTGCCACCAGGCCGGTGTTCTCCTGCATCTGCACCACGCGGTAGGCGTCGCGCAGCGAGTCCGCCAGCGGGATCTCGGCCTGCACGTGCTTGCCCGCCTTCAGGCAGGCCACCGCCTGCGCGGCGTGCATCTGCGTCGGGGTGCACAGGATCACCGCCTGCACGTCCTTGTTGGCGAGCACGTCGTCGAAGCTGTCGGTGGCCTGGGCGATGCCGTACTTGCCCGCCACTTCCTTCGTCTTGGCCAGCTCGCGGCTCATGACGCTGACGACCTCGACGCCGGCGATGTTGCTGATCGCGTCGAGGTGCTTGATGCCGAAGGCGCCGGCGCCGGCCAGCGCCGCCTTGATGGTGTTGCTCATGTTTTTTTTCGCGCTCAGGCGTTCTCGAGAATGAGGTGGCCCACGGCCGTGTTCGACGCGGGCACGTGGTAGAAGCGGTGCACCACCTTCGGCGCCTTGCCCGCACGGCCGGCGGCGATGTCGCTCATCGCGCCGCGCGCGATCAGCCACATCACGAGCTCGATCCCTTCGCTGCCGGCCTCGCGCACGTATTCGATGTGCGGCACTTCGGCCAGCTTCGCCGGCTCGGCGACGAGGCGGTCGAGGAAGCGGTTGTCCCACTCGGCGTTGATGAGCCCGGCGCGCGGCCCCTGCAGCTGGTGGCTCATGCCGCCGGTGCCCCAGATCTGCACGCGCAAGGGCTCGTCGTAGCTTTCCACCGCGCGGCGGATCGCCTGCCCGAGCTGGAAGCAGCGCCGGCCGCTGGGCACCGGGTACTGCACGACGTTCACCGCGAACGGGATCACCGGGCAGGGCCACGCGTCCTCGTGCGGGTCCAGCGCGCCGCACATCAGGCTCAGCGGCACCGTCAGGCCGTGGTCGACGTCCATCTTGTTGACGATGGTGAGGTCGAAGTCGTCCTGGATCACGCTTTGCGCGATGTGGCTCGCCAGCGCCGGGTGGCCCACAACCTTGGGCACCGGCCGCGGGCCCCAGCCTTCGTCGGCGATGGCGTACTCGGCCGCGGTGCCGATGGCGAAGGTGGGAATGATCTCCAGGCTGAAGGCCGTGGCGTGGTCGTTGTAGACGAGGAAGACGACGTCGGGCTTGTTCTCGGTGAGCCAGCGCTTGCTGAACTCGTAGCCCGAGAAGACCTTCTGCCAGTACGGCTCGGTGGTCTTGCCGAGGTCGAGCGCGGCGCCGATGGCCGGCACATGGCTGGTGTAGACGCTGGCGGTGATGCGGGCCATGGAACGCGCGTCCTCGGTCAGAAGCCGGGCTTGGCCGCGCTGCCCTGCGGCTGCCGGTGCGCCTGCGCGCTGCCGCCTTCGCCGACGCGGCGGTTGCCTTCGGGCGAGCGGCCGCCGCCGACCATCATGTCGCGGTACTCCTCTTCGGTCATGCCGGTCATCGAGCCGGCCATCTGCTGGAAGCTCTTGCCGTGCGTGGCGCCCAGCTTGGCGAGGAAGTAGATGTTGCCGCCCTCGGCGATGCAGCGGTTGAGGTCGCGCGCCAGCACGGCCAGCTTCTGCGCTTCGGTCATCGGCCACTCGTCGAGGACCTTCCGCGGGTCGGCCAGGAAGCGCTGCCGGTTCTCGGCTTTCATCAGGCTCATGCAGAACTGGTTCAGCCAGTAGCCCTTGCGGCTCTGGTCGGCGTCGAAGATCGTCGTGCCGGGGATGTCGGTATAGGGCTTGTCGAGGGCCATGGCGGGCTCGCTGTCGCGCAGAGGATGCAGGGATTCAAGGGTTCGCGCACTCGAAGCTGGCCGCGCTGTTGGGGTCGCCCGCGCCCTTGTAGCGCGTCCACTTCGGCCATTCGCACAGCGGCCGCGTGCGCAGGAGGGCGAACGGCGGCCTGGCGTTCTGATCGGCCAGCACCTGGTTGATCGGCGCTTCCTGCCGCTCGACCCAGGTGGCCAGCGCGCCGAGCATGTCCACGAGTGCCGGCGCGCCGGTGCCGACGTGGTCGACGCCGGGGGCCGAGTACACGCGCATGAACTCGTTGGCACGGCCGGCGCCCATGTGGCGCTTCACCGCTTCGCCGTATTGCAGGCCGGCGTACGGGCTTTGCGCGTAGTCGGACAGGTGCTCCAGGATGATGAGCTTGTGGCCGCGGGCGTGGAAGCCGCCGAGGTCGGGGCTGGTGGAGTCCATCACCGCCGAGATGGCCTGCACCCGCGAGGCCACCGACTCGGGCGTGATCTGCCGCGGGTCCGCTTTCGGGTCGCGGGCGTAGAAGTGTTGCAGCGCGCCGGTGCCGTAGATCCACTGCGTGCCGTTGGCCGGCACCGGCGGCATGGCAGGCGCCGCGTTGCCGGTCCACCAGGCGCGCCAGCCGCCGGTGGGCGCCGAAGCGGCGGTGTCCTCGCCGCCGATGCCCCAGCCGGGGTATTCGACCAGGCCGTTGGCGAGCGCAAACGGGAAGCGATAGGGCGAGCGCAGCGTCTGCACCGCCCGCACCTGCGCCGCGCTCAGGCAGTTGGCGCCGGCGCTGCCGTTGGCGCACATCAGGCTCGCGATGTCGAACGTGCGCCGGCACGCCTCGGTGTTCGACACCACGCGGTCGGCCAGGCCGTCGGCCGCATCGCAGGCGGCGAGCACGGCGTCGTGCACGAGCTTCACCTGCGCCGGGCCGAGCCAGGCGTCGCCCGACGAGGCGGCGCCGTTGCGCACGAAGGAGAACATCAACCCGGTCCAGTGCACCACCGGCACGCGGCTGAAGATGCCGTTGAACGCGGCCGGATAGCGCTGCGCCATCGTCAGGCCTTCGCGCCCGCCTTCGCTGCTGCCGACGAAGTACAGGTACTCCGGCTCGCTGCCGTAGGCGCGCTTCATCAGCTCCACCGAGACGTTGCGCACCTTCGCGTACGCCTGGTAGGCGAAGTTGAGCAGCATCTCGTCGTTGAGCGCGAAGGCCATCGGCGAGACGCCGGGCTTGTTCTGGTGGCCCGAGTCGGTGCCCACGGTGACGTAGCCCTGCGCCAACGGCGCCGGCGCGTCGTAGCGCGCGCCGGGCACCAGCGCGAGGCCGGTGATCAGCACGCCGTTGAAGCCGCCGCCGCCGAACTGCACCGAGCGGCCGTTCCATTGCAGCGGCAGGTTCACCTGGAACGTGATCGGGTCGGCCTTCGGATCCACCGGCGCGATGCGGCCCACCAGCCGGCAATGCGCCGGCATCGCCGGCGTGATGGCGGCTGCCGGCGTCGGCGCCCGCTCGGCCACCGCCAGCGGCGAGGCGGCGACGAAGGTGGCGCTGTCGACGGTGGCCACGCCGCTCGTCTGCCCGGGCCAGACGATGCGGGCCGGCGCAACCTCCTGCCCACGCATCGACTCGCACCCGGCCTTCGCATCGGCCACGGCGGTGAGCGAGCCGCGCGGCGCGGCGCACGAGGCGAGCAGGCACGCCGCAGCGGCGCTGCCGGCCAGGCGCATGCCGAGGGCCATCAGACGCCGGCTCATCGCGGATCCTCGCAGCGGAAGCTGGCGGCGCTTTCGAGGTCGCCGCCCTCGAAGCGCGCCACCTGCGGCCACGGGCACAAGAGCCGCGTGCGGTTCGGCGCCCAGGCGGCGGGCAGTTCGGCGTTGACGCCGCCGGCGTTGCCGGCACCGCGCACGCTGGCCCTGAGGCTTTGCGGCGCCTCGCCCTGTTCGACCCAGCGCACGAGCGGCGCCAGCGCGTCGAACTGGTCGGCGGCGGGGCCGCCGCTGCAATGCGCCATGCCCGCAACCGGGAAGTAGCGCGCGAAGTCGGCCGCGCCGGCGCCGAGCGCCCGTTCCAGCCGTTGCATGAACGCCGCGGTGTCTTCGGCCGAGAAGATGGCGTCGGCCACGCCGTGGTACACGAGCATCTTCGCGCCACGTGCGCGCAGCGCGGCGAGCTGCACCGGGTTGTCCTTGCCGGGCATCGTGATCACCGTGTCGGCTGATTCGCGGAAGGCCGCATCGGTGGCGTAGATCGCCTTGTAGCCGTCTTCGACGTCGACGGTGAAGGGGTCGAGCGTGCGCGGCGGCGTCATGAAGATGTAGCCGGCGCCGGGGTCGAGCACCTGCGAGTTGACGAACTTCCACTGCGCCCAGTTGGCCGCGGCGATGCCGGGGTCCCACGGGAAGGCGCTGTAGATCTTCTGCCCGGACGGTGTCCTGGCGCCGGCGTAGACGGCGCCAAGCAGGCTCTTCTGCGCCGCGCTCAGGCATTGGCCGGTGCGCTCGGCGCCACAGGTGGGCACGTCGCGCGAGAGGCTGAAGGCGGCCTGGCAGGCGGCGGTGTGGCCGACGATGCCGTCGCGGGCGCCGTCCAGCATGTCGCAGCGCTCGACGATGGCGCGCGCCACCGTCTGGCGCTCGGCAGCCGTCAGCGCGGTGCCGAGGTCGGCGATGCGCGCCGCCGGGTTGAACGGGTGCGGCAGCGTCGCCTCGGGCGTGGCCAGCGCCTTCCATTGCGGCGCCGCCCACAGCTGCGCGAGCGCCGCATGGGGCAGGCGGTAGCCGGGCGCGCCGACGAGGTAGCCGTCGTACTGGCTGCCATGGCGCGCCGCGGCGACCATCGCGTGCCGGCCGCCGTTGCTGCACCCGCCGATGTACGAACGGTCCGGCCCCTTGCCGTAGGCCGCGGCGATGAGCGCCTTGGCCATCGGCGTGACGGTGCCCACGGCCTGGTAGCCGTAGTCGGCGCGCGCCTGCGGCTCGGCACCGAAGCGCGGGTTCTGGCGGCCTGTGTGACCGGCGTCGGAACTGACGACCGCGAAGCCCTGCGCCAGCGCCCCGGTGACCGGGCCGCCGCCGAGTGCGCCTTGCGCGGGCTGCACGACGCCGTCGATGCCGCCGTTCACCTGGTGGTAGAAGCGGCCGTTCCACGCCTGCGGCAAGCGCATCTCGAAGCCGATGGCGTAGTCCTGGCCGTCGGCGCCCTTGCGCGGGCGCATCTGGCCCTTGACGAGGCAATGCGCTGGCGCGGCCGGGCCGCCGGCGACCACCGGGCCGGCGGCGACGGGCGCAGCGCTGTCCAGGCGCGTCTCGGCGAACGCGAAGCGGGCGGGCAGCGCCTCGCACGCCTGCAACGAAGCACCGCTGGCCGCCGACAGACGGGCGGGAGGAGCCGCGGCAGCACCGGAGGGCTTGCTGGCGGAACCGGCAGGGCCGGCGGGGCCGTCGGGGCCGGCGGCGCAGGCCGCCAGCAGCACGGCGGCCGCGGTGCAGGACGCGGCAGCGGTCAAGAGGTTTCTTGTCGGGTGGCGCACGCTGGGGTCTCCTCGTTCTTCGTCGTTCTTCGTCGCTGATGCAGTCGAAGCGTGGTCTCTCTTCGATGCTCTTCGGTGCTCTGCGGCGCTCATCAGCGCGTCTGTTCGGGCCAGTACAGGCGCATCGGGTTGTCGACGAGAAGCTTCTTGCGCAGCTCGGGCGTCGGTGCGATGTGCGGGATGAAGTCCACCAGCAGCCCGTCGTCGGGCATGTGGTTCTTCAGGTTCGGGTGCGGCCAGTCGGTTCCCCACAGCACGCGATCGGGGAAGGCCTCGACGACGCGCCGGGCGAACGGCACCACGTCGCGGTAGGCGGCCTGCTCGCCGTTCAGCGCCGCCGGGCCGGCCACCGACAGCCGCTCGGGGCAGCTCACCTTGCTCCACACGTTGCCGTGCTTGCGCATGAACTCGAGGAACAGCGCGAACTCGGGGCCGTCGATGGGCTTGCTCACGTCCGGGCGGCCCATGTGGTCGACGACGACGGTGGTGGGCAGCGCGGTGAAGAAGTCCCAGAGCTCGGGCAGATCCACCGCCTCGAAGTAGATGACGACATGCCAGCCGAGCCTGGCGATGCGGCCGGCGATCTCCAGCAGCTCGTCCTTGGGAGTGAAGTCGACAAGCCGCTTGACGAAGTTGAAGCGCACGCCGCGCACGCCGCTGTCGTGCAGCTCGTGCAGCTCGCGGTCGGAGACACTGCGCCTCACGGTCGCCACGCCGCGCGCCTTGCCGCCGCTGGCGCGGCAGGCGTCGGCCATGGCGCGGTTGTCGGCGCCGTGGCAGGTGGCCTGCACGATGACGTTGCGCGCGAAGCCGAGGTGGTCGCGCAGCGCGTAGAGCTCGGCCTTGCTCGCGTCGCAGGGCGTGTACTTGCGCTCCGGCGCATAGGGGAACTCGGCGCCGGGGCCGAAGACGTGGCAGTGCGCGTCGACGCTGCCGGGCGGCAGCACGAAGCGCGGCTTGCTGGGGCCGGTGT
>JAEUPF010000048.1 GCA_016790425.1 Rubrivivax sp.
CTTCACGTAGTCGGCGTGTCCCGGGCAGTCCACGTGCGCGTAGTGACGGTTGGCCGTCTCGTACTCCACGTGCGCCGTGTTGATCGTGATGCCGCGCGCCTTCTCCTCGGGCGCCGCATCGATCTGGTCGTACGCCTTGGCCTCGCCACCAAACTTGGCCGCCAGCACCGACGTGATCGCCGCCGTCAGCGTCGTCTTCCCATGGTCCACGTGACCAATCGTGCCCACGTTCACGTGCGGCTTGGTGCGCTCGAACTTACCCTTTGCCATCTTCGGACTCCTGGCTGAATGCTGAGAACGACGAGATCAGAACTGCTGTCAACGGTGATTGGTGCCCATGGCGCGGATCGAACGCGCGACCTCTCCCTTACCAAGGGAGTGCTCTACCACTGAGCCACATGGGCATCGGTACGGGTCTGGCATCGGCGGCGAGGACAGACCGGTAACGACTGCAGGCGGGCTTGAGACGTGATCGAGTGAGATGCGTGGAGCGGGAGACGGGAATCGAACCCGCGTCATTAGCTTGGAAGGCTAAGGTTCTGCCATTGAACTACTCCCGCGAGCCAGGACTTCGGGACCTCTGGTGGAGGAGGCTGGATTCGAACCAGCGTAGGCGTAAGCCAACAGATTTACAGTCTGCCCCCTTTAGCCACTCGGGCACCCCTCCAGGGAGAACCCGCGAGTATAGCAGCGCCACAAGGCGGCCGTCACCCGGCGGGTCCCGCGGTTGCGGCGGCGCCTCGTTCAACAGGGCCGGCGGGTAGGCCCAGGAGCCCCATCCGGCCACTTCTTGGGAACCGGGTGTCGGCCCTTCGCAGATCGCACCACATTGGTGCGCTCATCCGGCGAACAGGGCCTCGAGCGCCACGCCCGGATCGGCCGCACGCATGAACGCCTCGCCGACGAGGAAGGCGCCCACGCCCGCCTCGCGCATCCGCCGGACATCCGCGGCGCCCAGGATCCCCGACTCGGTGACCAGCACGCGGTCGGCCGGCACCCGCGGGAGCAGGTCGAGCGTCGTCTGCAGCGACACCTCGAAGGTGCGCAGATTCCGGTTGTTCACCCCAACCAGCGGCGTCTTCAGGCGCAGGGCGCGGTCGAGTTCCTCGCCGTCGTGCACCTCGACGAGCACCGCCAGGCCCAGCGCCAGCGCCGCCGCCTCGAGATCGGCCATTTGCGCGTCGTCCAGGCAGGCGGCGATCAGCAGGATGCAGTCGGCGCCGATGGCACGCGCCTCGACCACCTGGTACTCGTCGACGATGAAGTCCTTGCGAAGGGCCGGCAGCGTGCAGGCCGCGCGCGCCTCGCGCAGGAAGTCGGCGTGCCCCTGGAAGAAGCGCTCGTCGGTCAGCACGCTCAGGCAGGCGGCGCCGTGCCGCGCGTACGAGTCGGCGATCTCGCCCGGCGCGAAGTGCTCGCGCAGCACGCCCTTGCTCGGGCTCGCCTTCTTCACCTCGGCGATGACGGCGCTGCGGCCGGCGCCCAGCTTCGCCCGCATCGCGCCCACGAAGTCGCGCAGGCCGGCTCGGCACTCGGCCGACTCCGCCTCGGCCCGCCAGCTCGCCAGCGAACGCCGGGCCTGGCCCGCCGCGATCTCCTCGCGCTTGACGGCGACGATGCGCTGCAGGATGTCGCTCATGGCGTCCTGTCCTTCCGTGTCCTGGACCGCACTCAGGCCGCCGGCCTGAACTTGTTCGTGACCGACACGAACTGCGACAGCTTCGCCAGCGCCGCTCCCGACGCCACTGCCTCGCGCGCGCGCTTCACGCCCTCGGCCACCGAGGCGCTGACGCCGGCGCAATAGAGCCCCGCGCCGGCGTTGAGCAGCACGACGTCGCGCACCGGCCCGTCCTCGTTGGCCAGCGCGCGCTGGATGCACTGCACCGACTCCTGCTGGTTGGCCACGCGCAGCACGCGCGAGTCGTACACCGGCAGCCCGAAGTCGCTCGGGTGCACGACGTACTCGCGCACCTCGCCGCCCTTCAGCTCGCCGACCATCGTCTCGCCCGACAACGACACCTCGTCCATGCCGTTCATCCCGTAGACGACCATCACGTGCTCGCTGCCCAGGCGCTGCAGCACGCGCACCTGGATGCCGACCAAGTCGGGGTGGAACACCCCGAGAAGCTGGTTCGGCGCGCCTGCGGGGTTGGTCAGCGGCCCGAGGATGTTGAAGATCGTGCGCACCCCCAGCTCCTTGCGCACCGGTGCGGCATGCTTCATCGCCGCGTGGTGGCTGGGCGCAAACATGAAGCCGATGCCGGTCTCGGCCAGGCACGCCGCCACCTGCTCGGGCTTCAGGCCGATGTGCGCCCCCAGCGCCTCCAGCACGTCGGCCGAGCCCGATGTCGACGAGACGCTGCGCCCGCCGTGCTTGGCCACGCGCGCGCCGGCCGCCGCGGCGACGAACATCGAGGCGGTGGAGATGTTGAAGGTGTGCGAACCGTCGCCGCCGGTGCCGACGATGTCCACCAGGTGCGTGCGGTCGGCCACCGCCACCGGCGTGGCGAACTCGCGCATCACCTGCGCCGCCGCAGCGATCTCGCCGATCGTCTCCTTCTTGACGCGCAGGCCGATCGTCAGCGCGGCGATCATCACCGGGCTCATCTCGCCGCCCATGATGCGGCGCATCAGCGCCAGCATCTCGTCGTGGAAGATCTCGCGATGCTCGATCACGCGCACCAGCGCGTCGGTGTTGCCGATGGTCATTCAGGCGCTCCTCTCGCTCTTGCTGTGCAGGAAGTTCCTCAGCAGCGCGTGCCCGTGCTCGCTCAGGATCGACTCGGGATGGAACTGCACGCCCTCCAGCGGCGCCGCGGTGGCGGCCAGCTCGCGGTGGCGCACGCCCATGATGACGCCGTCGTCGCTGCGCGCGCTCACCGCCAGCGCCGCCGGCAACGTTGCCAGCTCGATGACGAGCGAGTGGTAGCGCACGACCGAGAAGCGCTCGGGCAGGCCGGCGAAGACGCCGCCGCCGTCGTGCGCGATGACGCTCGCCTTGCCGTGCATCGGCGCCGGCGCGCGCACGATGCGCCCGCCGAGCGCCGCGCCGATGCTCTGGTGCCCGAGGCACACGCCGAGGATCGGCAGCCGGCCCATGAAATGCCGGATCGCCGGCACGCAGATGCCGGCCTCGGCCGGCGAGCACGGCCCCGGCGACAGCACCAGCCGCGCCGGCGCGAGCGCCGCGATGCCTTCGAGCGTGATGGCGTCGTTGCGGAACACCCGCACCTCCTCGCCCAGCTCGCCGAAGTACTGCACGAGGTTGAAGGTGAAGCTGTCGTAGTTGTCGATGACGAGCAGCATGGTCAGAACCCCTCCTCGACGAGTTCGGCGGCGCGGATCAGCGCGCGCGCCTTCTGCTCGGTCTCCTTCCACTCCAGCTCGGGCACCGAGTCGGCCACCACGCCGGCGGCGGCCTGCACGTACAGCGTCTGGTCCTTGACGATGCCGGTGCGGATGGCGATCGCCAGGTCCATGTCGCCGGCGAAGCTGACGTAGCCGCAGGCGCCGCCGTAGATGCCGCGCTGCACCGGCTCCAGCTCGTCGATGATCTCCATCGCCCGCACCTTCGGTGCGCCCGAGAGCGTGCCGGCCGGGAAGGTGGCGCGCAGCACGTCGAGCTGGCCGACCTCGGGGCGCAAGATGCCCTCGACGTTGCTGACCAGGTGCATCACGTGCGAATAGCGCTCCACCGCGAAGGCCTCGGTCACCTTGACGCTGCCGGTCCGCGCGATGCGGCCGATGTCGTTGCGCGCCAGGTCGATCAGCATCAGGTGCTCGGCGCGCTCCTTCTCGTCGGACTTCAGCTCCGCCTCCAGGCGCGCGTCCTCCTCGGGCGTGGCGCCGCGCGGGCGGGTGCCGGCCAGCGGGCGGATCGTCACCTTGCGGCCGCCGCCCAGCGCCTCGGGCAGGCGCTCCTCGCGCACCAGGATCTCGGGGCTGGCGCCGACGATGTGGAACTCGCCCATGTCGTAGTAGTACATGTACGGGCTGGGGTTCAGCGATCGCAGCGCGCGGTACAGCGCCAGCGGGCTCTCGGTGAAGCGCTTGCGCAACCGCTGGCCGATGACCACCTGCATACAGTCGCCAGCGGCGATGTACTCCTGGGCTCGCTGCACGGCCTTCATCAGCTCGGCCTTGGGCAGTTCGCGCTGCACCGGATACGACGGCCCGCGCTTCACGGCCGGCGCGCTGACGCTGTAGCGCAGGCGGTCGGCCAGTTCGCCCAGGCGGCGGCGGGCGCGGAAGTAGGCCTCGGCCTCGCCGGGGTCGGCCCAGACGATGAGGTAAAGCCGCCCCGAGAGGTTGTCGATGACGGCCACCTCCTCGGTCAGCAGCAGCTGCAGGTCGGGCGTGCCGAGGCCACCGGGCTTGTGCACCGGCGCGAGCCTGGGCTCGATGTGGCGAACCGTGTCGTAGCCGAAGTAGCCGGCCAGCCCGCCGCAGAAGCGCGGCAGCCCGGCGGCCACCGCGGGCTTCAGCCGTTCCTGCCAGCGCTCGACGAACTCCAGCGGGTTGCCCTCGGCACGCTCGACCACCGCGCCGTCGGTGACGACCTCGGCCACGCGCCCGCTGGCGCGCAGCAGCGTGCGCGCCGGCAGGCCGATGAACGAGTAGCGGCCGAAGCGCTCGCCGCCGACGACGCTTTCGAGCAGGAAGCTCAACCGGCCGCCGCCGGCCAGCTTCAGGTACAGCGACAGCGGCGTCTCGAGGTCGGCGAACGCCTCGGTGATGAGCGGGATGCGGTTGAAGCCCTGGGCGGCCAGGCTCTTGAATTCGAGTTCGGTGATCACGGTGCTCTCTCGGCTGGTTGCCGGCTGCGGCAGCAGCGTGCCGCGGCATCAGCGCAGGCGTTCTGCTTCGGCTTCAGCGGCCGAAGCTGGCGGGGCCTGAGTCCGGCGGACGGATCAGGCGCTGGCGGGCCAGCGGCGCCAGGGCCAGGCTCCCCGGGCCGCGAAAGGCGCGGCCACGTCGTTCGAGCGGGGGGCTGGCAAGCACATCGTGCGGCGATGTTAGCAGCGGCCGCGGCGGCAGCCGCAATGGCCTCTGGGCGCAATGGCCCCCGGGCGCAGCGGCCCCTGGAACGCAGTGGCCCGTTTGCGTGCCTCGGATGCGCTCGCCCGGGCGGCTCAGGCGCGGTGCGCCGGGCGCGATGCCGCCAGCAGCGGCGGCAACTCGTCGAGCCGGTCGAGCACCGCATCGGCACCTGCGGCCTCGACCGGCTCGCCGTGGTTGTAGCCGTGGCTGAGCAGCACCACCGGGCAGCCCGCGGCGCGCGCGGCGGCGGCGTCATTGCTCGAGTCGCCCACCATCAGCACCTCGCCCGGCGAGCGGCCGAGCAGGCGGCACACCTCCAGCAAAGGCAGCGGGTCGGGCTTCTTGCGCGCGAACGCGTCGCCGCCGAAGACATGCGTGAACCAGCGCGCCAGCCCTTTGGCTTCGAGCAGCGGCCGCGCGAACGCGCCGGGCTTGTTGGTCAGGCACACCAGCACGAGGCCCTGCGCCGCCAGCGCCGCCAGGCCGGCGTGCGCGCCTTCGAACACCTGCGAATGGCGCCCGTTGATGCGCCGGTAGTGGTGCTGGTAGCGGGCCCAGGCTTCGTCGAAGCGCGATGCCGGCGCTCCCGTCTCGGCCAGCGCGCGCGCGATCAGGTGCTCCGAGCCCTTGCCCACCGTGCGCCGCACGAACGCCGCCGTCACCGCGGGCAAGCCGAGGTCGGTGGCCATCGCGCCCAGCGCGACGACGAAGTCGCCCACCGTGTCGACGAGCGTGCCGTCGAGGTCGACGATGGCGGCGCGCACGCGCCGCAGCGAGGGTCCGGTCAGGGGCTGCACCGGTCGAGCGTAACGCAAGCGCCCCACCGCGGGCCGTCGCTGCTCCCCGGGCGGTGCTGGGCGGCTCCGGGCGGCGGCCTCTGCCCGCCCGGGCCCGGACCCGGCGCCTTCCGTTGAGCTCGCCGCCGCTCTAGCCGATGCTCTGCACCTGCCGGCTCTGCTGGTAGGCGTTGCCGAAGCGGTTGGCGAGGAACTCCGGCAGCGCCACCTGTTCCTGGCGCACGAAGCCGCGCTGCGGCAGCTTGCCTTCGCGGAAGAGGTCGAGCGCGGCGCAGATGCCCGCCGCGGTGGTGATCTGGATCGCCGACAGCGGCTCGCCGCCATCGGCCGGCGCGCGCTCGGCGAAGATCTTGCGCGCGAACACCTCCTGCACGAGCGTGCCGCGGCGCATGCCGCTGACGGTGACGAAGACCAGCACCACGTCCTGCATCGTGCTTGGGATCGAGCGGCGCATGATGTCCTTCAGCGTCTGCGGCTCCTGGTTGAGGTTCAGCTCCTCCAGCAGCATCTTCATCAGGTAGCGGTGGCCGGGGTAGCGCACGCTCTTGTAGTCGAGGTTGCGCACGCGCCCGGCCAGCGTCTCGCACAGCGTGCCCAGGCCGCCGCTGGTGTTGAAGGCCTCGTACTCGGTGCCGTCGAGGGAGAAGTGCTCCAGCCCTTCGAGCGGCAGCACCTCGATGTTCTGGCCGTCGCGGATGGCCTCGCAGGGGTGGCAGTACTCGTTGATGAGGCCGTCGACGCTCCACGTGAGGTTGTATTTGAGCGAGTTGGTCGGGAAGGCCGGCAGCGCGCCGACGCGCATCTTCACGTCGGTGAGCGTCTCGAAGCTCTGGGCGAGGTGGTGCGCGACGATGCCGATGAAGCCCGGCGCCAGGCCGCATTGCGGCATGAACACGGTTGCCGCGCCTTCGGCCAGATGCTTGATCGCACGCGTCGCCGCCACGTCCTCGGTGAGGTCGAAGTAGTGGCAACGCGCCTCGCGCGCCGCGCCCGCCGCCAGCGTCGCCAGGTGATAGGGCAGCGCATTGAGCACCGCCTCCTGGCCTTGCAGCACCTCGCGCAGCGTGGTCGCATCGGCCGTGTCGGCCACTCGCGTGCGGACGCTGCCCGGGCCGGCCGCGGGGGCCGCGCCACCGCCACCCGGCAGCAGCCGCAGCGCCTGCTCGCTGCGGTCCACCACCGTCACTTCGTAGTCGCCGCTGCGTTGCAGCAGGCGGGCGATGGTCTGGCCGATGTGCCCGGCCCCGAGCAAAGCAACGCGCATGGCTCTTGCGCCTTCCCTGGGTTCGGCCGCTGGCCGGCATGGCCGCGCGCCGCGGGCAGTCTAGAGAGCCGTGCTGTCGAATGAAACGGCGGATTCGTCGAAGAGCGTGCTAGCCTCGTCGAAATGACATCGGCAGCAGATCAATCGTCGTGCAGCTCAGGCCGCCGCGCGCCTGGCGGGCGCCCGGCGGCGGCGCTTGAAGTCGCCGGCCGCCAGCATCTCCTTGATCACCTTGGCCTCGGCGCGGCGGGCGCGCGTGGCCGCGTGGCGATACACGGCTTCGGCCTCCTCGCGCATCGCGGTGGCGCGCTTGAGCGCCGCGCGCAGCTTGGCCTGCGTGAAGGTGCTCTCGGTGGCGACGTAGATCGAGCGGCGCAGCGGCGCCTGGCCGAAGCGCGGCACCAGCACGGCCAGGCTGCAATCGCGCGCCCGGCTGCCGGCACGCCCGCGCACGATGGGGCCCGAGATCCCCGGCGGCAACCCGTTGGACTTGTTGGCGCTCGGCCCGCGCTGCAGCGTCGTGGGTGCTTCGAGCTTGCCGATGCGGCGGATCAGTTCCTTGATCGCCAGCACCAGCGAATCCTCGGCCCCGCTGCCGTCGTTGCTGTGGTCGGAAAACAGCTTCGTTCCTCCGTAGCGAAGCTGCCAGCCGTGCGTGGCGCGGTGGTCGATGCGCTGGATGCACTGCGGCACGCGAAAGCGCTCGCCGGTGAAGATGGCCACGTCGCGCAGGTTCATTGGCTCTCCTGTTGCTGTTGTCTTGTCGGCGGGCCGGCCGGCCCGGGGCCGAACTTTGACCGCATTCGCCACGCCCCCGCAATGGGTCGCCCGGCAACCGAACCGCTGGGGTGTAACGGCAGAATGGTGCGGCGGGCCGGACGGGGGCGGCAATGACCCTGGACGACCTCGACCGCCGGCTGGTGGCTCTGCTGCAAGCCGATGCGCGGGCCAGTGCCGCCGAACTGGCGCGCAAGCTGCACGTGGCCCGCACCACCGTGCTCGCGCGCCTGGCGCGGCTGCAACGCGAAGGCGTGATCGTCGGCTTCACCGTGCGCCTGGCTGCCGACGGCGCCGAGCACGGCGTCGAGGCCTACGTCGGCATCACCACGAGCCCCAAGTCGGCGCGCGACGTGACACTGCGGCTGGCAGCGTTGCCGGAACTGCGCCAGCTTTGCTCGGTCAGCGGCGAGTTCGACTACCTGGCGCTCTTGCGCGCACCCAGCACGAAGCGCCTGGACGCCCTGCTCGACGAGATCGGCGCCATCGAAGGCGTTACGAAAACGACCACGGCTGTGGTGTTGGCGAGACGGATCGACCGCCTGGCATGAGCCAAGGCCCGGCCTTAACCTGAATCTGCGCTGAAGGCGCCGCGCCGGCTGCCCCCGGGCAACCGCTCAGGCCAGCGCACGGCGCATGGCGTCGATCACCCCCTTGTAGTCGGGCTGGCCGAAGATCGCGCTGCCGGCAACGAAGGTGTCGGCCCCGGCATCGGCGACGCGGCGGATGTTGTCGACCTTGATGCCGCCGTCCACCTCCAACCGGATGTCGCGGCCCGAGGCCTCGATCAGCCGCCGCGCCCGTTCCACCTTGCGCAATGCCGAGTCGATGAAGCTCTGGCCGCCGAAGCCCGGGTTGACGCTCATCACGAGCACGAGGTCGACCTTGTCGATCACCCACTCCAGCACATCGAGCGGCGCCGCCGGGTTGAACACCAGCCCGGCCTGGCAGCCCTCGCCGCGGATCAGCTGCAGCGTGCGGTCCACGTGCGTGCTGGCGTCGGGATGGAAACTGATCAGGTCGGCCCCGGCCTTGGCGAAGGCGGTGGCCAGCGCATCGACCGGCTGCACCATGAGGTGCACGTCGATGGGAACCGTGCAGTGTTTGCGCAGCGCCTGGCACACCATCGGGCCGAAGGTGAGGTTGGGCACGTAGTGGTTGTCCATGACGTCGAAGTGCAGCCAGTCGGCGCCGCCGGCGACAACGGCGCGCACCTCTTCGCCCAGGCGTGCGAAGTCGGCCGCGAGCAGGCTGGGCGCGATGCGGTAGGTGCGGCTCATGCGGCGGATTCTAGGAAGCCCCACCGGGCCGGATGAAGCGGAAGGTCGCACTGACCATCGGGGTGCCTGCCCGGTGCGCAGCATGGCAGCGATCGGCCGGCGTTGCACGCTGCGCGTTGCGGCGTAGCATCCGCCGCCGAGGAACCGAGGCATGAGGTTCACCGCGCTCCTGGCGTGCCTGCCGGCGTTGCTGACGGCCGGCGCGGCAGGGCCGCAGGCAGCGCGCGCTGCCGCTGACGATGCTGCCGCTGCGGCAACCCGGCCGGTGCTCGTGCTGCGCATCGATGGCGCCATCGGCCCGGCCACGGCCGACTACGTGCAGCGCGGCCTGGCCCGGGCCGGACGCGAGCACGCGCCGCTCGTGGTGCTGCAGATCGACACGCCGGGCGGGCTCGACACCTCGATGCGTTCGATCGTCAAGGCCATCCTTGCCTCACCGGTGCCGGTGGCCACCTACGTCTGGCCGCAAGGCGCGCGCGCTGCCAGCGCCGGCACCTACATCCTCTACGCCAGCCACGTGGCGGCGATGGCGCCGGCCACCAACCTCGGCGCGGCGACGCCGGTGGCCATCGGCCTTCCGTCGCCCGGTGGTGATGCGCAGCGGCCGCACCCGGCGGCCAGCGGCGCCGCGAGCGCAGCGAGCGCAGGAAGCGGCGACGCGATGGCCGCCAAGCGCATCAACGACGCCGCGGCCTACCTGCGCGGGCTCGCGCAACGGCACGGGCGCGACGGCGCCTGGGCCGAGCAGGCGGTGCGTGAGGCGTCGAGCCTGCCGGCCGACGAAGCGTTGCGCCGCCAGGTCATCGACCTGATCGCAGCCGACGTTTCCGACCTCCTGCGCCGCGTCGACGGCCGCACCGTCAGGATGGACGGCGGGCACGAGGTGAAGCTGGCCGTGGCCGGCGTTGCGCTCGTCTCGGTCGAGCCCGACTGGCGCGACCGTGCCCTGGCCACGTTGAGCGACCCGAGCATGGCCCTGATCCTGATGATGATCGGCCTCTACGGGCTGCTGTTCGAGTTCCTGAGCCCGGGGTTCGTGCTGCCGGGCGTCGTCGGCGGGCTGTGCCTGCTGCTGGGGCTGTTCGGCCTGCAGATGCTGCCGGTGAACGGCGCCGGCCTGGCCCTGATCGTCCTCGGCATCGCCTTCCTCGTCGGCGAGGCTTTCGTGCCGAGCTTCGGGTCGCTGGGCATCGGCGGCGTCGCCGCGCTGGCGTTCGGCGCGCTGCTGCTGTTCGACACCGACGCACCGGGGTTCACCGTGCCGCCGGCGCTGATTGCGACGCTGGTGCTGGTCTCGGCGACCTTCGTGCTCGGCGTGGCCAGCATGGCGGCCAGGGCGCGCCGGCGGCCGCTGGTCAGCGGCAGCGCGGCGCTGCTCGGCAGCGCCGGCGAGCTGCTCGAGTTCAGCGGCGGCCACGGCTGGGCCGAGGTCGCCGGCGAACGCTGGCGGGTGCGTGCGGCGGCGGCGCTGCAGGCCGGCCAGCGGGTGCGCGTGACGCGCGTCGACGGCCTGACGCTCGAGGTCGAACCATCGCCGTGAGACGCCCTTTCGCGGCCGCCAGCGCCTTCCGGGAGCCGACATGACCGTGCCCTTCATCCTGTTGCTGTTGCTGCTGGCGATGCTGCTGGCCAGCTCGCTGCGCATCCTGCGCGAGTACCAGCGCGGCGTCGTGTTCCAGCTCGGCCGCTTCTGGAAGGTCAAGGGCCCGGGCCTGGTGCTGCTGGTGCCCGGCATCCAGCAGATGGTGAAGGTCGACCTGCGCGTGGTCGTGATGGACGTGCCGAGCCAGGACGTGATCTCGCGCGACAACGTCTCGGTGAAGGTCAACGCGGTGCTCTACTTCCGCGTCGTCGACCCGCAGCGGGCGATCATCAACGTCGAGAACTTCCTCGCCGCCACCAGCCAGCTGGCGCAGACGACGCTGCGCGCGGTGCTCGGCAAGCACGAGCTGGACGAGATGCTCTCCGAGCGCGAGCGGCTGAACCTGGACATCCAGAAGATCCTCGACAGCCAGACCGACGTCTGGGGCATCAAGGTCACCAACGTCGAGATCAAGCATGTCGACCTCAACGACTCGATGGTGCGCGCCATCGCCCGCCAGGCCGAGGCCGAACGCGAGCGGCGGGCCAAGGTCATCCACGCCGAAGGCGAATTGCAGGCGGCGCAGAAGCTGGCCGAGGCGGCCGAAATCCTCGGGCGCCACCCGCAGGCGCTGCAGCTGCGCTATCTCGAGACGCTGACGGTGATCGCGGCCGACAAGAACTCGACCATCGTGTTCCCGCTGCCGCTGGACATCGTGGCGCCGCTGCTCGACGCGTTCAAGGCACGCACCTCCGGCCGGCCGGGCTGAGGGCTCGCGCTGACCGCCCTTGGCCCGTCGCGGCGCGGCCCCGGAACGCGGCCGCCCATCCTGCGCTGCCTAGAATGCAACCCATGCCCTCGACGCCCGGCAAGGCCGCACACTTCACCTGCGAGGTCAAGGTGCAATTCCTGCCCGAGCAGTCGGAGCCGCCGGAAGGGCCGTTCGCCTTCGCGTACACGGTGACGGTGCGCAACACCGGCGAAGTGACCGCGCAGCTCGTTGCCCGCCACTGGGTCATCACCAACGCCCAGGGCCGCGAGGAGGAAGTGCGCGGCCTGGCCGTCGTCGGCCGCCAGCCGCTGCTGCAGCCTGGCGAGCAGTTCGAGTACACGAGCTGGACGCGCATCGATACGCCGCACGGCCAGATGCGCGGCACCTACTTCTGCATGACCGAGGACGCGCACCCGTTCGAGGCCGAGGTGCCCGAGTTCCAGCTCGTCTACCCGGGCCTGCTGCAGTAGCCGCCGGTACTTGCCGTACGCTCCGTCGCGGCAGCGGCGACACGCGCAGCGGCGTGGTCAGCGGGCGTCGTCAGAGGGCGTCGTCAGCGGGCGTCGTCAGCGCGCGTGATCAGCGGCGTGGGCCCGAAACGTCCGCGGAGCGACCGCTGTCACCGCGCACGCCTTCGTCACCACCGGCGTCCCCGGTGCCGCTGCCGTCGCTGCCGTCGCCGTGGCGCCGCGCGCCCACATCGCCACGCCGCCGGCCAGCCATCGTCCAGCCGACGAGTACCACGGCCAGCGCCAGCGCGATCAGGATCTCGGCGACCAGCCAAGCCACGCGGGCTGCGCCTCGCCCTTGGCCTTGCGCCGCTTCAGCGCCGTGCCGCGCCGATGGCGCGCACGTTGCCCGCAGCGCGCCGCGCCGGCGCCTCGGCGGCTTGCGCCGCTGCCGGCCGCGCCCGCGCCGCCTTGGCCTCGGCCAACGCGGCGCCGGCGCGCTCGATGGTCTGTTCGATCGACTCGCCGGCATGCCGCTCGGCCAGGCCCGCGGTCAGCGTCACGCTCACCGCCTGGCCGCCTTGCACGACGATGCGCAGCGCCGCCACCCGCTGCTGCAGCCGCTCCAGGCCGCCGCGCACCAGCGCCGCGCGCGTGTCGGGCAGCATCAGCATGAACTCCTCGCCGCCCCAGCGCGCCAGCACGTCCGAGGCGCGCACCTGCTGCAGCGCTTCCTGCGCCACCGCACGCAGCACCGCGTCGCCCACCGGGTAGCCGTGGGCGTCGTTGACGGCGCCGAAGCGGTCGATGTCGAGCTTGGCCAGACAGAACGTCTGCCCCGAACGCGTGCAGCGCTGGTGCTCGTGCTCGATCAGCTCCTGCATGTGGCGGCGGTTGATGAGGCCGGTGAGCTCGTCGCGCGTCACCAGCTCCCGGATCTGCGCCAGCGCTTCGGTCAGCTCCTGGCGGCGCCGGCGCAGCCGCTCGCGCATGCGCGACAAGCGCACCGCCAGCACCGAGACGGTGGGCACCATCGTCGCCACCATCAGGAAGTGGCCGAACTCCACCGCGCGCGGGTAGCGCGCCGGATCGAGCCACGTCATCGCTCCGGCGACCGCGGCGAACAGGCCCACCGCGTAGCCGCTCACCGCCATCATGTGCCGCGGCGAGACGACGAACATGCCGAACATCAGCACGACCATGAAGATCGGGAACACGCTGCCGCGCGCCGGCCCGAGCATCGTGTAGGCCATCGCCGCGCACGACAGCGCGAACACCATCTGCGGCACGGTCAGCGAGGGGTCGATGCAGCGCCGCGACCAGCCGCTGCGGATGAGCGCGAACAGCACCACCATGCCGACCAGCGAGAACAGCGTCCACAGCGCCACCGGCAGCGCCGGCGCGACCCCCGCCCAGACGAAGAACTGCATCGCGACGACGCTGACACCCACCATCGCCATCGCCAGCGCTGCTTGCGCCAGCCGCAGGCGCTGCACCGGCTCCTCGGTGAACAGAAGCGCCGAAACCCGGTCGAGCAGGCGGGGTACGGGGTCGGGCATGGGCCGCGGGAGGAGGGGTGCGGCGCCGAAGGCGCCGCGGGGTGCGGAGCGTAGCACTGCCGGGCCGGGCCGCCGGCACCGCGCTCCCGGGGCCTTGCCGGCAGGCGCGCGCCAGGGCCACGGCGGCGCCGCGCACCCGCCCCTACACTTGCCGCCGACCCCGCACCCGACGGCCGGCGCGATCCGCCGGTCCAACCCACCGACGGCCGGCGCGATCCGCCGGCCGTCCTCGTTCGTTCGCGACAGGAGCCGCCGCCGATGAATGCCCCGCTGCCCGAGTCGATCCGCAAGGCGCTCGAAACCGCGACGCTGGACGACAAGTACAGCCTGGCCGAAGGGCGCGCCTTCATGAGCGGCGTGCAGGCGCTGGTGCGGCTGCCGATGCTGCAGCGCCAGCGCGACGCGCTCGCGGGCCTGAACACCGCCGGCTTCATCAGCGGCTATCGCGGCAGCCCGCTCGGCGGCTACGACCAGGCGCTGTGGGCGGCGAAGAAGCACCTGCAGGCCAACCACATCGTCTTTCAGCCCGGCGTCAACGAGGAACTCGCCGCCACCGCGGTGTGGGGCACGCAGCAACTCGACCTCTACCCCGAGAAGAAGAAGCACGACGGCGTCTTCGGCATCTGGTACGGCAAGGGCCCTGGCGTCGACCGCTGCCTGGACGTCTTCAAGCACGGCAACATGGCCGGCACGGCGCGGCTGGGCGGCGTGATCGCGGTGGCCGGCGACGACCACGTGGCCAAGAGCAGCACCGCCGCGCACCAGAGCGACCACGTCTTCAAGGCCTGCGGCTTCCCCACGTTCTTCCCGTCGAGCGTGCAGGAGATCCTCGACATGGGCCTGCATGCCTTCGCGATGAGCCGCTACGCCGGCGTGTGGACGGGCATGAAGACGATCCAGGAGGTGGTCGAGTCGGCCGCCAGCGTCATCGTCGACCCGAAGCGCGTGCAGATCATGCTGCCCGAGGACTTCGCGATGCCCGCCGGGGGCGTGCACATCCGCTGGCCCGACGCGCCGCTGGAGCAGGAGGCGCGCCTGTTCGACTACAAGTGGTATGCGGCGCTGGCCTACGTGCGGGCCAACCGGCTCAACCACAACGTCGTCGTCGGCCCGCACGGCGGCAAGGACGACCGCTTCGGGCTCATCGCCAGCGGCAAGGCGTTCAACGACATGCGCCAGGCGCTGGTCGACCTCGGCCTGGACGACGACACCTGCCGCTCGCTGGGCATCCGCGTGCACAAGGTCAACGTCGTCTGGCCGCTGGAGGCGACGATCACGCGCGACTTCGCCAAGGGGCTGCAGGAGATCCTCGTCGTCGAGGAGAAGCGCCAGGTCATCGAGTACCAGCTCAAGGAAGAGCTCTACAACTGGCGTGCCGACGTGCGCCCCAACGTGCTCGGCAAATTCGACGAGCCCGACGGCGGCGACCGCGAAGGGTCGGGGTCGTCGCTGTGGGACCGCGGCGGCGAGTGGAGCATGGCCAACCCGAGCGAGAACTGGTTGCTGCGCGCCAAGGCCGACCTGACGCCGGCCATCGTCGCCAAGGCCATCGCGCGGCGCTTGTTCAAGACCGGCGTCGTCGCCCCCGGCAGCGACATCGCCCGGCGCATGCAGCGCCGGCTGGACGAGATCGCCGCGCGCGAACGCCAGCTCACCGAGCTGAAGGCGAACACCGGCGATCGCATCCCCTGGTTCTGCAGCGGCTGCCCGCACAACACCAGCACCCGCGTGCCCGAAGGCAGCCGCGCGCTGGCCGGCATCGGCTGCCACTTCATGGCGGTGTGGATGGACCGCGCCACCAGCACCTTCAGCCAGATGGGCGGCGAAGGCGTCGCCTGGGTCGGCCAGGCGCCGTTCTCGAAGGACGCGCACGTCTTCGCCAACCTCGGCGACGGCACCTACTTCCACAGCGGCATCCTCGCCGTGCGCCAGAGCATCGCCGCCGGCGCCAACATCACCTACAAGGTGCTCTACAACGACGCCGTGGCAATGACCGGCGGCCAGCAGGTGGGCGAGAGGCCGGAGGGCCACTCGGTGCTGCAGATCCAGAAGAGCCTCGTCGCCGAGGGCGTGAAGCAGCTCGTCATCGTCACCGACGAACCGCAGAAGTACGGCGGCGCGGCGCTCGAGGCCGGCGTCACCGTGCACCACCGCGACGAGCTCGACCGCATCCAGCGCGAGTTGCGCGAGGTCGCGGGCACGACGGCGATCATCTACGACCAGACCTGCGCCACCGAGAAGCGCCGGCGCAGGAAGCGCGGCAAGATGGCCGACCCGGCCCGGCGCGTCCTCATCAACGAGCTCGTCTGCGAAGGCTGCGGCGACTGCGGCGTGCAGAGCAACTGCCTGTCGGTGGAGCCGGTGGAGACCGAGTTCGGCCGCAAGCGGCGCATCAACCAGAGCACCTGCAACAAGGACTTCTCCTGCGTCAAGGGCTTCTGCCCGAGCTTCGTCACCGTCGAGGGCGGGCAGCTGCGCCGGCCGAAGAAGGAGCAGCGGGGTTCGCCGGATCCGGTTTCTCCCCTGGCGGCACTGCCCGAGCCGCCGCTGCCGCTGGCCGAGCAGGCCTTCGGCATCGTCGTGGCCGGCGTCGGCGGCACCGGCGTCATCACCATCGGCCAGTTGCTCGGCATGGCCGCGCACCTCGAAGGCAAGGGCGTCGTCACGCAGGACAGCGCCGGCCTGGCGCAGAAGGGCGGCGCCACCTGGAGCCATGTGCAGATCGCCAACCGGCCCGACGCCATCCACACGACCAAGGTCGACACCGCGAAGGCGGAACTGGTGATCGGCTGCGACGCCATCGTCGCCGCGTCGAAGGCGACGCTGGCCGCGATGCAGCCCGGGCGCACCTTCGTGGCGCTGAACACGCACGGCACGCCCACCGCGGCGTTCGTCAAGCAGCCCGACTGGCAAAGCCCGGGGGCGCAATGCGAAGCGGCGCTGCGCAGCACCGTCGGTGACGAGGCCGTGGGCGCCTTCGACGCCGAAGCGGCCGCCGTGCAATTGCTGGGCGACAGCATCTACACCAACCCGCTGCTGCTGGGCTACGCGTGGCAGAAGGGCCGTGTGCCGTTGACGCACGCGGCGCTGATGCGGGCGATCGAACTGAACGGCGTGCAGGTCGAGAACAACAAGGCCGCCTTCGAATGGGGCCGGCGCTGCGCGCACGACCTCGCCGCGGTGCGCTCGCTGTACCGGGCGCAGCAGGTGATCGAGGTCGTGCGCCGGCCGTCGCTGGACGAGATGACGAAGACGCGCGCCGACTTCCTCGCCGGCTACCAGAACGCCGGCTACGCGGCCGAGTACACGGCGTTCGTGGCCAGGGCGAGGGCTGCCGAGGAGGGCCTTGGCGATGGCGGCGCCAAGGCGCTGCCGCTCAGCGAAGCCGTGGCGCGCAACCTCTTCAAGCTGATGGCCTACAAGGACGAATACGAGGTCGCCCGCCTGCACACCGACCCCGCCTTCGTCGCCAAGGTCGGCGCCCTGTTCGAGGGCGACTACCGGCTCGTGCACCACCTCGCGCCGCCGCTGCTGGCCCGGCGCAACGACCGCGGCGAACTCGTCAAGCGCCCGTTCGGATCCTGGGTGAGGCCGGCGTTCGCGGTGCTCGCCAGGCTCAAGGGCCTGCGTGGCACCGCCTTCGACCCTTTCGGCCGCAGCGAGGAGCGCCGCACCGAGCGGGCGCTCATCGGCGAGTACCGCGCCTCGATCGAGGAGCTGCTGCGCACGCTGAGCCTGGGCAACCGGGCGCTGGCGGCCGAGATCGCGCGCGTGCCCGAGGAGATCCGCGGCTTCGGTCACGTGAAGGCGCGCCATCTCGCCGCGGCGCGCGCGAAGTGGCAGGGGCTGATGCAGCGCTGGCGCAGCGGCGGCTGAAGGCGGCGCGGGCGATGACAGGCCGCGGCGGCTGGCCGGCTCTCGCCGCGGCGACGCACGCCCCGACGCCGCGCCTGCGGTTCTTCGTGCGTGGCCAGGCCGTCGGCTCGGTGGCTCGCGACCACCTCGATGCGCTGGCGGCGTTCCCGAAGGCGCTGCGCATCGACGATGCCGGCGTGCACGCGCGCGCCGATGACCCCAGCGACGACCTGGCGCCGCTGAACCGCACGCTGCGGGCGGCCGGACTCATCCGCGCCTGGCGCGACGAGCTCGTCGCGCTGCCCGACCCGCGCACGCTTCGGCCGCTGGCACGCATCGAGCGCGCCGCAGCGCGCTTCTGGGGCACGCTGACGCTGGGCGCGCACGCCACCGGCTTCGTGCGCGGCAACGATGGCCGCCCGAGCCAGTTGTGGATCGCCCGGCGCTCGCTGACCAAGGCCACCGACCCGGGCCTGCTGGACAACCTCATCGGCGGCGGCGTCGGCCTCGGCCAGACGCCGCGCGAGACGCTCGAGCGCGAGGCGTTCGAGGAAGCCGGCCTTGCGCCGGCGGAGGTGGCCGGTGCCACCGCCGGCCGCGTCATCGCGCTGGCGCGCGACATCGCCGAAGGCTACCAGCAGGAGTGGTTGTACGGGTTCGATCTTGAGTTGCCCGGCGGCCGGGTGCCGGCCAACCAGGACGGCGAGGTGGCGGGCTTTCGCCTCGTCAGCGTTGCCGAGGCGGCGGCACTGGCCGCGGGCGACACGATGACCGTCGACGCGGCACTGGTGACGCTGGACTTCCTGCTGCGCCAGGGCTGCCTCGACGGCGCGTCTGTCGTGCCTGTCGGGCCTGTCGGGCCTGTCGTGCCGGTCGTGCCGGTCGTGCCGGTCGAGCCCGTCGAGCCGGGTGCGGCGGGCGACCCGGTGCCGGCGGCCGCCGCCGCTGCCGGGGCTGCCGGCCTGCGCGCGCGGCTGGCCGCGCTGATCGTCGTGCCGCCCGAGCCCGCCGCGGCGCCGCGCTGAATCGGGCCGCCGCCGCGGCGCGCGCGACGCCCAGCGCCCGGAGGCCGGCGGCCGGAATACGGTGTCGGGTTCGAACGTAGGGCGCGACCGTGCTCGCCGCTCGGGCGCCGGCTGCCACGGGCAAGCGACGCGCACGCCGGGGAAAGCCCCTATGAGCCGCACTCGCCGGCAGCGGGATAGTTTGCGGCTGCGTTCCCTCCTCTTTTCCTCTTCGCACGCCGCAAGGAGTTCCCCTCGATGAGCAAGCCCCAAAGCAGCACCGCCCAGCGCCGCCGCTTCCTGCGTTCGGCCGCCGCTGGCGCCGTCGGCACCGCCGCGATGGCCGCCCCGATGGTCTCGAACGCGCAGACGGTGAGCCTGCGCTTCCAGAGCACGTGGCCGGCCAAGGACATCTTCCACGAGTACGCGCAGGACTTCGCCAAGTCGGTCAACGACATGGCGGGCGGCCGCCTGAAGATCGACGTGCTGCCCGCCGGCGCCGTGGTGCCGGCGTTCCAGTTGCTCGAGGGGGTGGCCAAGGGCACGCTCGACGGCGGCCACGGCGTCGTCGCCTACCACTACGGCAAGAACTCGGCGCTGGCGCTGTGGGGCTCCGGCCCCGGCTACGGCATGGACCCCAACATGCTGCTGGCCTGGCACAAGTACGGCGGCGGCAAGGATCTGCTGGAGGAGATCTACAAGTCGATCAACGTCGACGTCGTCTCCTACCTCTACGGCCCGATGCCCACGCAGCCCTACGGCTGGTTCAAGAAGCCGGTGGCCAAGGTCGAGGACATGAAGGGCATGAAGTTCCGCACCGTCGGCCTGGCGGTGGACATGTACACCGAGCAGGGCGCGGCGGTGAACCCGCTGCCCGGCGCCGACATCGTGCCGGCGCTGGACCGCGGCCTGATCGACGGCGCCGAGTTCAACAACGCCACCAGCGACCGCGTGCTCGGCTTCCCCGATGTCTCCAAGGTGTGCATGCTGCAAAGCTTCCACCAGAGCACCGAGCAGTTCGAGATCCTGTTCAACAAGGCCAAGTACAACGGCCTGTCGGCCGAGCTGAAGAAGATCATCGACCACGCCGTCGAGGCGGCCAGCGCCGACATGAGCTGGAAGGCCATCCACCGCAACAGCCTCGACTACATCGAGCTGAAGAAGGCGGGCGTGCAGTTCTACAAGACACCCGACGCGATCCTGCGCAACCAGCTCGACGTGTGGGACAAGGTGGCGGCGAAGAAATCGGGCGAGAACGCGCTGTTCAAGAAGGTGCTCGACAGCCAGCGCGCGTTCGCGCAGCGCGCCGGCCAGTGGCAGAACGACTACCTCGTCGACTTCAAGATGGCGTGGAACCACTACTTCCGCCGCTGAAGGCGCGCTGAACGTGCTTGGCGACAAAGGCCACCGCACCGCCGGTGGCCTTTTCGCGTGAAGCGCCGGCCACCACGGCGCGACCCTTCGGGAGGGCTCCGATGCAACGACTGCTCCTGGCCGTGGACCGCGCATCCACCTGGATCGGCCAGTTCTTCGCCTGGACCATCGTCATCCTGACGCTGGGCATCAGCTGGGAGGTGTTCTCCCGCTATGTGCTGAACACGCCGCACGACTGGAACCTGAACGTCCAGATCATGCTGTACGGCACGCTGTTCATGATGGCCGGCGCCTACACGCTGGCCAAGAACAACCACGTGCGCGGCGACGTGCTCTACGGCTTCTTCACGCCGCGCACGCAGGCGTGGATCGACCTCGTGCTGTACGTGCTGTTCTTCCTGCCCGGCATCGTGGCGCTCACCTGGGCCGGCTGGACCTACGCGATGGAGGCGCTGGCGATCCGCGAGAAGACGTTCAGCGCCACGCCGCTGCCGCTGTACCCGTTCAAGTTCATCATCCCCTTCGCCGGCGCGATGCTGCTGCTGCAGGGCATCGTCGAGATCGTGCGCTGCACGCAGTGCATCCGCGCGGGCGAGTGGCCCTCGCGCGAGGAGGACGTCGAAGAGGTCGACGTCGACAAGCTCAAGGAGATGGTGCACGTGAGCGACGCCGACATCGCCAGCCTCGACAAGTACGTGGCCGTGCCGAAGGAGGGCCGGTCATGAGGATCCGCAAGGAGCTTTGGTTCGGCTTCACGCTGATGGCGCTGATCCTCGCCGGCATCGCCGTCGTGCTGCTGCGCGCCCCCGTCGTCACCACCGGGCACCTCGGGCTGCTGATGCTGGCGCTCATCGTCGTGGCCATCATGCTGGGCTTCCCCACCGCGTTCACGCTGATGGGGATGGGGATGATCTTCACCTGGCTCGCCTACGAGCGCGACACGACGAAGACGCTCGACCTGATGGTGCAGGCCGCGTTCAAGGTGATGAGCAACGACGTGCTCATCTCGGTGCCGCTGTTCGTGTTCATGGGCTACCTGGTCGAGCGCGCCAACCTCATCGACCGGCTGTTCCGCAGCCTGCACCTGGCGCTGGCGCGCGTGCCCGGCTCGCTGGCCGTGGCGACGCTGTTCACCTGCGCCATCTTCGCCACCGCCACCGGCATCGTCGGCGCCGTCGTCACGCTGATGGGGCTGCTCGCGTTCCCGCAGATGCTCAAGGCCGGCTACGACATCCGCCTGTCGGCCGGCTCGATCACCGCCGGCGGCTGCCTGGGCATCCTGATCCCGCCTTCGGTGCTGCTGATCGTCTATGGCGCCACGGCCGGCGTGTCGGTGGTGCAGCTGTACGCCGGCGCCTTCTTCCCCGGGCTGATGCTCGCGGGGCTGTACATCGTCTACGTCGTCCTGCTGGCGAAGATCAAGCCATCGCTCGCGCCGCCGCTGTCGGCCGAGGCGCGACGGGTGGCGCTGCCGCCGGCGCTGGAGCGGCTGTCGAAGAACGTCTCGCGGCTGGCGCTGCCGGGGCTGATGCGCGCCGTCGGCGGCGACAAGTCGCTGCGCAAGCAGCTCTTCGTGGCGCTGCTGCCCGCGCTGTTCGTCGCCGCTGTCGCCATCCTCGCCTGGCGCATCGACAGCGGACCGGCCCCCGCCGCCGCGGCAGCCGCCCCGGCCGGCAGCGTGGCCGAGCCGCCCGGAACGCCGGGCGTGGCGGGGGCCGCGGGCGGCTTGCAGGAACCTCCCGGCACCCGCGCCGGCAACGCGGGCGGCGCGGGCGGCGGCGGCCTGCGCGAGCCGCCCGGCGGCGGCTCCGGCGTGCAGGAGCCGCCGGGCAGCGGCTCGGGCGTGCAGGAACCACCGGGCAGCGGCGGCGGTGGCAGCAGCGGCGGCAGCAGCAGCGGCGTGCGCGAGCCCCCGGGGGCGGCGCCGGGCGCGGCGCCCGGTGGCGCGGCAGGCGCGGCAGGCGCGGCAGGCGGGCTCAGCGAACCCCCCTCAGCCGGCAGCAGCGCGACCGCGGCGGGCGCTGCAGCGCAGCCGTTGGGCACCGGCTACTGGATCGGCCTGGCCGTGGGGCTGCTGGCGCTCACGGGCTTCTACGCCATCCTCACCTTCGAGCGGCTGGAAGTCTTCAAGATGCTGCTGGCGAGCTTCTTCCCGCTGCTGGTGCTGATCCTGGCCGTGCTGGGATCGATCGTCTTCGGCCTCGCCACGCCCACGGAGGCCGCCGCGGTGGGGGCCTTCGGCGGGTACTTCCTGGCTGCGGTCTACGCGGTCATCGCCAAGCGCGAGGACAAGCGGCGCGTCTTCGTCGTCTGGGCGCTGCTGTGGGCCCCGGCCCTGGTGACGATCACCTGGTTCGGGCTGTACCTCGACCAGGTTGTCGCGCAACGGGTGCCAGAGAGCCTGGGCCTCGTCGCCATGCTCGGCGTGGGCTTCTGGGCCGTGCTCGCCTACGGGCAGTCGCGCCTGCAGCCCGAGGTGAACGAGTCGATCAAGCTCACGGCCAAGACCAGCGCGATGGTGTGCTGGCTGTTCGTCGGCAGCGCCATCTTCTCGGCCGCCTTCGCGCTGCTGGGCGGGCAGGAACTGGTCGAGCGCTGGGTGCTGGGCATGAACCTCAGCAAGACCGAGTTCCTGCTGCTCAGCCAGTTCATCATCTTCATCCTCGGCTGGCCCCTGGAGTGGACGGAGATCATCGTCATCTTCATGCCGATCTTCATTCCGCTGCTGGACAAGTTCGGCGTCGACCCGCTGTTCTTCGGCCTGCTGGTGGCGCTGAACCTGCAGACGGCGTTCCTGAGCCCGCCGGTGGCGATGGCGGCGTTCTACCTGAAGGGCGTGAGCCCGCCGCACGTGACGCTGAACCAGATCTTCGCCGGCATGATGCCGTTCATGGGTATCCAGGTGCTGGCGATCTTCCTGCTGTACATGTGGCCGCAGATCGGCCTGTGGCTGCCGCAGGTGCTCTACAAGTAGGCCCGCCAGCCCGGCCCGCAGCGGCCGCCGGCACGGCATCGCACCACGCGATGCCGTGCGACG
>JAEUPF010000058.1 GCA_016790425.1 Rubrivivax sp.
CTCGCACAGGCGGTTGTTCATGTGCACGGCCCCTCGGTGCATGTCCCATCCACTTCCTGCGTCATCGCCGCGACTCAGTACGACTTCGCCTGCCCGAGCACACGCTCGGCAATGTGCGACAGGATCATCTCGCGGCTCACCGGCGCGATGCGCGTGATCATCACCTCGCGCAGGTAGCGCTCGACGTGGAACTCCTTCGAGTAACCCATGCCGCCGTGCGTGAGGATCGCCTGCTCGCAGGCGCGGAAGCCCGCCTCGGCGGCCAGGTACTTGGCCGCGTTGGCTTCGGCGCCGCACTCGCGGCCGCCGTCGTAGAGCCAGGCGGCCTTCATCATCAGGAGCTGCGCCGCCTCCAGCTCGACCCAGTTGCGCGCCAACGGGTGCTGGATGCCCTGGTTCTGGCCGATCGGGCGGTCGAAGACGATGCGCTCGCGCGCGTAGGCCGAGGCCTTCGCGAGCGCGATGCGGCCGATGCCGATGGCCTCGGACGCGAGCAGCACGCGCTCGGGGTTCATGCCGTGCAGGATGTACTTGAAGCCGCGGCCTTCCTCGCCGATGCGGTCCTCCACCGGGATCTCGAGCCCGTCGATGAACATCTCGTTGGAGTCGACGCAGTGGCGGCCCATCTTGTCGATCTTGCGGATGTCGACGTGGCGGCGGTCGAGATCGGTGTAGAACAGCGACAGGCCGCCGGAGCGGTCGCCGGCGGGAAGCTCCGCGAGCGGTGTCGTTCGCGCCAGCAGCAGGATCTTGTCGGCCACCTGCGCCGTCGAGATCCACACCTTCTGCCCGTGCACCACGTAGCGGTCGCCCTGCCGCACGGCGCGCGTCTTCAGCTTCGTGGTGTTGAGGCCGGTGTTCGGCTCGGTGACGCCGAAGCACGACTTCACGCGCCCCTTGGCCATCGGCGGCAGCATGCGCTGCTTCTGCGCCTCGGTGCCGAACACGGCCACCGGCATCAGCCCGAAGACGTTGATGTGGATGCTGGAGGCGCCGCTCATGCACGCGCCCGACTCGGCCACCGCCTGCATCATCACCGCCGCCTCCTGCACGCCGAGGCCGGCGCCACCGTAGGCCTCGGGGATGGCCAGCCCCAGCCAGCCGGCCTCGCCCATCGCGCGGTAGAAGGCGTCGGGGAAGACGCCGTCGATGTCGCGCTCGCGCCAGTACGACTCGGGGAACTGCGTGCACAGCTGCGTCACCGCACTGCGGATGGATTCCTGCTCGGGGGTGAGGTCGAAGTTCATCGGCCGCTCGTCATCGACCCGTCCATTGCGGCGCGCGCTTCTCGGCGAAGGCGCGCGGGCCTTCCTGTGCGTCTTCGCTGAGGTAGACGCTCTCGAACAGCGGGTAGGCCGCGCGCAGCGCCGCCGAGCGGCCCATCTCGGTGGACAGGTATACCAGCTCGCGCGCCGCCTTCACGGTCAGCGGCGCGTTGGCGGCGATCGTCTTGGCCATCGCCAGCGCCGTCTCGCGCAGCTGCGCCAGCGGCACCACGGCGTTCACGTAGCCGAGCGCGTGCGCACGCTGGGCCGACATCGGCGCGCCGGTGAGCAGCAGCTCCATCATCACGCGCTGCGGCAGCATGTGCGCCAGCGGCGCCGCCCACGGCATGCCGCGGCCGACCTTGGCCTCGGTGATGCCGAACTGCGCGTTCTCGCTGGCCACGCACAAGTCGCACATCTGCGCGAACAGGAAGCCGCCGGCGTAGGCGACGCCGTTGACGGCGGCGATCACCGGCTTGTCCAGCTTCACGATGTCGCCGAGCACCGGGAACATGTCGCGCGGCGGCACGCGCAGCTGCGTCGCGGCGGCGACCTTCAGGTCCATGCCGGCGCAGAAGGCCTTGTCGCCGCTGCCGGTGAGGATGCCCACCCGCAGCGCGTCGTCGCCGGCCAGGCGCTGCCACGCCTGGCGCAGGCCCTCGATGACGCCCGGGTTGATCGCATTGCGCGCCGCGGGCCGGTCGATGGTGACGATGGCCACGCCGTCGATCACCTCGAACAGCACTTCGTCGGTCAGGTTCATGCCCATGCCCCGTCTGGTTTGCTCACTTCCGTGCCTCGCGCGCCTCGCGCAGCAGGCGCTCGCGGTGTTCGGGCGCGGCGATGGCCGCCAGCGCCTGTGCGCGCTCGCGCAGGCCGCGGCCGCGCAGCCGCGCCACGCCGTGCTCGGTGACGATCACGTCGACATCGCTGCGCGGCGTGGTCACCGGGCCCGACAGGCGGCTGACGATCTTCGACTCGCCCTGCCGGCCGGCCGCCGGCAGCGCGATGATCGACACGCCGCCGGCCGACTGCGCCGCGGCGCGCACGTAGTCCACCTGCCCGCCGACGGCGCCGATGTGGTCGCTGCCGATGGCCTCGGCGTTGACCTGGCCGGTGAGGTCGACCTCGAGCGCCGAGTTGATCGACACCAGGTTCTTCAACCGCGACAGCACGCCGATCGCGTGCGTGTAGCTCGTCGGGCACAGCCGGATCTGCGCGTTGCGGTGCGCGAAGCGATACAGGCGCTGCCGGGTGCCGAACAGCACGCCGCTGACGGTGACGCCTTCGTCCAGCCCCTTGTGCGCGTTGCTCACCGCGCCGCGCTCGATGAGATCGACCACCGAGTCGCCGACCATCCCGGAGTGGATGCCGAGGTCGCGCCGGTCGGCGAGGCTGGCGACGATCGCCTCGGGCACGGCGCCGATGCCGACCTGCAGCGTCGCGCGGTCGGGGATCAGGTCCTGCAGATGCGCGGCGATGCGGCGCTCGGCCTCGCCGAACGGCGCCGTGGGCAGCTCCAGCGGCGCGCGGTCGGTCGCCACCGCCACCGTGATGTCGGCCTCGGTCAATGGCCGGTCGCAGTGCGACCACGGGATCTGCCGGTTGATCTCGGCGATCACCACCCGCGCGCGCGCCATCGCCGTGCGCACGTAGTCGTTGACGAGGCCGAAGCTGTACACGCCACGCTCGTCGGGCGGGCTCACCTGCAGTATCACGACATCGGCGCGGATCGTGCCGTCGCGCAGCAGCGGCTCGATCCACGAGATGTGGCAGGGGATCGGGTCGAGCGCGCCGGCGCTGGCGAGCTTGCGCAGCGTGCCGATGCCGCCGATGCCGGAAAAGCGCAGGTGGTCGGCGTGCTCGGGCTGGAAGGTGCGCGAGAAGCCCGAGCCGAAGAAGACGCTGGCGCCGCTGTAGCCGGCGCGTTGCTGCACGAACGCCTCGCCGAGGCTCAGCGCCTCGCCGCAGCCTTGCTGGAAGACGACGCCGTCGCCGGGGCGGACGTATTGCGCGAGGTCGAGGCTCGCGAGGTCGACGGTGCGCATCAGCCCTCCGCGGCCGGCAGCGCCAGCACCTGCTGTGCGCGCTTGAGCAGCGGGCCGTCGATCATGCGGCCCTCGAAGTCGATGGTGCCGATGCCGCGCGCGGTGGCTTCGTCGTAGGCGGCGACGAGGCGCCGCGCCTGCTCGCGCTCCTGGGCGGTGGGCGAGAACGCGCGGTGCGCCAGCTTCACCTGGCCGGGCGTGACGCAGATCTTGCCGTCGTAGCCGAGGTCGCGGCCGCGCGCGGCGTCTTCGAGGAACAGCGCGTCGTTGCGGATGTCGACCACGGCCTGGTCGATGGCGACGAGGCCGGCGGCCCTGGCGGCCATCACCACCATCGAGCGTGCGGCGTAGACCTCGTCGCCGCGCGGCGTGCGGCGGCCACCGATGTCGGCGGCAAAGTCCTCGGCGCCGAAATACACCAAGCCTGTCGGCAGCCCGGCGGAGACGGCCGCCACGCATTCGCACAAAGCCACCGCGTCGAGCACGCCGCGCACCGACTCGATGCCGCCGACGATGGTGCGCGCCCGCGCGCGCGGCGACTCGGCATTGAGGCGCTCGATCCAGTGCCGCGCCGGGAAGACCTGCTCGGGCGCTTCGAGCTTGGGGATGACGACACCGTCGACATCGGCGCCGAACGCGGCCTCGAGGTCGGCCAGGTAATGCGGCGAGGCCGGCACGTTGACGCGCACGGTCAGCATCCCTTGCAGGCCCGCGGCACGCACCTGGGCCACCGTGGCGTGCAGCTGCTCGCGGGCGCGCACCTTCTCGGCCGGCGGCGTGCCGTCTTCGAGGTCGATGACGCAGCAGTCGGCCGCGAAGCGCGGGAACTTCAGAACCAGGTCGGGCCGGTTCGCGGGGGCGAAGAAGAGCGATCGGATCATGGCCGGGCAGGGTAACGCCTATTGCGGCCACTGTCCATCCGGATGCACTCTTTGTTCATGTCTGTGAATAGCCTGCCGGCCCTGCCGCCGGCCGTCCCCCGCGACGCCGCCACCGTCGTCGTGGTTCGCGACGGCCCTGCCGGGGCGGCCGCGCTCGAGGTGCTGCTGTTGCAGCGCGCCGAGCGCGGCGACCACAACAGCGGCGCCTGGGTCTTCCCGGGTGGGCTCGTCGACGCGGTCGACCGCGAACGCGGCGAGCGGGCGCTGCAGCACGCGGCACTGCGCGAGTGCTTCGAGGAATGCGGCATCCTGCTCGCGCGCGACGCGGCCGGGGCCTGGCCGGCGCTGAGCGATGCGGCGCAGGCCGAATTCGCGGCGCTGCGGCCGCGGGTGGCCGCGGGCAGCCTGGCCATCGAGGCGGTGTGCGAGCGGTTCGGCCTCGCGCCGGCCTACGACACGCTGCACTTCATCGCCCACTGGCTCACGCCGGCGGGCCGCGCCAAGCGCTTCGACACGCGCTTCTTCGTCGCTGCGGTGCCGCGCGGGCAGCAGGCGCTGCACGACGCTGGTGAAACGACCGATCACATCTGGATGACGCCGGCCGCAGCGCTGGCCCCGGGGCACGCGCGGCGCCTGATGACGCCCACGCGCGCCGTGTTGCAGGCGCTGGCCGCCTTCGACTCGACCGCCGCGCTGCTCGCCTGGGCGGCGCAGCCGAGGCCGGTCGAGCGCATCCTGCCGCTGCTGGCGATGGATCACGATGGCCTGCGCCCGGTGCTGCCCGGCGAGCCGGCCTACGACGAGGTCGGCAAGCTCGACGCGGCGGGCCGCGGCCAGGCGTGGTGCGTGCTGCGCCCCGGCATCGACGTGGCGCTCGGCGCGCGGCTCGTGCGCGTCGTCGATGAAGCGGGGCGCAACCACTATCGCGTCGACGGCGTGGCGGTCGGCGGCGAGCCGGAACTCGTCACCGAGGACCGCATCGTCATCGAGGGCGAGCGCGGCGAGGTGCCGGCCGCGCTGCTGGCCGCGGCCGACTGGCTCGCGCCGCGCCGCGGCTTCCTGCGGCGGGTCGCGGGGCGGCCCGGCCAGGTGCGGGTACACAACCGAGTGCCTGGAACAGACTGACAGCCGGTATTGAAGCCGCGTGCGCCTGGACCCGCAAACGACCCATGGCGGTCTGTGGAGTCGCCCCAAAGCTGCCGGCAGCCAGGCCGGGCTGCTTTGGGTTTCGCATCCACGAAGCAGCCGTTCGTGGCCACCAAGAGCCGGCCATGAGCTGCCAGTCGACCGGCGGCCAAGCAGCCGATCGGATCAGCCCGCAGGGCCGAGGTGCGTGGACATGCGGTCCACAGCCGCGGAGAGCGCTGGCAAGTCTTGTTCGACGACAGCCAGACCGCCCCGAGGTCAACGCCCAGATAGCCATGCACGATCACGTTGCGGAATCCGGCGAGTTCCCGCCATGGGATCTGCGGTTCGGTGCCCTTGATCTCGCTCGACAGCCGCTGGCTTGACTCGGCCAAGGTCTGCAGATTGCGGATCACCGCGTCTTGCACAGGCGCGAGGCGTCGAAGGTGGAGCGCTCGGCGTTGGTGTACTCGAGAATCCGGTCCAGACAGTCGCGCATGTGCGCGAGAAGCACGCGGTCAGCCTCGGGGCCGGGGTTCACAGCGGCACGGCGCTGGCCACCACGCGCTCGCGCAGTGCGGGGTGCAAGCTCGCTTCGGTGACGACATCCACACGGCGGCCCAGCAACTCCTGCGCATCGAGCAACAGACCGCCCAGGGCAAGAGCGCTGGTCCCTGGGGCCAGGGTCACCAGCAGATCAACGTCACTGTTCTCGCTGCCGTCGCCACGGCTCATCGAGCCAAAAACCCGTACACCCGTGACGCCGCGCCTGCGTGCCAGGGCCAGCAGTTCGTCGCGGTGGGTTTCGATCAGCGCATGCATCGGTGGCAGTGTAGCGATCCTGGGCCAAACCTGGCGGTTGAGATCCGAGCGGCTGCTTGAGGGCCGCGCGATGAGCGTCAGCGCCATCACATGGTGACGCCGGCGCGCGATGCCCGGGTCGGTGCCAGCACGATGTCGCGCAGCAGGTTGGCAAATTCGCGCTCGAGCGAGCGCAGCGCCGCAGCAAAGCGCTGGCCGGTCGGCGATGGGCCCAGGGGGCCGCTCAAGACCCCGAGAAATCGGGCTTGCGCTTCTCCACGAAGGCTCTCACCGCCTCCACGTGCTGCGGCGTCTTGTGCGCCAGCGCCTGCAGCCCGGCCGAGAGCTCGAGCAGCGAGGCGAAGTCCAGCCGCTCGCCTTCGCGCAGCAGCTTCTTGGCCAGGCGCAGCGCGACGCCCGGGTTCTGCGCGATCTCCTCGGCCAGCGCCTGGGCCTCGGGCAGCAGCCGCTCGTGCGGCACGACGCGCGAGACGAGGCCGATGCGCAGCGCCTCGGCCGCGTCGAGCGTGCGCCCGGTGAACGACATCTCGGCCGCAGCGCTCTTGCCCACGACGCGCGGCAGCAGCCAGGCGCCACCGTCGCCGGGGATCAGGCCGACCTTGACGAAGCTCTCGGCGAACTTCGCACGCTCCGAGGCGATGCGGATGTCGCACATCGTCGTCAGGTCGCAGCCGGCGCCGATGGCCGGGCCGTTGACGGCGCAGATCGCCGGCGCCTCGAGCTGGTAGACGGCCATCGCCAGCCGCTGCACGCCGCGCCGGTACCACTCGCGCAGTTCGGCCGGCGACAGGTCGAACATCGTCTGCATGTCCTTCAGGTCGCCACCGGCGGAGAAGGCCGGGCCGGCGCCGGTGAGGATCACCGCGCGCACCGACGCGTCGGCATTGATGCGGGCGCAGGCGTCGACGAATTCCTGCGCCGCCGTGTTGCCGGTGAGCACGTTGCGCGTGGCCGGCGAGTTCAGCGTCAGCGTGGCGACGGCACCGCGTTGCTCGTAGAGGAGGAAGTCGCTCATCGGGGGCTCGTCGGGGGCTCGTGGGGTGGCTCGTCGGGTGGCTCGTCGATCGCTCTTTGCGGCAGGGGCTCAGGCCGGCAGCAGCGCGCTGCGCAGGAAGTCGAGCGTGAGCGGCGCGCTCGAGGCGAGCACGGCCTCGCCGAGCACGCGGTTCCAGGCCAGCTCGGAACCGTGCTCGGCGCGCCAGGCGTGCAGGCGGCGCGTGTACAGCTGCAGATCGAGCTCGGCGGTGATGCCGATGGCGCCGTAGATCGCATGCGCCATCGGCGCGACGATGCCAGCCGCTTCGCTGGTGCGCGACTTGGCCACGGCGGCGTGCAACCGGTCCGGCAACAGCGCCTGCCCGCCCTGCCCGCCCTGGCCGCCCCCTCCGCCGCCCCCTCCGCCTCCTGCGCCAGCCCCTCCGTGACCGCCCTGGCACCCGAGCTGCGCCGCCAGGCGCGCCGCGGCCACCTGCTCGGCCATCACCGCCAGCTGGTGCTGGATCGCCTGGAACTTGCCGATCGGACGCCCGAACTGCACGCGCTGGTTCGCGAAGGCGATGCACAGCTCGAGCACCCGCTCCAGCGCGCCGACGATCTGCGCCGCCGTCACCACCGCGGCCAGTTCGCGCGGCAGCGCATCGGCACCTTCGGGCCCGCCGTGCCCGCCTTGGCCGATCCCGCGCGCGGCCATCGTCGACGCCATCGGCACCGGCAGCGCATGCCGGCCCTGAAGCACGAACAGCTCGAACGCATCGGCCAGCCCGAGCCCGGCGCCGCCGCGGCTTTCCGGCACCAGCGCGTCGAGGAATCCCGAGCGCTCGAGCGCTCGCCACAGCGCCTCGGCCGGCGCCCCGCGCTCGACGGCGCGCACGACGGCGGGCGGGCACTCGGCGGCGAGCAGCCGGTCGAGCGATTGCGCGAACTCGTTCATCGCCGCGCCGCTCATCGCAACCCCAGTCCGCGCGCGATGATGCCGCGCAGCACCTCGCGCGTGCCGCCGCGCAGCGAGAACGTCGGCGCGAACTGCGTGATGTAGGCGAGCGTGCGTTGCAGCTCGGCCGGCACCGGCGCGTCGCCGGCGCCGAGCAGGTCGGCGATCGCGATCGGGACGAGCTGCTCGAACTCGGTGCCGAGGTCCTTGACCAGCGCCGCCTCGGTGGCGGGGCTCTCGCCCGCGGCCAGCCGCGCCGTGACCGACACCGACAGCGACCGCAGCGCCGCCAGATGGGCCACCAGCCGCCCGGCGAGCGCCACGGCCGCGGCGTCGCGGCCGTTCGAGCGTCGCAGGTGCGCGAGCCAGGCGTCGAGCAACACGATGCTCGAATAAAGCCGCTCGGGGCCGCTGCGCTCGAAGGCCAGCTCGGCGCCCACCTGCTGCCAGCCGGCCCCTTCCTCGCCGACCAGCGCGTCTGCGGGCAGTTCGACATCGTCGAAGAACACCTCGCAGAAGTGGCGGTCGCCGGTGAGGTCTTCGATCGGGCGGATGGTGATGCCGGGCGTCTTGAGGTCGAACAGGAGCTGCGACAGGCCCTTGTGCCGGTCCTCCGGCCGGCCCGAGGTGCGCACGAGCGCGATCATGAAGTGGCAGTGCTCGCCGTTGGTGGTCCAGATCTTCTGCCCGTTCAGGCGCCACCCGTTGGCGGTGGGCGTGGCGCGCGTGCGCACGCTGGCGAGGTCGGAGCCGACCTCGGGCTCGCTCATGCCGATGGCGAAGAAGCTCTCGCCACCGCAGATGCGCGGCACGTGGAAGCGCTTCTGCGCCTCGCTGCCGTAGCGCAGCAGCATCGGCGCGCTCTGGCGCTCGGCGATCCAGTGCGCCGAGACGGGTGCGCCGCGGGCCAGCAGTTCCTCCACCAGCACGAAGCGCGCAAAGGCGTCGCGGCCGCCGCCGCCGTATTCGGCCGGCAGCGCCAGGCCGATCCAGCCGCGCTGCCCCAGATCGCGGCTGAAGCCGGCGTCGAAGCCGAGCCACGAGCGCGCGCGGCGGTCGGCCGGCATGCCGGCCCGCGCCTCGGCGAGGAAGGCGCGCACCGGCGCGCGCAACGCCTCGGCTTCGGGCGGCAGACGAGTCAGCTCGAGCGCGCCGATCACCGCGGGGCCTCCCGAAGACCCTGCCTACTTGCCCGCCAGCCCCGCCTTGAAGGCGTTGAGCACCTCGGTGCCGCCCTTGCCGCGGCGGTCGAGGTTCTGCGCCCATTCGGTGGCCACTTCGGCGGCAGCGGCTTCGAGCGCGGCCTGGTCGGCCTTGGCCAGCGGCGTCAGCTTCACGCCGGCCGTCTTCGTCTTCTCGATGTCGCCGGCCTCGTCGCGCTCGACCTGCTTGCACACGCTCTTGGTCAGCTCCTCGCCCATCGCCATCAGGTCCTTCTGCAGCGGCGCCGGCAGCGACTGGAAGCGCTTCTCGCTGATCACCCAGTTGGCGACGAACGAGCCGAAGTTCGAGCCGATCGTGCCGGTCTTCGAGAGCTTGTCGATCTCGTACGGCGCGAGGCTGTTGAACGGGAACAGCACGCCGTCGATCGTGCCGCGCGACAGCGACTCGTAGACCTCGGGCGTGGGCATCAGCACCGGCACGGCCTTGAGCTTCTTCAGCAGCAGTTCCTTCGCCGAGCCCGAGGCGCGGATCTTCATGCCCTCCAGCTCCTTCAGGCTGCCGAAGGGCTTGCGCGAGATCACCTGGTAGGGCGGCAGC
>JAEUPF010000069.1 GCA_016790425.1 Rubrivivax sp.
GGCCTTCTCGGCCGTGGCCAGCCGCTTGTACAAATTCAGCCGCACGTGCACATCCCCGCAATAGGCGTCGGGTAGCAGCGCGGGGGCATGCAGGTTGATCTCGGTGGTGGCGCCGAAGGGGCTCATCAGGTCGGGCTCGCGGCCGGCCTTCAGCGCGCTGACCGCCTCGGACAGCATGTCGTTGTAGAGCTGGAAGCCCACCTCCATCATGTTGCCGCTCTGGTTCTCGCCCAGCACTTCGCCGGCGCCGCGGATCTCCAGGTCGTGCATCGCCAGGTAGAAGCCCGAGCCCAGCTCCTCCATCGACTGGATCGCGTCCAGCCGCTGCTGGGCCTGCTTGGTCAGGCTCTGCACGTCGGGCACCAGCAGGTAGGCATAGGCCTGGTGGTGGCTGCGGCCGACGCGGCCGCGCAGCTGGTGCAGCTGCGCCAGCCCGAACTTGTCGGCTCTGGAGATGACGATGGTGTTGGCGCTGGGCACGTCGATGCCGGTCTCGATGATGGTGCTGCACAGCAGCAGGTTGTGGCGCTGGGCGACGAAGTCGCGCATCACGCTTTCCAGCTCGCGCTCGGGCAGCTGGCCGTGAGCCACGGCGATGCGCGCTTCGGGCAGCAGCTCGGCCAGCTGGTTGCGGCGGTTCTGGATGGTCTCCACCTCGTTGTGCAGGAAGTACACCTGCCCGCCGCGCTTCAGCTCGCGCAGCACCGCCTCGCGGATGACGCTGTTGCCTTCACTGCGCACGAAGGTCTTGATCGCCAGCCGGCGCTGCGGCGCGGTGGCGATCACGCTCAGGTCGCGCAGGCCTTCCAGCGCCATGCCCAGCGTGCGCGGGATCGGCGTGGCCGTCAGCGTCAGCACGTCCACCTCGGCGCGCAGCGCCTTCATCGCCTCCTTGTGGCGCACGCCGAAGCGATGCTCCTCGTCGACGATGAGCAGGCCCAGGCGCGCGAACTTCACGTCGGCGGCCAGCAGCTTGTGCGTGCCGACGACGATGTCGATGGTGCCGGCGGCGATGCCTTCGAGCGCCGCCTTCACTTCCTTGCCGGTGCGAAACCGCGACAGCTCGGCAACCCGCACCGGCCACTTGCCGAAGCGGTCGGAAAGCGTCTGGAAGTGCTGCTCCGCCAGCAGCGTGGTCGGCGCCAGGAAGGCCACCTGTTTGCCGCCATGCACGGCGACGAAGGCGGCGCGCAAGGCGACCTCGGTCTTGCCGAAGCCGACGTCGCCGCAAACGAGGCGGTCCATCGGCTTCGGCGACACCATGTCCTGGATCACGGCGTGGATCGCCGCGCGCTGGTCGGCCGTCTCCTCGAAGCCGAAGCTGGCGGCGAAGGCTTCGTAGTCGTGCGCCGAGAAGCGGTGCGCGAAGCCTTCGCGTGCGGCGCGTTGCGCGTACAGGTTGAGCAGCTCCGCGGCGGTGTCGCGCACCTGCTCGGCGGCCTTGCGCCTGGCTTTTTCCCACTGGCCGGAGCCGAGGCGGTGCAGCGGCGCCTCCTCGGCGCTGACGCCGGTGTAGCGGCTGATGAGGTGAAGCTGCGACACCGGCACGTACAGCGTTGCCTTGTCGGCGTACTCCAGGTGCAGGAACTCGCTGCTGCCGCCGCCGTCTTCGGTGGCGAGGTCGATGCTCTTCAGGCCCTGGTAGCGACCGATGCCGTGGTTGGCGTGCACCACCGGGTCGCCGACCTTCAGCTCCGAGAGGTCCTTGATCAGCGCGTCGACGCTGGAGACCTGTTCCTGCTTGCGCCGCCGCCGCGCCTCGCGCGTGGTGGCGAAGAGCTCGGTCTCGGTGATGAACTGCAGCGAGCGCGGCGGCGTGCCGTCCGCCGGCCCGGGCTCGTGCCAGTGGAAGCCTTGCGCGAGCGGTGCCGCGACGATGGCCACCTTCTCGGTGCCGGCTTCGAACTCGGCGAGGCTGGCGACGCTCGGCACGTCGATCTTGTGGTCGCGCAAGAGCTCCAGCAGGCTCTCGCGCCGGCCCTCGCTCTCGGCCAGCAGCAGCACGCGGTGCGCCGTGCTGTCCAGGTGGCGCTCGAGCGCAGCCAGCGGCTCGGTGGCGCCGCGCTCGACGCTGACATCGGGCAGCGGCCCGAAACCCGGCAGCGCCTCGGCGGCGCCCGCACCGCCAGCACTGCCGCCGCGCAGCGCCAGCGCCGCGTGTGGCTGTGTCGCGGCGAAGAACTCCTCGACGCGCAGGAACAGGTCCTCCGGCGGCAGCAGCGGCCGTTCCTTGTCGTGCTGCAGGAAGCGGTGGCGCTCGCGCGTGTCGGCCCAGAAGCGCTGCAAGGCGGCGTCGATGTCGCCGTGCAGGACCAGCGGCGCTTCGGCGCCGACGTAGTCGAACAGCGTGGCGCAGCGCTCGAAGAACAGCGGCAGGTAGTACTCGATGCCGCCCGCGGCGATGCCATTGGCGATGTCCTTGTAGATGCGGGCGCGCGTCGGGTCGCCTTCGATGCGCTCGCGCCAGCGGGCGCGGAACGCCGTGCGCGCCGCCTCGTCCATCGGGAACTCGCGCCCGGGCAGCAGGCGCACTTCGGGCACCGGGTACAGGCTGCGCTGCGTGTCGGGGTCGAAGGTGCGGATCGAATCGACCTCGTCGCCGAAGAGGTCGACGCGGTAGGGCACCGGCGAGCCCATCGGAAACAGGTCGATCAGCCCGCCGCGCACCGCGTACTCGCCCGGGCTCACCACCTGGCTCACGTGCTCGTAGCCGGCGAGCGTGAGCTGCGCCTTCAGGCTCGCCTCGTCCAGCAGCGTCTTCTGCTTGAAGTGGAACGTGGTGCCGGCGAGGAACGACGGCGGCGCCAGCCGCGCCAGCGCCGTGGTCGCCGGCACCAGCAGCACGTCGACCTCGCGCTGGCGGACCCGCCACAGCGTCGCCAGCCGCTCCGAGATGAGGTCCTGGTGCGGGCTGAAGGTGTCGTAGGGCAGCGTCTCCCAGTCCGGGAACTGCGCCAGCGCCAGTTCCGGCGCGAAGAAGGGCAGCTCGTCGAGCAGGCGCTGCGCGTCGGCGGCGTCGGCCGTGAAGACGGTGAGTGGGGCGGGCCGGCTGCGGCCGGCGGCGCCCGTGGCCGGGGCCGCAGCGGCGGCGCCTGTGGCCGGGGCCGGGGCCACAGCGGGAGCGCGTGAACGCGCCAGTTCGGCCAGCCACAGCGCGTCGGCCGAGCCGACAGGCCGCGCGAAGGTCAGGCGCCGGCCCGGCGTGAGGGGAGGAAGCTGCATCGAGAGAAAACAGAACCGCCCCGCCGTGCGGACGGCGGGGCGTGTCGAAGCCGAATTCTAGAATCGGCCCGGATGCCTGCTGCCGCCCGCTGCTTTGCCCTGGTGCCCTGCGCCGGCATCGGCGAGCGCGCGCAAGCCGGCGGGCGCAAGCAGTACGCCGTCATCGGCGGGCGCAGTGTCGTCGCCCACACGCTGGCCGCGCTGGCCGCGGTGCGCGAGATCGAGGCCGTGCTCGTCGTGCTGGCGCGCGAGGACCAGGAGTTCGAGCGGCACGCGAGCGCGTTCACCGGCACACGGTCGTGGGTGGGCCGTTGCGGCGGTGCGAGCCGCGCGGCCACGGTGGCCAACGGCCTGGCCGAACTGCGCGCGCGCGGCGTCGGCGAAGCGGACTGGGTGCTCGTGCACGATGCGGCACGCTGCCTGCTGCGGCCGGCCTGGGTGCAGGCGTTGATCGCCGCCTGCCGTGACGACGCTGTCGGCGGCCTGCTCGCAGTGCCGCTGCCCGACACCCTGAAGGCGGCCGCGCACGAGGCCGGCGCGGCGCCCCGCGTCGCCGCCACCGTGCCACGCCACGACAAGTGGCTGGCGCAGACGCCGCAGATGTTCCGCCTCGGCCTCCTGCAGCGCGCGCTGGCGACCGCGGGGCACGAAGTCAGCGACGAAGCGAGCGCCGTCGAAGCGCTCGGGCTGGCGCCCCTGCTCGTGCCGGGCCACGCCGAGAATTTCAAGCTCACCTGGCCGGCCGACTTCGAGCTCGCTGCACGCCTGCTGGAGACGCGGCGATGACGATCCTGCCCGAACTGCGCATCGGCGAAGGCTGGGATGTGCATGCGCTCGTCGCCGGCCGGCCGCTGGTGCTGGGCGGCGTCGTCGTGCCGCACACGCACGGGCTCGCCGGCCACTCCGACGCCGACGCGCTGCTGCACGCCATCACCGATGCGCTGCTCGGCGCCGCGGGCCTCGGCGACATCGGCCGCCACTTTCCCGACACGGACCCGGCACACGCCGGGGCCGACTCGGCGCTGCTCCTGGCCGGCGCGCTCGTGCGCGTGCGCGAACGCGGTTGGCAGCTGGTGAACGTCGACAGCACCATCGTCGCGCAGGCACCGAAGATGGCGCCGCACATCGAAGCGATGCGCGAGCGCATCGCTGCCGTGCTGGCGCTGCCGCCCGACAGCGTCAACGTCAAGGCCAAGACCGCCGAGAAGATGGGTCCGGTGGGCGAGGGCCGCGCGATCGAAGCGCGCGCGGTGTGCCTCTTGATGCGGCCGCCGCCGGGCAGCCGGTGACTGCGCGGCCGGCCCGCCGCCCGTCGCGCGGCGGGGCCGGGTCAGGCCTTGCCGTTGTGGCTGCCGCTGCTGCCGCCGCCGCTTCCGCCGCCGGCCCCGGCTCGCGTATCCGCCCAGGCCAGGTTGGGCTCCGTTGCCGGGCCCAGCGCATTCGCCGTCGTGTTCGTGTTCGCGCGCGTGCGGGCACCGCTCTTCGGGGGTGGACCTTCGGGTCCCCCGGCACCGCTGCGCTGCACGCGCTTGAGCCGCAGGTGCGCGATGAGGCCGCCTTCGGGCGCGTTGGCCAGTTCGAGGCTGCCGCCCATGCGCGCCACCGCCTTCTCGACGATCGCCAGGCCGAGACCGGCACCGGTGGCCGCCGTGCGCGCCGCGTCGCCGCGGAAAAACGGCGTCGTCAGCTGGGTCAGCTTCTCCGGCGCCACGCCCGGGCCGTGGTCGCGCACGCTGACGATGAGCCAGGGCCCGGCCTTGACGTGCCAGACGTCGACCTCGGTCACACCGCTGTAGGTGCCGCGGCCATATCGGCGTGCGTTCTCGAACAGGTTCAGGAACACCCGGCCGAGTTCGGTCTCGTCGGCCAGCACCTGCAGGTCGCCGGTCAGGCGCGAGTGGATGCGGATCTGCGCCGGGTCGCGGAAGCGCCCCGCTTCCTCTTCGACGAGCTTGGCCACGTTCACCGGCTTGAGCTTCGTCTCGCCCGGCCGCGCGTAGTCCATGAACTTGTCGATGATCGCGTCGAGCTGGTCGATGTCGCTGGCCATGTTCTTGCGCGCGTCTTCGTCGCTGACGCTCATCTCCGCTTCCAGGCGCAGGCGGGCCAGCGGCGTGCGCAGGTCGTGGCTGATGCCGGCCAGCATCACGGCGCGGTCTTCCTCGACGCGCGCCAGCTCGCGCGCCATGCGGTTGAAGCCGCGGTTGACCTCGCGGATCTCGCTGGTCAGCGTGTTCTCGTCCAGGCGCGAGTCGAGGTCGCCTTCGCGGATGCGCGTGGCCGCGAACGACAGCTGCTTCAGCGGCCGGTTGATGAGGCTGGCGACGCCCACCGAGCCGAGCAGCGTGGCCAGCACCGCGATGCCGATCCAGGCGAACACGGTGCTGTTGGCCACCGAGGCGGGGTGCGAGGCATTGACCTGCAGCCAGAACAGGTCCTGCTCGATCGAGAAGCCGACCCACAGGCCGCTCTGGTTGTTCACCGAGCGCGCGACGATGGTGTCGGGGCCGAGCACGCGCTTGAGCTCCGAGGCGAGGTGGCGCGAGAAGCGGTCGGTCTCGAACGACAGCCACTTGTCGCCCGGTTCGCGCGGCGTGACGCGGATGGCCGTCGGCGTGGCCATGCTCTTGAGCAGCGTCACGCGGTTGATGCCGTCGGCGGGGATCAGCGCCGAACGCGCCAGGCTCACGAGGCCGGCGGTCTGCTGCGCCTGCTGCACGGCGCGCGGCTCCAGTTCCATCGCGTGCAGCGTGTAGACCCAGGCGTAGACGCCGCCGGCCAGCAGCAGCGCCAGCAGGAAGAACGTGCGCCAGAAGAGGCTGAACCCGAGCGAGTGGTTGGCCACGAGTCAGGCTGCTGGCATCAGCGCACGAAGCCGTGAAGGAACCCGCGCGCCAGGTTCACTCATGCCCTTGGATCAGTTCGCGCCGTCGGGCACGAAGACGTAGCCCACGCCCCACACCGTCTGGATGTAGCGCGGCTGCGCCGGATCGGGCTCGATCATCTTGCGCAGGCGCGAGATCTGCACGTCCAGGCTGCGGTCGAACGGCTCGAACTCGCGCCCGCGCGCCAGCTGCGCGAGCTTGTCACGCGACAGCGGCTGCCGCGGATGCCGCACCAGCGCCTTGAGCATCGAGAACTCGCCGGTGGTCAGCGAGATCTGCTCGCCGTTCTTCGACAGCTTGCGCAGCGACAGGTCGAACTCGAACGGACCGAAGGTGACGACCTGCGCTTCCTTGGAAGGGGCGCCCGGGGCCTCGGGGGCCGGGCGGCGGCGCAGCACGGCGTGGATGCGGGCCAGCAACTCGCGCGGGTTGAAGGGCTTGGGCAGGTAGTCGTCGGCGCCGACCTCGAGGCCGACGATGCGGTCCACGTCCTCCACCTTGGCCGTGAGCATGATGATCGGCGTCTGGTCGTTGGCCGCGCGCAGCCGGCGGCAGATCGACAGGCCGTCCTCGCCGGGCAGCATCAGGTCGAGCACGATCAGGTCGAGCGTCTCGCGCGTCAGCAGGCGGTTCAGCGCCTTGGCGTCTTCGGCCAGCAGCACGTCGAAACCTTCCTGCGACAGGTAGCGCCGGAGCAGGTCGCGGATGCGGGCGTCGTCATCGACGACGACGATGCGGTCCGGGCGGGCATTGGGAGCGGTGCTCATCGGCAACTCCTGATTTGTAACAGCGGCATTTTGCGGTGCGGCACCACGGGGTTTTCCGAGGCAACGACCATCTGTTACAAGTATTTCGCGGTTCACTCAGCCTTGCCGCGAACGAGGCAAAGCCGGTGCCGCGAACGAGGCCACCCGAGTCGCGCAGGCGATGGAAGAAGGTGACGCGAGGCGAACGCGCGATGGTGCGGCGCTGCGCCGGCTATTGCGCTGTCCAGCCGCCGTCGAGCGCCCAGGACTGGCCGCGCACGTTGTCTGCAGCCGGCGAGCACAGGAACAGGCACAGCCCGGCAATCTGCTCGGGCGTGGTGAACTGCATCGAAGGCTGCTTCTCGCCGAGCAGGCGGCGCGTGGCCTCGGCGTTGTCGACCTTGTCGGCGGCGGCGCGGGCGTCGACCTGCTTTTGCACCAGCGGCGTCAGCACCCAGCCCGGGCACACCGCGTTGACGGTGACGCCGGTGGTGGCGTTCTCGAGCGCCGCCACCTTCGTCAGGCCGACCAGGCCGTGCTTGGCGGCGACGTAGGCGCTCTTGTCGACCGAGGCGACGAGGCCGTGCACCGAGGCGACGTTGATGACGCGGCCCCAGTTGCGCGAGCGCATGCCCGGAAGCGCCGCGCGCAGGGCGTGGAAGGCCGAGCTCAGGTTGATGGCGATGATCGCGTCCCAGCGTTCCTGCGGGAACTGGTGGATCGGCGCCACATGCTGGATGCCCGCGTTGTTGACGAGGATGTCCACGCGGCCGTGCTCGCGCTCGCAGGCGCGCACCATGGCCTCCACTTCGGCGGGCTTGCTCATGTCGGCACCGTGATGCCGCGCCCCGGCATCGTGCTTGCGCACGAGGGCCACCGCCCCTTCGACATCGCCGAAGCCGTTGAGCATCAGGCGCGCGCCTTGCTCGGCCAGCGCGAGCGCGATGCCCAGGCCGATGCCGCTGGTCGAGCCGGTGACGAGGGCGACTTTGCCTTGCACGGAAGATCCTTGGGCGGCGGTGGGCATGGCTTCGCTCCGGTGGCGACGGGCTTGTTACGATGAAACGATTATCCGGCCCGCAGAACACGTTCCCTCCATGACCGCCAACCTCGCGATCGAACCCACGCTTCGCCACGTCCAATGCCTGGACGCGCGCGGCCTGCACCGCATGGCCTACTGGGAGTGGGCGCAGCAGGGGCATCTCGACGCGCCGCGCACGGTGGTGTGCGTGCACGGTCTGTCGCGGCAGGGGCGCGACTTCGACACGCTGGCGCGCGACCTGGCGAGCCACTGCCGGGTGATCTGCCCCGACGTCGTCGGCCGCGGCCAGAGCGACCGCCTGGCCGACCCGGCCGGCTACGCGGTACCCACCTACGTGGCCGACATGGTCACACTGGTGGCGCGGCTCGATGTCGAGCAGGTCGACTGGGTCGGCACGTCGATGGGCGGCCTCATCGGCCTGGGCCTGGCGAGCCTGCCTTCGTCGCCGGTGCGCCGGCTCGTGCTCAACGACGTGGGGCCGACGATCGAGATCGCGGCCATCGAGCGCATCGCCCAGTACCTCGGGGCACCGATCACCTGGCCCAGCGTGGAAGCGGCAGCCGATGCGCTGCGCGCGATCTCGCTCGGCTTCGGCCCCCACACCCGCGAGGAATGGCTGGCGCTGACGCGGCCGCAGCTCGTGCCGGCGGCCAACGGCGGCTGGCAGTCGCATTACGACCCGGCCATCGCGGTGCCGATCCGCGCCGTGACGCCGGCACTCGCCGAGGCCGGCGAAGCGCTGCTGTGGCAAGGCTACGACCGCCTGCGCTGCCCGACTCTGCTGCTGCGCGGGGCCGACTCCGACCTGCTCTCGCCGGCCACGGCGAAGGCAATGACCGAGCGCGGCCCGAAGGCGCGCCTGGTCGAGTTCGCCGGCGTCGGCCATGCGCCCACGCTCGTGGCGGCCGACCAGCGTGCCGCGGTGCGCGAGTTCCTGCTCGGGCCATGAAGTCCAGCCCGGTCGCGCCCGCCGGGCCGGCCTCGGCCATCGTCCGCCTGGCCAGCGACGAAGCGGCGGCAGCCGCCGCCCAGGCTGCTGCCAGCCAAGCCGGGCCGGGCCAGAGCGCGGCCGGCGCGGGCACGGCCACGACGACGGCAACCGCGGCCGCGACCACCGCTGCCGCAGCACCGGCGATCGCCGACCCGCTGGCGCGCGCGCGCGCGTTCGCCGAGCCGCTGCTGGCCGGCCAGGCGCTGGACACCGGCGAAGACGCGCTCGCGCACGCCGACGGCGTGGCGGCGGTGCTGAAGTCGGTGGGTGCCTCGCCGGCGCTGGCGGCCACGTCGTATCTGGTCTACGCGGGCGACTACCTGCAGCGGCCCGAGGACGTGCTGCGCAAGGCCTTCGGCGAACATGCCGCCCGGCTGGTCGCGCTGACACGGCAACTCGTGCAGATCCAGCGCACCGCGCGCGCCACGGTTGCCGCCGGCGACGAACGCGCGCAGCAGGTCGAACGCGTGCGCAAGATGCTGCTGGCGTTCTCGCGCGACCTGCGCGTGGTGCTGCTGCGGCTGGCCTCGCGGCTGCAGACGTTGCGCTGGCACGCCGCCTCGCACCGCCCATGCCCGCCCGAGCTGGCCACCGAGTCGCTGCAGGTGTTCGCGCCGCTGGCCAACCGCCTGGGCATCTGGCAGATCAAGTGGGAGATCGAGGACCTCTCGTTCCGCTTCCTGCAGCCCGAGGACTACCGCCAGGTGGCCGCGCTCGTGCACGAGAAGCGCACCGAGCGCGAGCAGGGCGTCGAGCGTTCGCGCCAGAAGCTGGCGCGGCTGCTCGCCGAAGCCGGCATCCGCGCCGACGTGCTGGGGCGGCCGAAGCACCTGTACAGCATCTGGCGCAAGATGCGCGGCAAGGGCCTGGACTTCGCGCGTGTGCTCGATGCGCGGGCGCTGCGCGTCATCGTCGACGACACCGCCACCTGCTACTCGGTGCTGGCGCGCGTGCACGAGCGCTGGCGCGCGGTGGCCGGCGAGTTCGACGACTACATCGCGCGGCCCAAGGCCAATGGCTACCAGTCGCTGCACACGGTGGTCACCGCAGACGACGGCCGCGCGCTGGAGGTGCAGATCCGCACGCGCGCCATGCACGAGCACGCCGAACACGGCGTGGCCGCGCACTGGATGTACAAGGAGGCCGGCGCCAAGGGCTACGCCGGTGTCGGCGCGGGCAAGGGCAGTGCCGGCTCCGCCGGCATCGGCGAATTCGAGGAGCGCGTGGCCGAGGCGCGCAAGGCGGTGCTGCGCGAGCTGCTGGCCTGGCAGCGCGACGCCGCCGGTGGCGGCGAGGACGCAGCGGACGACCGCGAGGCCGCGCCGGCCGCGCAGGCCGCGCAGGCCGCGCCGGCCATGAAGGCGGCGAAGTCGGCACGAGCGCAGCTAGCCGCCGAGGGCACCTTCGACGACCGCATCTACGTCTTCACGCCGCAGGCGACGATCATCGACCTGCCGCTGGACGGCACGCCGGTGGACTTCGCCTATGCGTTGCACACCGAGCTGGGCCACCGCTGCCGCGGCGCACGCGTCGACGGCGCGATGGTGCCGCTGAACACGCCGCTGCAATCGGGGCAGACCGTCGAGATCGTCGCGGCCAAGGACGGCGGCCCGTCGATGGACTGGCTGAACCCGGAGCTCGGCTACCTGAAGAGCCCGCGCTCGCGCGCCAAGGTGCGCGCCTGGTTCAACGTGCAGGCCTCGCAGGCCACGGTGGCGCGCGGCCGCGAGCTGGTGGACAAGCTGCTGCAGCGCGAGGGCCGCACGGCGGTGAAGCTCGACGGCCTGGCCGAGGAACTCGGCTTCAAGAACGCCGAAGCGCTGTTCGAGGCGGTGGGCAAGGACGAGGTCTCGCTGCGCCACATCGAAAACCTGCTGCGGCCGCCGCCGCCGGCGGCCCCCGAGGAAGAGCGCCTCACCCTGCAGCGATCGCGCAGCGGGGCAGGCGGTGCGGGCGGCCGTGGCGGCGTGCTGGTGGTGGGCGTCGATTCGCTGCTGACGACGCTGGCGCGGTGCTGCCGGCCGGCGCCGCCGGACGCCATCGGCGGCTTCGTCACGCGCGGCAAGGGCGTGGCGATCCACCGCGCCGACTGCACCAACCTGCGCAACATGGCTGCGGCCAACCCCGGCCGCTTGATCGAGGTGAAGTGGGGGGAGGGCGGCGGCTCGAAGGGCGCGCTGGAGCCGCTGTACCCGATCGACATCGTCGTCGAGGCTGCCGACCGCAGCGGCCTCTTGCGCGACATCTCCGAGGCCTTCCTCAAGCACAAGATCAACGTCACGGCGGTGAACACGCAAAGCGCGCGCGACCGCAGCACCGCGTGGATGACCTTCACCGTCGAGGTGCCCGATGCGGCGCGCGTGGCGGCGGTGCTGGCGCAGGTGGCGCGCGTGCCGGGCGTTCGTCACGCGCGGCGCAAGTAGCTGCGCGCTGCGCCCGGGCGCGGCCGGCGGGCCAGCCGGGATCGCCCGCAGGCGCTGCTATAGAATGCGCCGCTCGACGACAGGCGTGTAGCTCAGCTGGTTAGAGCACCACCTTGACATGGTGGGGGTCGGAGGTTCGAGTCCTCTCGCGCCTACCAACACGGCAAGCCCCGGTTCTCGCCCGAGAGCCGGGGCTTCTTCGCTTCGGGCTGCCGACGGCGCGGCGCGCAACGGTCAGCCGCAGTGCCCGCAGCACGAGCCGGTCTTGGCCGGCGTCTCGAGCGCGACGACCTTCTTCTCCACCGGCGTGTAGCCGGCTTCGGCGATCGCCTCGCGCAGCCCGTTCGCGTCGGCCTCCTTCGGCTCGACCATCACCAGGTGGCGGGCGAGGTCGATGTCGACGCGGGCGTCCTTGTCGGCGGCCTTCAGCGCCTTGGTGATCGTGCTGACGCAGTGGCCGCAGGTCATGTCCTTCACTTCGAATGCAATCACGGGGCTCTCTCCGGTTCGAGCGGGTGGGGGATGCGCCAGTGTCGGGCTTCCGGCCGTGGGAAGGTCAATGGCAAAGTCGCGGAAACTGCGCACCCTTCCTTGCGCTGGCGCAAGCTTTGGATTCGTGGAGCCCGACGATGAACATCGGCCAAGCGGCCGCCGCCTCCGGCGTGTCGGCGAAGATGATCCGCCACTATGAAGGCGTGGGGCTGCTGCCGCCGGCCGGCCGCAGCGAGGCCGGCTACCGGCAGTACGGCGACAAGGACGTCGGCATGCTGCGCTTCATCCGCCACTCGCGCGACCTCGGCTTCTCGCTGCCGCAGATCGCCGAACTGCTGGATCTGTGGCAGAACCGCAGGCGCTCCAGCCGCCAGGTCAAGGCGCTCGCGCAGGCCCACATCGCCGAACTCGACGCCAAGCTCACCGAGCTGCGCGAGATGAAGGCCACGCTCGAACACCTGGTGCACTGCTGCCATGGTGACGACCGGCCCGACTGCCCGATCATCGAATCGCTCGAGTCGGTCAGCGGGGCAGGCGCACCCGGCCATCGCCGCAGCGGCCTGCAGCCGGGGCGGCGGCGGGCGCCTCGCTAAGCTGCGAAGCGACTACGGCTTCATCCTCGACGCCTGCGCCATCGAACCGGGCATCGCGACGCCGCAGCAACGCCAACGCGCGCTCCATCCGAACACCGTCGATCACGAGGATCTCGCGATGAAGATGCCCCTGCGCACACGGGCCACCTTGCTGGCCGGCGCGTCGTGGCTGGCGCTCGCGGCGCCTGCCTTCGCGCACGGCAGCGAAGAACACGCCAAGCCCCGCGCCTACGACGCTGCCAAGGTCGAGGACACGCCCTTCGGCCGCGAAGGCGACCCACGGAAGGTCGTGCGCACGATCAGGCTCGACATGTCCGACGCCATGCGCTTCACGCCAGCGGCGCTGACGATCGCGCGCGGCCAGACGGTGCGCTTCGTGCTTCACAACGGCGGCAAGCTGCTGCACGAGATGGTGCTCGGCACGCCCGAGGCTTTGAAGGCGCATGCCGAGCTGATGAAGAAGTTCCCGGGCATGGAACACGCCGACCCGCACATGGCCCACGTGAAGCCGGGCGGCACCGGCCAGATCGTCTGGCAGTTCACCCAGCCCGGCACGTTCCAGTTCGCCTGCCTGTTGCCGGGCCACTTCGAGGCCGGGATGGTGGGCACCGTCGTCGTCCAGTGACGCCGGCTCAGTTCCGCGAGGCCAGTCGCATGAACACGATGCACCAGGCGCACGACGATCACCGCGGGCAGCACGGGAACCACGGGCACGAACACCACGCCGCCCCAGCGCCAGCGCCGGCGCCGGCGCAGCCCGCACCGCAGGGCACGATCTACACCTGCCCCATGCACCCGGAGATTCGCCAGGACCGTCCGGGCAGTTGTCCCAAGTGCGGTATGGCGCTTGAGCCCGTACTGCCCAGCCTGGCGGACGACGACAACCCGGAGCTTCGCGACTTCCAGCGGCGCTTCTGGTGCACGCTGCCGCTGACCGTGGCCGTGACGCTGCTGGCGATGTTCGGCCACCGGCTGGGGCTCCTTCCGATGGCGGCGCAGAGCGGGATCGAGCTGGTGCTGGCGGCGCCGATCGTGCTGTGGGCGGGCTGGCCGTTCTTCGTGCGCGGCTGGCAGTCGGTCGTTCGCCGCAGCCCGAACATGTGGACGCTGATCGGTCTGGGCACCGGCGCCGCCTTCGTCTACAGCGTCGCGGCCACGGTCGTGCCGGGCCTCTTTCCGGCGTCGTTCCAGTCGATGGGGCGCGTCGCGGTCTACTTCGAAGCCGCGGCGGTGATCATCTCGCTGACGCTGCTGGGCCAGATCCTGGAGCTGAAGGCGCGCTCGCAGACCTCGGCGGCGATCAAGTCGCTGCTCGGGCTGGCGCCGAAGACGGCGCGTCGCATCGCCGCCGACGGCAGCGAGGCCGACGTGCCGCTCACCCACGTCCACGTCGGCGACCTGCTGCGCGTGCGCCCGGGCGAGAAGGTGCCCGTCGACGGCGTCGTCGTCGAGGGCGCGAGCGCCGTCGACGAGTCGATGCTCACCGGCGAGCCGGTGCCGGTTGCCAAGCGTTCCGGCGACAAGCTGATCGGCGCCACGCTCAACACCAGCGGCGCGCTCGTCATGCGTTCGGAACGCGTCGGCGCGCAGACGGTGCTCGCGCAGATCGTGCTGATGGTGGGCGAGGCGCAGCGCTCGAAGGCGCCGCTGCAGCGCATGGCCGACCAGGTGGCCGGCTGGTTCGTGATGGCGGTGGTGGCGATCGCCGTCGTCACGTGCTTCGCGTGGGGCTTGTTCGGTCCCGAGCCGAGCTGGGTCCATGGCCTCATCAACGCCGTGGCGGTGCTGATCATCGCCTGCCCCTGTGCGCTGGGCCTGGCGACGCCGATGTCGATCATGGTCGCGACGGGGCGCGGTGCCACGCAGGGCGTGCTGTTCCGCGACGCCGCGGCGATCGAGCACCTGCGCCGCGTCGATACCCTGATCGTCGACAAGACGGGCACGCTCACCGAAGGGCGGCCGGCGTTCGACCGTGCGCTGCCCGCAGCCGGCTTCTCGGCCGACGACGTGCTGCGCATCGCCGCCAGCCTGGACCAGGGCAGCGAGCATCCGCTGGCCGACGCGATCGTCCGCGCGGCCCGCGAGCGCGGTCTCGCGCTCGCCAAGGCCGAGGACTTCGAGTCGGGTTCGGGCATCGGCGTGCGCGGCACGGTGGAGGGCCGGCGCGTTGCGCTCGGCAATGCGGCGCTGATGCAGCAGCAGGGCGTGGCCGTCGAAGCGCTGGACGAACGCGCCGAGGCCCTGCGCGGCGAAGGCGCCAGCGTCATGCACCTGGCGGTTGACGGGCGCCTGGCGGGGCTGCTGGCCGTCGCCGACCCGGTGAAGGCGAGCACGCCCGAAGCGCTGGCGGCGCTGAAGGCGGCCGGCCTGCGCGTGGTGATGGCCACCGGCGACGGCGTGACGACGGCGCGCGCGGTGGCGCAGCGCCTGTCCATCGACGAGGTGCTGGGCGAGGTCGAGCCGGCCGACAAGCTCGAACTGGTCAGGCGCTTGCAGCGCGAAGGCCGCGTCGTGGCGATGGCCGGCGACGGCATCAACGACGCGCCGGCGCTGGCCCAGGCCGACGTCGGCGTCGCGATGGGCACCGGCACCGACGTGGCGATGACGAGCGCCCAGGTCACGCTGGTCAAGGGCGACCTGCGCGGCATCGCGGTGGCGCGCCGCCTTTCGGAGGCCACCATCGCCAACATGAAGCAGAACCTCGGCTTCGCGTTCGTCTACAACGCGCTGGGCGTGCCGCTGGCCGCCGGGGTGCTGTTCCCGTTCACCGGCTGGCTGCTGTCGCCGATGATCGCGGCGCTGGCGATGAGCCTGAGCTCGGCTTCGGTCATCGCGAACGCGCTGCGGCTGCGCAAGGCCGCCTTGCTGCAGGACTGAGCTGCGCGAGCATCCGGGCGCGCCGCAGGGCCCCGTTCGTGCCCGTGCGTGCCCGTTCCTGCCCGTTCGTGCCCGTTCCCGCCGTTCGTCCCCGTTTGCGCGGGCGGACTCAAACCGCCATCGCGCGGCATTCGCCGGCGCAGCGGCGGCAAGCTTCGGCGCATTGCCGGCAGTGGTCCATCGCGTGCTTCGCGCACTCTTCGGCGCAGGCGTCGCACACCTGCGCGCACAGCGTGCACACGAGCGAGGCGAACTCGCTGCCGCGCGCCATCACCCCTGCGGCGAGGCGGCACAGTGCGGCGCAGTCGATGTCCAGCGCGATGCAGCGGGCCATCGCCTGCGCGTCCTCTTCTCGCAGGCAGGCGCCGGCACAGCGGTCGCAGGCCACGGCGCAGGCGTTGCACGCTGCGATGCAGGTTTCGTGGGTCGTCGCGGCCATGTCGTCGGTCTCCCGAGCCGCACAAGAGCGGCGGTCATGTCAGCCCCGCGGCAATCGCCGTTCCGCCGCCGCCGGTTCCGTCGGCGTCGCTTCCTGAAGCCGCAGCCCGCGCGCCGGCCCGCCGCAGCTGCCACTGCTTGACCAGCGCATAGAGCGCCGGAATCACGGCGAGCGTCAGGATCGTCGAGGAGATCATGCCGCCGACCATCGGCGCGGCGATGCGGCTCATCACCTCCGAGCCGGCGCCGGTGCCCCACATGATCGGCAGCAGCCCGGCCATGATCGCCACCACGGTCATCATCTTCGGCCGCACCCGCTCGACCGCGCCTTCCATCACCGCGCCGTAGAGGTCCGCCGCCGTCGCAGCGCGCCCCTCCTGGCGGCACCTGGCCTGTGCGGCCTGCCAGGCGTGGTCGAGGTAGATGAGCATCACGACGCCGGTCTCGGCCGCCACGCCGGCCAGCGCGATGAAGCCCACCGCCACGGCCACCGAGAGGTTGTAGCCCAGCGCCCACATCAGCCACACCCCGCCCACCAGCGCGAACGGCACCGAGAGCATCACGATCAGCGTCTCGGTCAGGCGGCGGAAGTTCAGGTACAGCAGCAGGAAGATCGTCAGCAGCGTCACCGGGACCACGACCTTCATCTTCTCGATGGCGCGCTCCATGTACTCGAACTGGCCGCTCCAGGTGATGTAGTAGCCGGGCGGGAACTTCACCTGCGCGGCCACCGCGCGGCGCGCGTCGTTCACGTAGGAGCCGATGTCGCGCTCGCGGATGTCGACGAAGATGTACGCCGACAGCAGCGCGTTCTCGGTGCGGATGCCCGGGGTGCCGCGCTCGACCGAGACGCGCGCGACCTGGCCGAGCGGCACGTTCACCGTCGCGCCGGCGGCGTCCGTCGCCGGCACCAGCACTTCGCGCTCGATCTGCTGCGGGTGGCCGCGCAGCTCGCGCGGGTAGCGCACCGTCACGCCGAAGCGCTCGCGGCCTTCGACCATCGTCGTCACCATCTCGCCGCCGAGCGCGGTGGCGATCACGTCCTGCAGCTCGCCGACGGCAAGGCCGTAGCGGGCGAGCTGCTCGCGGTCGGGCTCGATCGTCAGGTAGCTGCCGCCGGTGATGCGCTCGGCGAAGGCGCTGGTCGTTCCCGGCACGGCCTTCACGACCGCTTCGATCTCCTTGGCCAGACGCTCCATCTCGGCCAGGTCGCGGCCGAAGACCTTGATGCCGATCGGCGTGCGGATGCCGGTGGACAGCATGTCGATGCGCGCCTTGATCGGCATCGTCCAGGCGTTCGAGATGCCGGGGAACTGCAGGGCGCGGTCCAGTTCGGCGATCAGCTTGTCGGTGGTCATGCCGGCGCGCCACTGCGCTTGCGGCTTGAGGTTGATCACCGTCTCGAACATCTCGGTGGGCGCGGGGTCGGTGGCGGTGTTGGCGCGCCCGGCCTTGCCGTAGACCGAGGCGACCTCGGGGAAGCTCTTGATGATCTTGTCCTGCGTCTGCAGCACCTCGGCCGCTTTCGTGATCGACATGCCCGGCAGCGAGGCGGGCATGTACAGCAGCGTGCCTTCGTCGAGCGTCGGCATGAACTCGCTGCCGAGCCTTGCGGCCGGCAGCCCGGTCAGCGCCATCACGGCGACCGCGGCCAGCAGCGTCGGCACCTTCCGGCGCATCACGCCGGCGATGACGGGGCGGTAGATCCAGATCAGGAAGCGGTTCACCGGGTTGCGCGCTTCCGGCATCACCCGGCCGCGGATGAACAGCATCATCAGCACCGGCACCAGCGTCACCGACAGCAAGGCCGCGCCGGCCATCGAGAAGGTCTTCGTGTAGGCCAGCGGCGAGAAGAGCCGCCCCTCCTGCGACTCCAGCGTGAAGACCGGCAGGAACGACACGGTGATGATGAGCAGCGAGAAGAACAGCGCCGGCCCCACCTCGACGCAGGCGTCCTGCATCGCCTGGGCGCGCTGGCGCACGGTGTGCCGCTCGGGCAGCCGCTCCAGGTGCTTGTGCGCGTTCTCGATCATCACGATCGCCGCGTCGACCATGGCGCCGATGGCGATGGCAATGCCGCCCAGGCTCATCAGGTTGGAGTTCATGCCCAGCAGCCGCATCGCGATGAACGCGACGAGCACGCCCACCGGCAGCATCAGGATCGCCACCAGCGCCGAGCGCACGTGCAGCAGGAACACCACGCACACCGCGGCGACGATGAGGCTTTCCTCGAGCAGCGTGCGCTTCAAGGTGTCGATGGCGCGGTGGATCAGCTCCGAGCGGTCGTACACCGCCTGAATCGAGACGCCTTCCGGCAAGCCGGCCGAAATCTCGGCGATGCGCGTCTTGAGGTTTTGGATGACCTCGAGCGCGTTCTGCCCGTAGCGCGACATCGCGATGCCGGAGACGACTTCGCCTTCGCCGTCGAGCTCCGAGAGGCCGCGGCGCTCGTCGGGGGCGAGCTCGACGCGGGCGATGTCGCGCACGAGCACCGGCGTGCCCTTGTCGGCCTTCACCACCAGCGCCTCGAGATCGGCCTTGCCGCGCAGATACCCCTTGCCGCGCACCATGTACTCGGTCTCGGCCATCTCGACGACCCGGCCGCCGACGTCGCGGTTGGAGTCGCGGATCACCTGCGTGACCTTCGACAGCGGGATGCCGAAGCTGCGCAGCTTCAGCGGGTCGACCGTGACCTGGTAGGTCTGCACGAAGCCGCCGAGCGACGCCACCTCGGCCACGCCCGGCGCCTTGGTGAGCTGGTAGCGCACGAACCAGTCCTGGATGGCGCGCAGTTCGGCCAGCGTGCGGTCCTTGGCCAGCAGCGCGTACTGGTAGACCCAGCCGACCCCGGTGGCGTCGGGGCCGAGCGCCGGCGCCACGCCCTTGGGCAGCCGGCCCGAGGCGAAGTTGAGGTATTCAAGGACCCGGCTGCGCGCCCAGTAGATGTCGGTGCCGTCGTCGAAGATCACGTAGACGAACGAGGCGCCGAAGAACGAGAAGCCGCGCACGACCTTCGACTTCGGCACCGCGAGCATGGCCGTGGTCAGCGGGTAGGTGACCTGGTCCTCGACGACCTGCGGCGCCTGGCCCGGGTATTCCGTGTAGACGATGACCTGCACGTCCGAGAGGTCGGGCAGGGCGTCGAGCGGCGTGCGCACGACGGCCACGGCGCCGGCGATGACCACGAACAGCGTGGCCAGCAGCACGAGGAACGGGTTGCGCGCGGACCACTGGATGATGTTCTTCAGCATCGCGACCTCGTCAGCGCGCCGGTGCCGGCTTCGCCCCTGTCTTCGGCGTCAGGCGCGTGATGACCCATTCGCCCGGCTGGCGCTCGACGAACTCGAAGGTCACGGCCGTGCCCGGCTTCAGGCCGGCGACGAGCGACGGGTTGGCCACCGCGAACTCCATCGTCATCGCCGGCCACTTCAGCGACGCGATGGCCTCGTGGTTCAGCGTCACCGCGCCGGTCTTCGCGTCGATGCTGTCGACGCTGCCGGTGCCCTGGTGGCCGACCGGCGGCTTGGCCGCGGCCGCGGAGGCGGCCGAAGGCGCAGCGCCGCCGCCTTGCCCGGCGTGCGCGTTCGCTTCGGCCTGAGCAGCGAGCCCGCCGATCGCGGCCCGCAGGTTGCTCTCGGCGTCGATCAGGAAGTTGGCCGCGACGACGACTTCCTCGCCCGCCTTCAGGCCCTCCAGCACCTCGATGAGGCTGTCGCCGCGCGCGCCGGTGCGGACCTCGCGCGGCTCGAAGCGGCCCTCGCCGCGCTGCACGAGCACGATCTGGCGCCTGCCGCTGTCGATGACGGCCGAATCCGGCACGGTGAGCACGGCCGCGGCGCCGGCGCCCAGCTGCACGTCGACCTGCGCGAACATCGCCGGCTTGAGCAACAACCTCGGGTTGGCCAGCTCGATGCGGACCGGCGCTGTGCGCGTCTCGGCCTTCAGCGTCGGGTAGACGTAGGTGATGGTGCCGGCGAAGGTCTGCCCGGGGTACGCCGGCAGCGTGACGCTGGCCTTGGCGCCGGTCTTCACGAGGCCGACGTCGCGCTCGAAGACGTCGGCCACCACCCACACCGAAGAGAGATCCGTCACCTGGTACAGCGCCTCGCCGGGCATGAAGCGCATGCCCTGGAAGGCCTTCTTCTCGGTGACGATGCCGGCCACCGGAGAGCGCATCGTCACCGTGCGCCGCGGCTGCCCCGACTGCGCCAGCGCCGCCACGTCGTCGGCGGAGAGGTCCCAGTTGCGCAGCCGCGCCAGCGCCGAGTCCGCCAGCTGCTGCATCCCGGCAACGGCTTCGCTGCCGGCTTCCTTCATCGCCTGCGCGCCCTGCACGGCGATGGCGTACTCGCGCTGCGCTGACACCAGCTCGGGGCTGTAGACCTCGAACAGCGGCTGGCCCCTGGCCACCGGCTGGCCGGTGGCGTTGACGTGCAGGCGCTCGACGTAACCCTCGAACTTGGGCGAGATCATGGCCACCCGCCGCTCGTCGGGCTCGACGCGCCCGGAAACGCGCACGCTGCGCCCGAGCGACCGCAGCGCGGCGGCCTCGGTGCGCACGCCCAGCTTCTGGACCTTCTCGGTGCTGATGCGGACGAGGCCGGCCGCGCCGGGCTCGGCGGCCGGTTCCTCGCCCGCGTAGACGGCGATGTAGTCCATCCCCATCGGGTCCTTCTTCGGCACGGGCGAGGTGTCGGGCAGCCCCATCGGGTTGCGGTAGTAGAGGATCTTGCGCGGCGCGGCCGCAGCGCCCGAGGCCGGCGATGGCGCCGAGGCGGCCTCGCCGTCCGCGCTGGCAGGGCCGCGCGAGCCGAGCAGGTAGCCGCCGAAGCCGGCGGCGGCCAAGGCAGCGACGGCCATCGTCGCGAGGACAGCGCGGTGGTGGGTCTTCAAAGGTCTTCTCCGACGATGCGTTCGATTTCGGCCAGGCGCATCTGCGCCTCGGCCTGGGCTCTCAGGCGCTCGGCCTTGGCCTTGCGAATCAGGCGCTGCGCGTCCAGCAGCGTCGCGAAATCGACCTTGCCGTTCTCGTAGGCCGCCAGTGCCGAGCGGAAGCCCAGCTCCGAGGCCGGCAGGAGCTGGCTGCCGATGAGCGCCTCGCTGCGCCGCGCGGCTTCGAGCCCGGCGAGGTTCTCGCCGAGCTCGCCTTGCAGCTGCGCCTGCAGCGAACGCGTGCGCTCGAGCTGGGCGCTGACCATCGCCGCGGCCTCGCTCTCCTGCGAGCGGCGCGACTCGCGTTGCAGCGGCAGGTTCATCTCCACCATCACGCCCCAGGTGGTGAGGCGCGAGCCCATCTGGGTGGGTGAAACGCCCACCGTGATGTCGGGGTAGCGGTTGCGCAGCACCAGCTCTTGGTTGCTCCGGGCGCTGCGCAGCCGCGCTTCCTCGGCCGCTACGGCCGGGTTGGCCGTGCGGGCGCGCTGCGCCAGCGCCGCGGTGTCGAGGGTGGTGGCCGCGGGCAGCGGCCGCAGGCCCTGCGGCTCGGCCAGCACTGCGTTGGCTGCGCGCGCCAGCAGCGCGTTGAGCCGGGCGGCCGCCTGCCGCTTGTCGGTCTCCAGCGCGATCAGCTCGGCGCGAACCGCGGTCTGCTCGAGCTGGGCGCGGATCGCATCCTGCTGCGCGGCCAGGCCGCCGGCATAGCGGGCCTGCGCCAGCTGCTCCAGGCGCGCCAGGAGCTCGGCCACTTCCTTCGTGATGCGCTCGTTGCCGGCCGCCGCGAAGTAGCGCGCATAGGCGGTCTTGATGCGGGCGGCCAGTTCGTTCCAGGTGGCGTTGACGCGGGCGCCGGCCTGCTCGGCCTCGGCCGCAGCCGCGTCGCGCTTGAGGTCGCGCTTGCCCCACAGCGGAATCGGCTGCATCACCGTGTACTTCGTTTCGCCCACCTTCCACGGCAGCAGGCTCGGCGAGTTGCCGTTGCCGTAGTTGTTGACGTTCTCCAGCTCCACCCGTAGCACCGGGTCGGGCAGGGCGCCGGCGGGCTGCACGCGCTGCGACGCGGCGTCGGCCTCGTGGCGCATCGCGGCCAGCTCCGGGTTCTGTGCCCGCGCGTAGTCGAGCAAGCCGGCAAGGTCGGACCCCAGTTCGCCCGCGCGAGCGCCCGGCGAGCCGGGCAGCGCCAGCGCCGCGGCGAGGGCGGCGAGGGTGGCGAGGCGAGACAGCGGGCTGCACCGCAGGGTGCGCGGGGTTTGCGAGTGGCCGTGCGGCATGAAGTCCCTCCGTGGCGCCCCGGGTTGATCGACCTGAGCGAGGCGAGCGAGGCGAGCGAGGCGAGCGAGGCGAGCGAGGCGAGCGCAGCCCATCACCGGTAGGACTGGTAGACCGTGGCCGTGCCGTCGCGCGCCACGAGCAGCACGTCGTAGGGGTCCCGGCGGCCGCCGTAGGCAGGACCGTCCATGCCCGGCGAGCCGATCGGCATCGCCGGCACGGCCAAGCCGACGGCCCGCGGGCGCTCCTTCAGCAACCGCCGGATCTCGCGCGCCGGCACGTGCCCTTCGATCGCGTATCCCTCGACGAGGGCGGTGTGGCACGAGCCGTAGCGCATCGGCATGTTCAGCCGTCCGCGCGCCGCAGTGTTGCCGTCGTCGTGCGTGGTGACGGCGAAGCCGTTGGCCCGAAGATGGGTGATCCAGTCGTGGCAGCAGCCGCAGGTGGGGCTCTTCCAGACCTCGACGCGGGTGGGCGCAGCGGCGATGGCGGGGGTCAGTGCGGCGAGCAGCGGCAGCAGCACGAAGCTGCGCCGTGTGGGGTGTTGCGCGCGGTGGGTGCGGCGGTTCATCGTGAGACTCCGGCAGGCGGAACGTTCGAGTTCGGCCACGGGGTGCGTGGCACGCGGTGCGTTGGAGGGTGGCCGCGCTCGGGCGTGGCGCTGCGCGCAACGCGCTGCAGCGCGTGCGGCAGGGCGTCGAGCGGGTGGCGCGCGCCGTCGAACGGGCGCGGCGCGGCCTGGCGCGCTACAGCGTCAGGCGCAGGTACGCGATCGGGACGGGGATCCGCGCCAGCGAAGGCGGCGCAGCGCCTGGCCGTCGCATCGGGCGCAGCGCGGGCTCGGCGGCCCACAGGCCCGCTGTCGGCACCAGGGCGATGCCGAGCGCGGGCGACACGTCGAGGGCCAGCTTGGCCTTCGGCACGCCGGACGACTCGTCGGCGCAGAACTTGCCGCAGGCACCCGGCGTGAGCGCGGACGCCTCGTCGTCGGGACAGCCCGGGCAGCCCCCGGCATGGTCCATCGGCTCCGGCTGCTCCATCGTCACCGCGGGCAGGCCGGGTGCGACGACGCACGCATGGACGAGGCCCGTGGCGAGCGCGAACAGCCACCCCAGCAGTACCTGGGCGGCGATGCGGCGAACGCGTGCGGTGCGGGCGAACATCGCTGCAAATGATAGGCCGCTCGGCCGGTGAGACACTGCCCGGCCGCTTGACGCACGTCAACGCGTGCGGCCGGCGATCTGGCGTCTGCTTGCAGCTTCGAGCCGAGTGCGCGAAGCGACGCGGGCCCTTATGCCAGCCGGAGGCCGAATGCAGTCAAAGGAACACTGGGAGCAGGTCTACACGACGAAGCCGGAAACCCGCGTCAGCTGGTTCCAGGCGCATGCGCGCCGGTCGGTCCGGCTCATCGGCGAGACCGGCGTCGCCAGAGACGCCGGCATCATCGATGTCGGCGGCGGCGCGTCGACGCTGGTCGACGACCTGCTGGACGAGGGCTACACGAACATCACCGTGCTCGACCTGTCCGAAACGGCCCTGGCGGCCGCGCGAGCGCGGCTGGGCGAGAGGGCCCGCGGCGTCAGCTGGCTGGCGGGCGACATCACGCAGCTCGAACTGCCGCGGCACGCCTACGACGTGTGGCACGACCGGGCGGTCTTCCACTTCCTCACGGCGCAGCCCGAGCGCGAGGCCTACGTCCGCGCCGTGGTTCGGGCCGTCCGGCCGGGCGGCCACGTCATCGTGGCCACGTTCGCCGAGGACGGGCCGCGCCAGTGCAGCGGCCTGCCGGTCGTTCGCTACAGCGCCGAGGCCCTGCACGACGAGTTCGGCGCGCCGTTCACGCTGCTGCGGCACGAGCGCGAGGAGCACCACACGCCTGCGGGCACGGTGCAGATGTTCGTCTACTGCCTGTGCCGCAAGGAAGCGAGCTGATGCGGATGCCGGCGTCCTGGCCTTTCGACCGCGTCTCTCGCAACGGGCCCTGTTCGCAACGGGTAACCCCCCGCCGGGCGCCGGCGGGGCGCTCCTAGAATGACCCGGGTCGTCCGTTCGCGCACCTGTCGTTCCAGCCGCCATGCCCGCATCCCGCCGCACCTCTGCTGCCGCCCCGCCCGCCGCGCCCGGAACCGAAGGCGGCGCGGCCGCCGGCAGCGTGCTGCGCGTGCTGAAGAAGTACCCCAACCGGCGCCTGTACGACACGCGCACCAGCAGCTACATCACGCTGGCCGACGTGAAGCAGATGGTGCTGGCCGGCGAGTCGTTCGAGGTGCGCGACGCCAAGTCCGGCGAGGACCTGACGCGCAGCATCCTCCTGCAGATCATCCTCGAGGAAGAATCCGGCGGCGTGCCGATGTTCAGCACGCAGACGCTGGCGCAGATCATCCGCTTCTACGGCCACGCGATGCAGGGCATGATGGGCACGCTGCTGGAGAAGAACCTGCAGGCGTTCGCCGAGATGCAGGGCCGCCTGCTCGAGCAGGGCCGCGGCCTGTACGACCCGCAGCACCTCACGCCCGAGGCCTGGACGCAGTTCATGAGCGGCCAGGCGCCGGTGCTGCAGGACCTGATGACGAGCTACCTCGAGCAAAGCCGCAACCTCGTCGAGCAGCTGCAGCGCAATGCCAGCGGCGCCTTCGCGGGCATGCCCGGCATGCCGGGGTTCGGAGCGGCGAAGAAGTAGCGGCCGCGGTTGCGTGCCGCGGACGGCGACCTACTCCGGCTTGAACCCGATGCTCTGCAGCACGGCGCCGACGCGCTCGTAGTCGGCCTTCAAGCCCGCCTCGATGTCGAGCACCGGGCGCGGCGAGCCGACGTCGAAGCCCAGCTCGAGCAGGCGCTCGCGCACGGCCGCCTGCGCCAGCACCTTCAGGGCCGCTTCGCGCACGCGAGCCTGCACCGCCGGCGGCACGTCGGGCGGGCACCACAGGCCCATCCAGCCCAGCGCTTCGAGCTTGGGGTAGCCGAGCTCGGTGAAGGTGGGCACATCGGGCAGCACCGGGCTGCGCCGCGGCAAGCTGACGGCGAAGGCCTTGATCTTGCCGCTCTTGATCAGGGGCAGCGAAGTGCCGATGCCGTCGAACATCAGCGGCACGTGGCCGCCCATCACGTCGGTCAGCGCCGGCGTGCTGCCCTTGTAGCCCACGTGCGTGAGGTCGATGCCGGCCGCCTGGTTGAGCAACAGACCGAGCACGTGGCTCAACGTCCCGGCGCTGTAGCTGGCCACGTTGACCTTGCCGGGGTGCGCCTTGACGTAGGCGATCAACTCGGCCAAGTTGGCCGCCGGGAACGACGGGTTGGCCACCAGCACGAGGCCGCCGCGAGCCAGCTCGGCGACGGGCTTGAGTTCCTTGCGCATGTCGATGCGCAGCTTCACGATGTGCGGGATCTCGCTGACGAGCGAGTTCACGCCCACCAGCAGCGTGTGGCCGTCGTGCGGCGACTGCACGAGATCGCCCACCGCGATGGCGCCGGCGGCGCCCGGCTTCGGCTCGACGATCGCCGTCTGCCCCAGCTCCTTCGCCAGCGGCTCGGCCACCAGGCGCGCGATGAGGTCGGCCGTCGCACCCGCGGGGCCGGCGGCAATCACGCGCAGCGGCTTGCTCGGGAAGGCCTGGGCGCGCGCCGAGGGCAGACCGAGGCTCGCGAGCGCGGCGACGGCCAGGAGGCGGCGGCGCGCCGGGGTGAAGGATGTCGCGTCTGTCATCGTTCGCTCTCGTTGCGTTCGCTTCTGGGCTTCCGAGGTCAGGCAGCGGCTTCACGCGGCGCCGCGGCGGCATCGAAGCGGGTGGCGCCGGCGCTGGCCTTGTCGGCCTCGTAGCAGCGCCCGGCGATCAGGAAGGCGCCTGCGGCGAGCAGCGAGCACAGCGGCGTGGCGGTCAGCGCCGGCACGAGGCCCCAGGCGTCGGAGATCATGCCGGCGAGCACCGGACCGGTGGCAAGGCCGAACAGGTTCTGCGTCAGCGCCAGTACCGCCGAGCCGGTGGCGCGTGCGCCGGGGTGGACGACGTCGATGACGATCGCCGTCGCCGGGCCGGTGACGCAGGTGGCGAGGAAGCCGCCGAGCACGACGAGCGGGAACTGAGTCGCCGTGGGCGCCAGGCCGAAGGCGATCACCAGCGCCACCATCGACGAGATGCACAGCGCGGCGAGCACGGCGAGCTTGCGCCGCGGCGCGCGCAGTCCGGCACGGTCGACCACGGCGCCCCACACCACCGCGCCGACGGCGCCGGCCAGCACCACCAGCGCCGCCTGGGCACCGGCCTGAGCCGGGGCGACTCCGTGCATGCGGTTGAGGAAGCTCGGCAGCCAGGCCCACAGCGCCGAGACGCTGATCAGCTGCGCCGACGCGGCGATGCAGACCCAGCGCACCGTGCGCACGCGCACCAGTTCGCGGCCGACGTGGCCGATGGTGGCGGCGAGCGACGCGCGCCGGGCGGCGAGTGCCGGCGTCATCTCGACCGTGCGGTAGTCGCGCACCTTGAGGTAGCAAAGCGCCAGCACGAGACCGGGGACACCGACGACGCCGAAGGCCGCCTGCCAGCCCCAGCGCGCCGCGATCAGGCCGCCCAGCATCACGCCGAGGACCGAGCCCACCGCGGCCGAGGCGAAGAAGGCCGCCATCAGCGCGCCACGCATGCGGCTCGGAAAGTGGCTGGCGATCAGCGCCGCACCGACCGAGCCGTAGCCGGCCTCGCCGAAGCCGACCAGTGCGCGCGCGGCCAACAGGGCGCCGTAGCCGCGTGCCCACATGCATGAAATGGTGGCCAGGCTCCAGACGGCGGCCATGGCGACGATGCTCTTGACGCGGCTGGCGCGGTCGGCGAACAGCGCGATCGGCAGCGCACCGATGGCCACCGTGACCGAGACCACCGAGACCAGCGCGCCCAGCTGCTTGTCCGACAGGCCCCATTCGGACTTGATGTAGGGAAACAGCGAGACGATGACCTGGCGGTCGACGTAGTCGAAGACCATCAGCGCCAGCGTCATGGCGAATGCGAACCAGGCCGGCCCCGGGCCGAAGGCGTAGCCGTCCTCGGCGGTGGCCTTGTCGAGCGCGTTCAGGTCCATGGCCAGTCGCCGCGGCTCAGAGCGTCAGCACGGTGGCGCCGGTGGTGCGGCGCGACTCGAGCGCGCGGTGCGCATCGGCGGCGCGCTCGAGCGGGAACTCCTGCTGCGGCTCGCCGACGATGCGGCCGGCCAGCACATGGCCGAACAGTTCGTCGGCCATCGCGAGCATCTGGCTGCGCGGTGTCGCGTAGTG
>JAEUPF010000079.1 GCA_016790425.1 Rubrivivax sp.
CTTCGGCCCGGTGATGGTGGCGCCGGTCATCATGGCCTTCGGCAACGCCGAGCAGCAGAAGCGCTTCCTGCCCGGCATCGCCTCCGGCGAGGTCTGGTGGAGCCAGGGCTACAGCGAGCCGGGCTCGGGCTCCGACCTGGCTTCGCTGAAGTGCAAGGCCGAGCGCCGCGGCGACAAGTACATCGTGAACGGCCAGAAGACCTGGACCACGCTCGGCCAGTACGGCGAGTGGATCTTCTGCCTCGTGCGCACCAGCAGCGAAGGCAAGCCGCAGACCGGCATCAGCTTCCTGCTCATCGACATGAAGAGCCCCGGCGTGAAGGTGCGACCGATCGTGCTGATGGACGGCGAGGCCGAGGTCAACGAAGTGTTCTTCGACAACGTCGAGGTGCCGGCAGAGAACCTCGTCGGCGAGGAGAACAAGGGCTGGACCTACGCCAAGCACCTGCTGGCGCACGAGCGCACCAACATCGCCGACGTCAACCGCGCCAAGCGCGAGCTCGAGCGCCTCAAGCGCATGGCCCGCGCCGAGGGCGTGTACGACGACCTGCGCTTCCGCGACCAGATCGCATTGCTCGAGGTGGACATCGTGGCGCTGGAGATGCTGGTGCTGCGCGTGCTCTCGGCAGAGAAGACCGGCAAGCAGAGCCTGGACATCGCCGGCCTCCTGAAGATCAAGGGCAGCGAGATACAGCAGCGCTACACGGAATTGATGATGCTCGCCTGCGGCCCCTACGCCACGCCCTACCGGCGCGAGGCGATGGAGGCCGGCTGGCAGGGCGACCACGTCGGCGCGGCGCATTGCGCCACTGCCGCGTGGAGCTACCTGAACTACCGCAAGACGACGATCTACGGCGGCAGCAACGAAGTACAGCGCAACATCGTGGCCCAGACGGTGCTCGGCTGAGCGCGCGGCAGCGACAAACGCGACAAGGGACGGCACGATGGACTTCGACTTCACCGACGACCAGCAATCCCTGCGCGACGCCGTGCGGCGCTGGGTCGACAAGGGGTTCTCGTTCGAGCGCCGGCACGCGCTGGCCAAGGCCGGCGGCGCCACCCGCGCCGTCTACGGCGAACTGGGCGGGCTCGGCCTCGCCGGCCTCGCCATCCCCGAGGCGCATGGCGGCATGGGCTTCGGCGCCGTCGAGGCGATGGTCGTCAACGAGGAATTCGGCCGCGGCCTCGTCAACGCGCCGTTCACGCACGCGGCGCTGGTGGCGCCGGCGCTGCTGGCCGCGGCGCCGGCAGCGCTTCAAGCGGCCTGGCTGCCGCGCATGGCCGCGGCCGAGGCGCTGGTGGTGCTGGCGCACCAGGAGCGCGGCGCGCGCTACCGGCTGCACCACGTGAGCACCCGGGCGACGAGGGCCGGCTCGGGCTGGGTCCTCGAAGGCGCGAAGAGCATCGTGCCGGCCGCCGACGAAGCCGATGCGTTCATCGTGCCGGCGCGCCTCGCCGGCGGGGTCGACGACAGCGCCGGGATCGGCTTGTTCCTCGTCGAGCGCGGCGCGGCCGCGGTCAGCGGCTACCCGACCCAGGACGGCGCCCGCGCCGGCGAGGTGAAGCTCTCCGGCGCCAACGCGGCGCTGTTGATAGAGGACGGGCACGCGGCGCTCGAAGGCGCAGTGGATATCGGCATTTGCGGCTTCTGCGCCGAAGCGGTGGGCTTGATGGACCGCTTCGTCGAGCTGACCGCCGAGTACATGAACACGCGCAAGCAGTTCGGCGTGGCGATTGCCAGCTTCCAGGCGCTGCGCCATCGCATGGCCGACATCAAGATGCAGCTCGAGCTGGCGCGCTCGATGAGCTACTTCGCCACGCTCAAGCTGGGCGAGGCGGCACCGGCGCGCCGGCGCGCCGTCTCGCAGGCGCGCGTGCAGCTCGGCCAGAGCATGCGCTTCGTCGGGCAGCAATGCGTGCAACTGCACGGCGGCATCGGCGTCACCGACGAATACCAGGGCAGCCACTACTTCAAGCGGCTGACGGTGCTGGAGACGGCGTTCGGCGACACCCAGCACCACCTGGGCGAAGTGGCCTCGCGCATGCAGGACAGCGCCGGCGTCTTCGCCTGAGCCGACCCGCCGCCACTGCATCGCTATCGATGTCCGAGCGACTCCCGACTCGTCCCGCCACGGGCCAGGCTGCCGATACTGCTGCCATTTCCTCCGCGCTGGCCCTGGACCCGGGCGCGATCACCGACGTGCAGGGCATCGCCGTTGGCCACGCGGCCGCCGCGGGCCGCCCCACCGGCTGCACGGTGGTGCTGTGCCCGGCGGGCGCGGTGGCCGGCGTGGCCGTGCGCGGCGGCGCCCCGGGCACGCGCGAGACCGACCTGCTGCGCCCGGAGAACACCGTGCAGCAGGTGCACGCGGTGCTGCTGACCGGCGGCAGCGCCTTCGGGCTCGATGCCGCCGGCGGCGTGATGCGCTGGCTGGAGGAACAAGGCTACGGCTTGCCGGTGGGCCCGGCGCGCGTGCCCATCGTGCCGGCCGCTGTGCTGTTCGACCTCTGGGTCGGCGATGCGCGCATCCGGCCCGACGCGGTCACGGGCTACGCGGCCTGCATCGCGGCGGGCCCGGCGCCGCCGGCGCAGGGCAGCCACGGCGCCGGCCTCGGCGCGACGGTGGGCAAGCTCTTCGGCGTGGCGCGCGCCTGCCGGGGCGGCATCGGCACGGCCTCCGTGCGCGTCGGCGCGATCACGATGGGCGCGCTGGTCGCGGTCAACGCCATCGGCGACGTGCTCGACGAGCGAGGCGAGGTGCTGGCCGGGGCCCGGCGCGAAGACGGCGAACGCAGCCAGCGTGCGGGCAGCGGCAGCGGACCCGGTTTCGTCGGCGCCCAAGCGGCGCTGTTGCGCGGCGAACTGCCGATGCAGGCCTTGCGGGCGATGGGGCATGGCGGCGACGTCGCCGCCAGCGGCGCCCTCGCCGGCACCGCCACCACCATCGGCATCGTCGCCACCGACGCTGTTCTCGACAAGGCCGGCGCCACGCAGATCGCCGCGCTCGCCCATCACGGTCTGAGCCGCGCGGTGCAGCCCGTCACCGCCAACGACGGTGACACGCTCTTCGCCTTGGCCACCGGCGGCGCCGGCATCGCCGGCGACCGGACGACGCTGGGCGCCATGGCCGCCGAGGCGGTGGCGCGGGCGATCCGCAATGCCGTGCGCGCGGCGGTTGCGCTGCGCGAGCCGCCGCTGCCGGCGGCGCAGGACATGGCGCGGCGCTGAGCGGCATCGGCGGGCGCTGCGCGCGCCCGGCGAGCGGACTACTTGCCGCGCAGCTTGCGCCGCACGCGGTCGAGCACCCGCGGCGACTGGTGCGGGTAGTCCGGAAACAGCGCCGTGCCCTTGCGTTCGTGCGTGGGCGGCGTCATCGGCGCCTTCTCGATGACGAGCACGCTGTCGTAGTAGTGGAGCGACCGGACGGAGCGGGTGAAGTCGTCAGGGCTCAGTCGGTCGGGCTGCTGCGAGTGCCAGGCATTGATGCGGTCGATGAAGTTCTTGCTGTACTCGATGAACGTCCCCGCCTTGCGGTAGCCGCCGCCCCACTTGGCCCAGTACGACGTGTGCAGGTCCTCGACGAGATAGACGCCATGCGGTTGCACCAACGGGAACAGCTCCTCGAAGGTGTGCTTCTGCTGCTTCATCGTGTGCCCGCCGTCGTCGATGAGGATGTCGATGGGCGGCAGCGAACGGGCGAGCGACTTCAGGAACGCGCGGTCCTCCTGGTCGCCGATGGTGATGTGGACGCCCGGTTCCTCGAACTGCTTGCAGTTCGGGTTGATGTCCACGCCATGGAGCGTCGCCTGCGGCCCGAAGTACTCGCGCCACATCTGCAGCGACCCGCCCTGGGAGACGCCGAACTCGACCAGGCAGACCGGCTGGCCGCGGAAGCGCGAGAAGTGGCGCTCGTAGATGTCGAAGTAGTGATGCCACTTGTGCAGCAGGCGACCTTCGTGACGGTCGAAGAACGCTCTCAGATCGTTCATGGTGTTTGCGCCGCGATTCGGCTGTCGGGGGAAATGGCCTGCCGGGCGGCCGCGTCAACCGCGGCGGCGCTGCAGGCGGGCGCGATTGTGCTCGCGCACACGCACGAGGACGGACTCGAGCGGCGCCGTCACCACGGCGGCCAGGCGCTGCAAGCGGCGCCGGGCCGCGTCGTCGCGCTGCCGCGCGGCTGCGCACGCCGCGGCGACGACCTGCTCCCAGGCGGCAAGCGCGCGATCGACCCCGTGCCGGCGTCGCACCTCGTCGTGCGCTGCTGCGGCCAGGGCGCGGCGCGCGGCCGCGTCGCCGATGAGTTCCCCGAGCGCCAGCCGCCAGGCCTGTGCGGTGTTCACAACGAGGCGCCCGGTCACCCGGTCTTGCATGACGCCCCGGTACGGCTCGACATCGGAGCACACGACGGGAATGCCGAGCTGCGAATACTCGAACCACTTGATCGGGCTCTTGCAGGCCGCGAAGCGCGACGCTTCCAGCGGAATCACCGCCAGCGGATTCGGCAGCGAGCGAACGAGGCCGATGAATTGCTCGCGCGGCATCAGGGCGTGCGCCTCCGCTGCGATCCCGGCGTCGCGCAGTTGCTGTGCCGGCGGACCGACCGCAATGACGCGGAAGGTGCCGGGTGCGAGATCGCCGAGCGCAGCGAAAAGCGGCGTGCTCGCCAGGCGCTCGGTCGACGCGACGATCAGCGCGACGGGCGCCGACGCCGCCTCGAGCGCCGCCACCGGGCCGGCAGGCGGCGTGGGCATCGGTGCGGCGTGGTTCGGCACGATGACCGCGGGCGGCAAGCCCGGGCAATCGACGGCCAGCTCGCGCAGAAGCCGCTCGGTGGAGACCGACAGGGCGTCGGCCACCTGCAGGCAGCGCAGCAGCACATGCCGATGCGCCAGCACCGAGTCGCGGTTCGTCACGTGCGGCGGCAGCTCGGTGAGCAGGTCGTCGATCTCGTAGACCACGGCCTTCCCGAGCGCGCGCGCGCGCTGCTGCAGGCGCAGCGCGCGCGGCAGGAAGCCGCGTTGCACGACGACCACGTCGGCCTGCATCAGGTCCAGGCCGGTGCAGGCGTGGAACGACTTCGCTCGCACGGTCCAGCCATTGCGCGCCGCCAGTGCGCAGAGCGGCGTGCGCAGGCGGATGTGCGCGAGCGGCGCGTCGATGTCCCCGGCCAGCAGCAGCAGCTTCACGCGCGTGCCGGGCCCGGCGGCGCTGGCGTCGTCGCCGTCGCTGCCGGCGCCTTCAACGCTTCGAACTCCCAGATCAGGTGCCCGCAGGCGCCGCGCGCCACGCGCCGCGAGTGCCGCCAGCGATCGATCCACGACTGCGGCGCCGGGTCGTAGGCCGGCGCCGCCGCGTGGTGGCGTGTGGGCTGTGCGCGCACGCAGCGGAAGTCGCCCGCGAAGCCGTACATCGCTGCGAGCCGGTGCGGCCGCGTGAAGTAGTCGTGGCTGCCTCGGGTCAGGAAGTTGACGTGCGTCGGGTCCTGGAACACGGCCGGATGCGGATACGCCGGCGTCACCGCATAGAACATCGCCCCGGGCTTGAGCACGCGCCAGACCTCGTTCATCAGCTCGACGAAAGGGAAGCGCGTGCCCGACCCGTCGGCGGTGGCCAGCAAGCGCGGCACGTGCTCGAGGAAGTCGTAGGCCGACACCGAATCGAAGCTGCTGTCGGGCCACGGGATCGGCTGCAGCGCCAGGTTGGCGCGGCGGATGCGGCTGTCGCCAGCCGCGTCTGCCGGCGAGGCGGCGCCGAGGTCGACGCCGTAGAGCTCGTCGCGCCCATAGGGGTTGCGCGGCACGGGGCCGCAACCCAGGTCGAGGTGGCGCGTCGGCATCGCGGGCAGGTCTCCTTCGGCGCGGGGTTATACCGCCCGAAGCGCCTCGCCGCCGCAGGCCGGCCGAAGCCGCCCGGGGCGCGCCCCGGCAGGGCCGACAGGGCTCAGGCCGCGCGTGCGCGGTCGCTGCGCGGGCCCAGCAGCCCCATCACGCTGGCCGCCGCGTCGAGCAGGCGCGTGCCCGGCTCGTCGCGGCCCAGGCGCATGCGGCGCTCGAGCACGCGCTTGGCGAGCACCGGCATGCGCGCCACCAGCGCCCGCGCCAGCCGCCGCGCGTCGCGGGTCTTGAAGAACTCGTCGGGCAGGATGTCGATCCAGGTCGCCAGCGTCGGCTCGTCGAGCACGCGCGGCAGGTTGTAGGCACCATGGAAGCCGAACGTCGGCCCTGCCGAGGCGTCGTTCTCGTAGGCGAAGCGGCGCGCCAGCGCCAGCGGCGCGAAGCTGACGCCGTGCTCGCGCTCGAGCAGCGTGCGGTAGGTGCGGCACAGCGCCACGTCTTCGGGGTGCTCGTCGTCGATGCGCAGGTCCATGCCGGCGGCCAGCAGCCGGCGCGAGCGCAGCGAGAAGCCGCCGTTGCCCACCGCGCGGTGCTCGGGCTGGTCGGGCCACGGCGCGCCGACGTAGTCGTAGGCCAGGAACGTGTTGGTCCAGGCCCAGGGCTCGACGACGAAGCCGTCCCACTTCGTGATCAGCACGTGCGACGTGCGCACCCAGCCGGGCATCAGGCGCAGGATGAAGTGCGAGTACTCGGCCGACGAGGTGATCGCGTCGATGTCGACGACCTCGATGCCCGGCAGGGGCCGTCTCGGGGTCCACGCGTGGGTGAACAGGATCGCGCGTGCGAAGTCGATGCCGGCCATCGAGCGCAGCAGGGCCTGCGTGGCCAGCAACGGCGCCTGGGTGTCCACCGCGACGAGCGTCACTTGGGGCAGGGCCAGGCGCGTCATGGGCGGAATTGTGCCAGCCCGGGCCGGGCGGGCGCCCCCGATGACTACACTGACCATCGATGAGCGTGACTGACTTGCACGTGGGCATCAGCCTGGGGGGGACCACCGGCTTGCAGGATGGATCCGCCGCGGCGCGGCCCGCGGTCGCGATCCCGCTCTACAAGCCCGGGCTCACGGCGGCGGAGAAGCTGTCGATCGACCGCACCGTCGACGTGCTCGTCGATCGCGCCCTCTTTCTCGTCGGCCCCGCGAAGCTGGAGTCATACCTCGCCGGCGTGTGCAGCCGCTACGCGCAGCGGCTTCGCTACAAGACCTTCGAGGATCGATTCTTCGCCGGCATCAAGGGCTACAACGCGCTGATGCGATCGAAGGACTTCTATCGGTCGTTCGGCGATCACAGCCATGTGCTCGTCGCGCAGACCGACGCGTTGGTGCTCTCGGATCAACTGGACCTGTGGTGCGCGCGCGAGTACTCGTACATCGGGGCGCCCTGGTTCGCCGGCGGCAGCGTGCCCCGGCAGCCCCTGGAGTTCCTCGGCGTGGGCAACGGCGGCTTCTCGCTGCGCCGCGTCGGCGATTTCCTGCGCGTGCTGGAGACCCCGCGGCGCATTCCCAACTTCATCAAGTCGCGCTCCGGCGGCGAGGCCGGCCTGTCGAACCTCGTCAGGAGGATCAAGCACGAGCGATGGTTCGCGTACAACGTCGAGCCGCTGTTCCCGACGTCGAATGAAGACGCGTTCTGGGGCCTCCTGGTCCCGGCGGTCTGCCCGTTCTTCCGGGTTCCGGGGCCCGAAGACGCCATCGCGTTCGCGTTCGAAGTGGCGCCGCGGCTGCTGTACGAGATGAACGGCCATAGGCTCCCGTTCGGCTGCCATGCCTGGGAGCGGTGCGACCGGCCCTTCTGGGAGGAGCAGCTGCCGTTCCTGAGGACCCTGGCCGCGCAAGCCGGTGAGGCGGAACGGCCGGGGTGACCCCGGCGGGCGCGCTCACCGGTACAGCAGGTCGCGCGCGCCGTACCAGGCGCGCCACAGGCCGCGCTGCAGCTGGGTCGAGAGCTTCCTGCGCCGGCGCACGCGGCCGGCATGCCCGAGTTGGCCGGCCAGGCCGGCGGCCACGGCGCTCGTTCGCAGGGCCGCGTCACCCGAGTGGCGCGAGAGCAGCTTCTCCAGGGCAAGCCCGAGGTCGGGCGGGCGGGAGGCGAGGAACGGCTCGAGGTTGTCGGGCCACGGGTAGAAGCTGTGCATCAGCGTCCAGACCTCGGAGTCGTCCAGCGCCGGGAAGCGCAGCGCGATGAGCTGCGCGCACTCTTCGACATGGCGCCCGAGGTCGCTCGACAGTCCTCCGGAGACATAGTGGACCGTCGGTGCCGCGCAGTAGACGGTTCGAACGCCGGCGTCGAACGCGCCGCACAGCCAGCGCGTGTCAGCGACGATGCGCAATCGCGTGTCGTACGGCCCGGCCAGGGCGATGGCCGCGGGCGTGGCGTAGACGCCGTTGTGGCAGATCTTCGGGCAGCGCAGCCACGATCCGGCATCGAGCGCAGCCGGCAGCCACAACTTGCGGCGCCGCTGGTCGTGCAACCAGGCCGAGGTCAGGATCAGCACCGGCTGCGAGGCCGCCTCCGAACGAGCGCACCGGACAAGCGCGCGCGCCGCCAGCGCCGCTGCGTCCGGCGTCAGCCAGTCGTCGGCGTTGAGCACGCAGACGAGGTCGCCGCGCACCTGCGACAGGGCCTTGTTGAGCGCGTCGTACAAGCCGGCGTCGGGCTCGCTGACGTAGTAGTCGATCTGCGCCGCGTGCGCTTCGATGATGTCGCGCGTCCCGTCATCGGAAAGGCCGTCGACGACGATGTGCTCGACGGCGTCCCATTGCTGCCCGCGCACGCTGGCCAGCGTCCGCTCGAGCGTTCGCCTGGCATTGCGCACGACGGTGACGTAGCTGACGAGGGGCCGCCCCGGTGCGCCACGCCTGCAGCGCCCAGGATCAGTGAGGCGCAAGCCGCCTTCGGTGCGGCCGCCAGGGTCGACGCCGGCGCTCGGCCCGTGGGGCACCACTTCGACTGCCTCGCTCACGCGCTACGTCTCACGCGCCTCATGATAGCTGCGGGCCGCCGATGGCCTGCGCGATGCGGCCCCGATGCGGCGGCGGTGCAGCGCGGGGGAACCGCGCCCGGATAATCGGCCGGCATGCGCAGCCACCGCGGTCCGGACCTCGTCGACAGCCCTCGGGGGTCGGCCCGAAGGTCATGAGGCTGCTGCCGCCGGCGCACCACGAAGTGCTCGTCAGCCTCGGCCGTTCGGGACCGGGCGACGGCGGCATCTTCGAGTTCTCCTCGCAGGTGGGTGAGCGCATCGCCGCCGCTGCACCGGCATGGCGCGAGGCGCACGGCGTCGGCTTCACCTTCCATCTGCGGCCGGAGTTGGCTGGCGCGTTCGGCGCCGATGTCGGCTACTGGCCATTGCGGCCCCTGCACCGCCTGCTGCACCGCACGCCACGCCCCTTCGCGTTGTGGCACACGACGCACCAGATGAACAAGTCGCTGCCGCCGCAGGGCTGCACGCGCCGGCTGGCGACGATCCACGACCTCAACTACCTCTACGGCAGCAACGCCTTCTCGCGCTGGCGCCACCAGCGGCGCATGCTCGCGCTCCTCGGGCGCACCGATCACGTGGTGGCCATCAGCAGGCACACCGCGGCCGACGTGCGCCGGCATCTGCATTGGCGCGGCCCGCTGGAGGTCATCCTCAACGGCGCGCGCTCGTTCGTCGGCGCGCCGCAGCGGCCGCTCGAAGGCTGGCCGGCCGGGCCCGGAACGGGCGCGCGGCCGTCCCCCCCGTTTCTGTTCCACCTCAGCCGCATGTCGCCATCGAAGAACCCGCAGGCGATCGTCGAGCTGGCGCGCGCCTGGCCGGCCATGCTCTTCGTGCTGTGCGGTCCCGACGGCGACGATTCGCGCCGCCTGCGCGCCGCGGTGGACCTGCCCAACGTGCAGTTCCACCTCGGCATCGACGAAGCGCAGAAGGCCTGGGCCTACGCGCACTGCGCGGGGTTCCTCTTCCCCTCGCTCACCGAAGGCTTCGGCTTGCCGCCGATCGAAGCGATGCACTTCGGCAAACCGGTTTTCCTGGCCCGCCGCACGAGCCTGCCGGAGATCGGCGGCGACGTCGCGCGCTACTTCGACGACTTCGACCCGCGCGCGATGCGCCGCGTCGTCGAAGCGGGCCTGGCGCGCGCGAGCGAGCCCGGCGCCGCCGAGGCAATCCGCCGCCACGCCGCGCGCTTCGACTGGGACCGCGCCGCCGCCGACTACCTCGCGCTGTACGCCCGCCTGCTCGGCTTGCCGGGCGCGGCGCCCGCCGCGCCCGCGGCGACAACGGGAACCGGGGGGCCCGGATAATTCGCCGCATGCAGGTCTTTCGCGGTTTCGGCCACCGCGCGTTGCTGGCCGCCGGCGCCGGGCACGCGCTCACGATCGGCAATTTCGACGGCGTCCATCGCGGCCACCAGGCGATGCTGGCGCTGCTCACCAACGAGGCACGCCACCGCGGCGTGCCCTCGTGCGTGCTGACCTTCGAGCCGCACCCGCGCGACTTCTTCGCCCTGCGCGCCGGCAAGCCCGAGGCGGCGCCGCGGCGCATCGCCACGCTGCGCGACAAGCTGGCCGAGATCGAGCGCTGCGGCGTCGACCGCGTCGTCGTGATGCGCTTCGATGCGGCGCTCGCCTCGATGCCGCCCGATGCGTTCGTCGAGCGCGTGCTGGTGCGCGGCCTGGCCGCGCGCTATGTCCTGGTCGGCGACGATTTCAGCTACGGCGCCAGGCGCGCCGGCAACTACGCCACGCTCGACGAGGCCGGGCGCGGCGCCGGCTTCGACGTGGCGCGCATGCTCAGCTACGAGGTGCACGGCCTGCGCGTCAGCAGCTCTGCGGTGCGCGAGGCGCTGGCGGCTGGCGACCTGGCGCGCACCGAGGCGCTGCTCGGCCGGCCGTATGTCATCAGCGGCCACGTCCAGCACGGCCGCAAGCTCGGCCGCGAACTGGGCTTTCGCACGCTGAACGTGCGCTTCGGCCACCCACGGCCGGCCGCCGGGGGCATCTTCGCCGTGCGCGTGCTGGGCCTGACGGCGCAGCCGCTGCCGGGCGTCGCCAGCCTGGGCGTGCGGCCCACCGTCGACGACAGCGGCCGCGTGCTGCTCGAAGCGCATGTCTTCGACTGGCCGGCCGGCATCGGCAGCGAAGGCGGCTACGGGCGGCTGGTGCAAGTACAGCTGCTGCACAAGCTGCACGACGAGCGGCGCTACGACTCGCTGGCCGCCCTGCGCGCAGGCATCGAGGCCGATGCCGCCCAGGCGCGCGCCTGGTTCAGCGCGCGCGGCGCGCACGCCAGCGGCGAAGGCGCCCAGGGCGCCGAGGGCGGCGCTCAGAACCGATAAGCCAGGCCCGCGTTGACGCTCCAGGCATTGCGCTGGCGCGTCAGCGGGCTGGCCGCCGCCGGGCCGAGCAGGCGCGAGGCGCTGCCACCGTAGAAGACGTGCCAGCGCTGCCAGTCGCCGCCGAGCTGGCTGCGGCCGTTGATCGACGCCGAGACGTCGCGCAGCCCCGCCGGCGGGGTGTACACGGGGTAGCCGGTGCGCGCCGACTGCTCCTCGGTGATGCCGAAGTAGGTCTGCATGTGCCGGTCGCCGGCGTAGGCCAGGGCGCCGCCGAAGCTCCACGTCGTGTCGGGGCTGGCGCGCAGCTCGCGCCCGAAGTGCACGTCGCCTTGCCAGCCGCCGCCGCGGCCGAGCGCGTCGAAGACGACCGTGGCGCCGCCGCTCCAGCCCTCACCGATGAGGTAGGTGCCCGAGGTGCGCACGCGCAGCGTGCTCGGGATGTCGCCCAGGCCCTTCAGCGCCTCGCTGCTGGACTCCTGGCGGCCGCCGTCGTAGCGCAAGCCGACGTTGAGCTTGAACCGGTCGCTGGGCGAGAGGTCGATGCGCATGCCACCCCGCTCGCCCGGCTCGCTGGCCGAACGGAAGCCGCCGCGCGTGGCAATGCTGACGCGGCCCCAGCGCAGGTAGAAGCCCGGGTTCAGGCGCAGCGTGAAGCGGTCGGCGCCGGCGAACTCCGGGCCGTAGACGAGCACCGCGCCCAGTGCCGCGTCCCATTCGCGGCGAGCGGAAGGGGCGGCCGGTGCGGCCGGTGCGGCCGGTGCGGCCGGTGCGGCCGGTGCGGCCGGTGCAGCCGCCGGGTCGTCCAGGGCCAACGCCGCCGGTGCCGTGAACACCCCCATCGTCGCCGCGACCGCGAGCCACACCCGGCCCCATGCCTGCCTCGTCATCTGTGCGCAACTCCATCGTTATCCGCCCGCAGCCCGGGCAGGCAGGCATGCAGGCATGCCGGCGCGCGGACCATAGCCGCGCCGCCTGAAGGACTTCTGAGGGCCGGCCCGGCGCCGGCGCCGGCGCCCAGCGGTCGAGGCGGCGATGCGGCCATGGCGGCGTCGTCGCATCATTGCGCCCCGATAGAATCGCCGCATGCGAAGCACGCGACCGACCCAGGTTCGCCAGCGCTGGCACGCCGCCACGCGCCGGCAGGCGACGCGCGACCGAATTACTCGCGCTGCCTCCTGAGGGCCGAGAAGCCCGCGGGCGAACGGCCGACGGCCGAGGCCCGGGTGAGCACCTCCCTCGCCTCTCCCGCCCTTCCTCGCCCTGTCACCGCTGCAGCTGCACGGCCGCACCGAGGCCGACGGCTCAGCGAACCATCCTCTCCTTCCCAGCGCGCCGCCCCATGAGCACGACGACCGCCCCCGACTACAAGAAGACGCTCAACCTACCCGACACGCCGTTCCCCATGCGCGGCGACCTCGGCAAGCGCGAGCCCGGCTGGGTCAAGGACTGGAACGAGCGGGGCATCTACCAGCGCCTGCGCGCCGCACGCAAGGGTGCGCCCCTGTTCGTGCTGCACGACGGCCCGCCGTACGCCAACGGCACGCTGCACATCGGCCACGCCGTCAACAAGATCCTGAAGGACATGATCGTCAAGAGCCGCCAGCTCGCCGGCTTCGACGCCCGCTACATCCCCGGCTGGGACTGCCACGGCCTGCCGATCGAGAACCAGATCGAGAAGACGCACGGCCGCGGCCTGCCGCGCGACAAGGTGCAGGCGTTGAGCCGCGCCTATGCCAGCGAGCAGATCGCGCAGCAGATGGCCGATTTCCAGCGCCTGGGCGTGCTCGGCGACTGGGAGCACCGTTACCGCACGATGGACTTCGCCAACGAAGCCGGCGAGATCCGCGTGCTGAAGCGCCTGTTCGAGCGCGGCTTCGTCTACCGTGGCAGCAAGCCGGTGTACTGGTGCTTCGACTGCGGCAGTTCGCTGGCGGAGTTCGAGATCGAGTACGCCGATCGCAAGAGCACCGCCGTGGACGTGGCGTTCCCCGCGGCCGACCCGGCGGCGCTCGCCGCGGCGTTCGGTCTGCCGGCCCTGCCCGCCGCGGCCTTCGCCGTCATCTGGACGACGACGCCTTGGACGCTGCCGGCCAACCAGGCGCTGAACCTCAACCCGGCGCTCGAGTACGCGCTCGTGCAGACGCCGCGCGGCGTGATGCTCGTCGCCGCGGCGCTGGTCGAGAAGTGCCTGGCCCGCTGGGGCCTCGAAGGCACCGTGCTCGCCACGGCGCGCGGCGACAAGCTCGCCGGGCTGCGCTTCGAGCACCCGCTGGCCAAGGCCCACCCGGGCTACGCGCGCACGGCGCCGGTGTACCTGGCCGACTACGCCACTGCCGAAGACGGCACCGGCATCGTGCACAGCTCGCCCGCCTACGGCGTCGACGACTTCAACTCCTGCGTCGCGCACGGGATGAGGCACGACGAGATCCTCAACCCGGTGCAAGGCGACGGCCGCTACGAGGCGGCGCTGCCGCTGTTCGGCGGCCTGGACATCTGGAAGGCCAACGCCCGCGTCGTCGAGGTGCTGGGCAGCAGCGACCGGCTGCTCGCCAGCGGCCCGCTGCTGCACAGCTACCCGCACTGCTGGCGGCACAAGACGCCGGTGATCTACCGCGCCGCGGCGCAGTGGTTCGTGCGCATGGACGAAGGCACCGGCGCCTTCACGGTCGACAAGGCCGAGCAGACGCTGCGCCGCACGGCCCTGGAAGCGATCGAGCAGACGGCGTTCTTCCCCGAGAACGGCCGCGCCCGCCTGCGCGACATGATCGCCAACCGCCCCGACTGGTGCATCAGCCGCCAGCGCAACTGGGGCGTGCCGCTGCCGCTGTTCCTGCACAAGGTGACGGGCGAGCCGCACCCGCGGACGCTCGAGTTCATGGAGCGTGCCGCGGCGCTCGTCGCCAAGGGCGGCGTCGAGGCCTGGAGCCAGCTCGAGGCGCGCGAATGGCTCGGCGACGAGGCCGACGTCTACGCCAAGAGCAACGACATCCTCGACGTCTGGTTCGACTCCGGCTCCACCTTCGCGCACGTGCTGCGCGGCTCGCACCAGGGGCCGCCGGGCGACCTCGGCCGCCACGCCACCGGCCCCGAGGCCGACCTCTACCTCGAAGGGCACGACCAGCACCGCGGCTGGTTCCACAGCTCGCTGCTGGTGTGCTGCGCGCTCGAAGGCCGCGCGCCCTACCGCGGACTGCTCACGCACGGCTTCACCGTCGACGGCCACGGCCGCAAGATGAGCAAGAGCCTCGGGAACTTCGTCGAGATGCGCGAAGTGGCGCGGCAGTCGGGCGCCGAGATCATCCGCCTGTGGTGCGCCGCCACCGACTACTCCGGCGACCTCAGCGTGGACGACAAGATCCTCGCGCGCGTCGTCGACAGCTACCGGCGCATCCGCAACACGCTGCGCTTCCTGCTGGCCAACACGTCCGACTTCGATGCCGCCAGGGACGCCGTGGCGCCGGCGCAGATGCTCGAGGTGGACCGCTGGGCGCTGGCGCGTACCGCCGAGCTGCAGGCCGAGATCCTGAAGCACTACGACGTGCACGAATTCCACCCGGTGGTGGCCCGGCTGCAGGTGTTCTGCGCCGAGGACCTGGGCGCCTTCTACCTCGACGTGCTGAAGGACCGTCTGTACACCACGGCCCCGGCGTCGCCGGCGCGGCGCTCGGCGCAGACGGCGCTGTGGCACATCACGCACGCGATGCTGCGCTGGATGGCGCCGTTCCTCAGCTTCACCGCCGAGGAGGCGTGGCAGGTGTTCGCCCCGGCCGCGCGGCGCGGCGAATCGATCTTCTGCGAAACCTACTGGTCGTTCCCCGAGGCCGATCCGAACAGCGCCGGCGACGCGGCGCTGCTGCTGGCCAAGTGGGCCCGCATCCGCGAGCTGCGCGACGGCGTCAACAAGGAGATCGAGAACCTGCGCACCGCCGGCACCGTGGGCTCTTCGCTGCAAGCCCATGTCGCGTTGACGCTGCCGGCGGCCGACCACGCGCTGCTGGCGAGCCTGGGCGACGACCTCAAGTTCGTGCTCATCACCTCGGTGGCGAACCTCGCCGAAGGGCCGCTGCCGTCGATCGAGGTGCAGGCCAGCCAGGCGCGCAAGTGCGAACGCTGCTGGCACTGGCGCGAGGACGTCGGCCACGACCCGGCGCACGCGGCCCTGTGCGGCCGCTGCACGAGCAACCTCTTCGGCGCCGGCGAGACGCGGCGCTTCGCCTGAGAGCCGAGGCGATGGCGCTGTCGTTCCGCCGCGCCGGCGCGCCAGGGCTCGTGTTCTGGCTGGCGCTGGCCGCCTTCGTCATCGCCGCCGACCAGGCGACCAAGCAGGTCGTGCTGGCGCAGTTCC
>JAEUPF010000091.1 GCA_016790425.1 Rubrivivax sp.
CCCGGAGATCCGCATCCCGGTCATCGCGGTGGCGTGGCAGTACACCGGGCTGCCGCCCGAGCAGATGGCCGGGCGCATCGCCACCGGCTTCCAGCGCGGCCTCACCACCACCGTCAACGACATCGAGCACATCGAGGCCACGTCGTACCCCGGCATCAGCATCATCAAGGTGTTCTTCCACCCCGGCGTCAGCGTCGCGGTGGCCAACGCGCAGGTCACCGCGATCGCGCAGGTGGCAGTGCGGCAGATGCCGCCGGGAACGACGCCGCCGCTGATCCTCAACTACAACGCGGCGACGGTGCCCATCCTGCAGCTGGCGCTGTCGGGCCAGGGGCTGTCGGAGCAGGCGCTGTTCGACCTCGGCGTCACCAGCGTGCGCACGCCGCTGGTCAGCGTGCCCGGCGCGGCGATCCCGTTCCCCTACGGCGGCAAGCAGCGCCTGGTGCAGATCGACCTCGACAACGCGGCGATGCAGGCGCGCGGCCTCTCCGGCGCCGACGTGGCCGCCGCGCTGGCGGCGCAGAACCTGCTCGTGCCCATCGGCACGCAGAAGATCGGCGCGCTGGAGTACACGCTGCAGCTGAACAACGCGCCGTCGGTGATCGCCGAACTGGGCAACCTGCCGATCAAGGTCGTCAACGGCAGCACCCTCTACATCCGCGACGTCGCGCACGTGCACGACGGCAACTCGCCGCAGACGAACATCGTGCACGTCGACGGCGGCCGCTCGGTGCTGATGTCGGTGCTGAAGAACGGCGCCACGTCCACGCTGGCCATCGTCGACGGCATCCGCGAGCGGCTGGCGCAGATCAAGCCGACGTGGCCCGAGGCGCTGCAGGTGGTGCCGATCAACGACCAGTCGATCTTCGTGCGCGCCGCCGTCACCGGCGTCGCCGTCGAAGGGCTCGTCGCCGCGGCGCTGACGAGCCTGATGATCCTGCTCTTCCTCGGGAGCTGGCGCTCGACGGTGATCATCGCCGTCTCGATCCCGCTGTCGGTGCTGGGCTCGATCATCGCGCTGGCGGCAATGGGCGAGACGCTCAACCTGATGACGCTGGGCGGCCTGGCGCTGGCGGTGGGCATCCTCGTCGACGACGCCACGGTGACGATCGAGAACATCAACTGGCACCTCGAGCAGGGCAAGGACGTCGACAGCGCCATCCTCGACGGCGCGCGCCAGATCGTCACGCCGGCGTTCGTGTCGCTGCTGTGCATCTGCATCGTCTTCGTGCCGATGTTCTTCCTCGAAGGCGTGTCGCGTTTCCTGTTCGTGCCGATGGCGCTGGCGGTGATGTTCGCGATGGCCTGCTCGTTCGTCCTCTCGCGCACGCTGGTGCCGACGATGGCCAAGGCCCTGCTCAGGCCGCATGCGCCGCACACCGACCTGCACGGCACCAACGCCGCGCTGCCGCCCACGCGCAACCCGTTCATGCGCGCACAGCGCTGGTTCGAAGAGCGCTTCGAGGCGCTGCGCGAGGTCTACCGCGGCGTGCTGCGCGTCGCGCTCGGCGCGCGCTGGGCCTTCGTCGCCGCCTTCATGGCGCTGGTGGCGGGCTCGTTCGCGCTGGCGCCGATGCTCGGCAGCAACTTCTTCCCCGCCGTCGACGGCGGCCAGATCCTGCTGCACGCGCGCGTGCCGGTGGGCACGCGGGTCGAGGAGACGGCGGCGCGCTTCGCGCGCATCCAGGACGCCATCCGCCGCGTCATCCCGGGCGACGAGATCACGACGATCGTCGACATCATCGGCCTGCCGCCTTCGAGCATCAACCTCACCTACAACAACACCGGCGTCATCGGCACCGCCGACGGCGACATCCAGATCGCGCTGCGCAAGGGGCACCGCCCGAGCGCCGGCTACGTGCGCGAGCTGCGCGAGCTGCTGCCGCGCGAGTTCCCCGACACGGTGTTCTCGTTCCCGCCGGCCGACATCGTCAGCCAGATCCTCAACTTCGGCGCCCCGGCGCCGATCGATCTGCAGATCCGCGGCAGCAACCTCGAGGCCAACTTCGCCTACGCCAACAAGCTGCTGAAGGCGATCCGCCGCGTCAGCGGCGTCGCCGACGCGCGCATCCAGCAGAGCAACCGCGCGCCGGTCTTCGCCGTCAACGTCGACCGTTCGCGCGCGCAGGAGCTCGGCCTGACGGCGCGCGACGTGACCAACAGCCTCGTCGTCAGCCTGGCCGGCAGCAGCCAGGTGGCGCCCACCTACTGGCTGAACCCCGACAACGGCATCTCCTACTCGATCGTCATGCAGACGCCGCAGTACAAGCTCGATTCGCTCGCGGCGCTGGCCAACCTGCCGCTGAGCGGCGCCGCCGCCCCGAATCCGCAGGTGCTGGGCGGCCTGGCCGGGTTCACGCGCACCACCGCCAACGCCGTGGTCAGCCAGTACGACCTGCAGACGATGGTGCAGATCAACGCCACGACGCAGGACCGCGACCTCGGCGCCGTGGCCGCCGACATCAAGCGCGTCATCGAAGAGCATGCCGCCGAGGTGCCGCGCGGCTCCAGCGTCGTGCTGCTGGGCCAGGTGCGCACGATGGAGCGCGCCTTCGCCGGCCTGCAGTGGGGGCTGCTCGGCGCCGTGGTGCTGATCTACCTGCTCATCGTCGTCAACTTCCAGAGCTGGCGCGACCCGTTCGTCATCGTCACCGCGCTGCCGGCGGCGCTGGCCGGCATCGTGTGGATGCTGTTCGCCACGCGCACGACGCTGTCGGTGCCGGCGCTCACGGGTTCGATCATGTGCATGGGGGTGGCCACCGCCAACAGCGTGCTCGTCATCGCCTTCGCGCGCGAGCAGCTCGACGCCGGCGCCAGCGCGGTCGACGCCGCGCTGCAGGCCGGCTTCGTGCGCTTCCGCCCGGTGCTGATGACGGCGCTGGCGATGATCATCGGCATGCTGCCGATGGCGCTGGGCCTGGGCGAAGGCGGCGAGCAGAACGCACCGCTCGGCCGCGCGGTGATCGGCGGCCTCGTCTTCGCCACCGTGGCCACGCTCGTCTTCGTGCCCGCGGTGTTCAGCCTCGTCCACGCCAACGATGGCCGGCGCCGCGGCGCGCCCGCGTCGCCCGTTCCCGGAGACCCCGTTCATGTCGCCTGAACCGCTGCGGCCCTCGCGCCGCGCCTTGTGGATCGCGGGGCTGGTGCTCGCCGTCGTCGCCGGCGCCGTCGTCGTCAGCGGCGTGCAGGGGCGGCGCTCGCAGGCGCTGGACCTGCGCCAGCGTGCCGAGGCGCAGGCGGTGCGAACGGTCAACGTCATCGCGCCCGCCGCGGCGTCCGGTGCCGCCGCCGCGCTCGAACTGCCCGGCCGCATCGACCCCTGGGCGCGGGCGCCGATCTACGCCCGCGTCAGCGGCTACCTGAAGGCATGGACGGCCGACATCGGCACGCCGGTGAAGGCCGGCGCCGTGCTCGCGGTGCTGGAGACGCCCGAGCTCGACCAGCAGTTGCTGCAAGCGCAGGCCGAACTCGCCAGCGCCAGGACCAACGCCGCGCTGGCGGCCAGCACCGCGCAGCGCTGGCAGGAGTTGCTGGCCGGCGGCATGGTGGCGCGCCAGGGCGCCGACGAGAAGGCGAGCGAACACGCCGCCAGGCAGTCGGTGGTGAACGCGCTGCAGGCCAACGTCGACCGCCTGCTGGCGCAGAAGGGCTTCGCGCGCCTGGTGGCGCCCTTCGACGGCGTGGTCACCGCGCGCAACACCGATGTCGGCGCGCTGGTGAACGTGGGCAGCACGCCGGGCAGCGAGCTCTTCGTCGTCTCCGACACGCGCCGCCTGCGCGTCTACGTCAGCGTGCCGCAGGCGCAGGTGGCGGCGCTGCGCCCCGGCTCGGCGGCGCGCCTCACCGTGCCCGAGCGGCCGGGCAGCGTCTACGCCGGCACCGTGCAGAGCATGGCGCGCGCGATCAACGCCGCCTCGGGCAGCATGCTGGTGCAGCTCGCGGTGGAGAACGCCGCCGGCGAGTTGCTGCCCGGCGGCTTCGCCAGCGTCGCCTTCGACCTGCCGCGCGCCAGCGGCACGCTCGCTGTGCCGCCGAGCGCGCTGGTGTTCGACAAGTCCGGCTTGCGCGTGGCCACCGTCGGCACCGGCGACAAGGTGGTGATGAAGCCGGTCACCGTGGCGCGCGACCTCGGCACGAGCATCGAACTGGCCAGCGGCCTGGAACCCGGCGACCGCGTCATCGAAAGCCCGCCCGACGGCGTCGAGGACGGCGACCCGGTGCGGGTGGCGCAGCGAGCGGCCAAGGGCGAGCGGCCCAGGCCCTGACCGCCGGCGCGCCGCACGCGAGCCCCCGCCAGGCGCATCCGTCGGGTCGCACGCCGATGAGCTTCCTCTGGCCCCAGAACCTGTGGCTGCTGTGGCTGGCGCTGCCGGGCCTGCCGGTGCTGTACCTGTGGCTGCTGCGCCGGCGCGGCAAGCCGGCGCTGCGCCTGAGCAGCCTCGCCGTCGTTCGCGCGGCAGCACCCGGCAGCCGGTGGCGGCGGCACCTGCCGCCGGCGCTGTTCTTCCTCGCATTGGCGGCGTTGCTGCTGGCGTTCGCGCGGCCCGCGGCGCGGGTGACGCTGCCGTGGGCCCGCTCGACCATCATGCTGGCGATCGACGTGTCGCTGAGCATGCGCGTGCGCGACGTGAAGCCCACGCGGATGGTGGCGGCGCAGGAAGCGGCGCGCACCTTCCTCGCCGAACTGCCGCGCCACATCGAAGTGGGCATCGTCACCTTCGCCGGCACGGCGCAGGTGGCGCAGCAGGCCACGCTCGACCGTCCGTCGCTGGTCGGCGCCATCGACGCCATCCAGATGCAGTACGGCACCGCGGTCGGAAACGCCATCGTGCTCAGCCTGGCCGAGCTCTTCCCCGACCACGGCATCGATCTCACCGAGATGACCTTCGGCCCGCGCCGCCGCGCGCGCAGCCTGGACGAAAAGGCGAAGCCGCCGCCGGTGCAGGTCACGCCGGTGCCGCCCGGCTCGTACGACGCCGCGGCGATCATCCTCCTCAGCGACGGCCGCCGCACCACCGGCGTCGACACGCTGCAAGCCGCGAAGATGGCCGCCGAGCGCGGCGTGCGCATCCACGTCGTCGGCCTGGGCACGATCGACGGCCACGCAACGATGGGCGAAGGCATGGCGATCTATCTGCAGCTCGACGAGCCGACGCTGCGCGAAGTGGCGCGCATGACCGGCGGCGAGTACCACCACGCCGGCACGGCCGAAGACCTGCGCAGCGTGTACCGCAACCTCGGCTCGCGGCTGCAGGTGCACACGCGCGAGACCGAGCTGACGGCGCTGGCGGTGGCGCTGGCAGTGGGGTTGCTGGTGTCAGGGGCGGCACTGTCGGTGCTGTGGTTCGGGCGCATCGCGTGAGCGGCGGTCACGGCGGCAGCCGCCTGTCCCGGCAACGCTGCTCCTCGACCATGTCGGTGGCACCGAAGTCGTCGCGGCATTCCTTCAGGACCACGGCCCGCGCCAGGATGCGCAGCGCCGCCTGCGCGGCCGGATCCTTCGCCGCCGGGTCGGCGCTCTCGTTGGCCCGGCTCACGAGCCAAGGGGTCAGCCGCCGCGGCAGGACGGCCGCCATCGACTCGCTGGTGGTCCAGCCGAACCGCCAGCCCGTGGCGGCAACCACCTCGGCCTTGGGGTGCCGCGCGTAGGCCTCGACGACGGCCTTCAGCGCCCGATCGTCGCGCGTGCGCGCGACGGCCTTGGCCAGCGTGATCAACGCCGCGATGGAGATCTCCTCCAGGTGCTCGAAGCGCGCCGCAAAGCGCGTGCTCGCGGCAAGCGTCGACGCGAGCGTTTCCAGCACCGTCAGACCGCGCGGCTCGTGGCGGAACCAGGGCCCGGCCCCGAACTCGAGGAAGCCGCGGCTGCGCTGCTCGCGCAGCAGCTCCAGCGTCGGCGCGAGGCTGCGGACATCGCCTCGCATCGCCAGCGCCAGCGCGGCGTCCAGGCGCAGGTCCTTGTCGGCGTCGTCGAGCAGGCCGGCGAGCCAGGTGCCGTCGGCCGCGGCCAGCGCCGCCGTGGCGCGTGGCGCGTCCTTGTAGCGTTGATCGGCCGCCAGCAGCGCCAGCTCCGACAGCAGCGCCGCGCTCGGGGACGCGCCGGCGACGCGTTCGCGCAGTTCGCCGTCGGCGGCGTAGACGACGGTCAGCTTCGCCGCGTAGGTGGCGGCCACGCCGCGTTCGCGGTCGGCCAGGAAGCGATCGAGCGCGGCCGTGTCGAGCCTGCCCTTGCCCGCCCTGCCCTCCAGCAGGCGGACCAGATGAGGGCGCACGCGCGCTTCGTGCGGCCTGGCCATGCCTTTCTTGAGGCTCATCGTGGTGAACTCGAAGAACGTCGCGGGCTCCTGCCTGGACAGCGCTTCGAGAAGGATCGGCACCACCTTCAGCTCGTCTTCGGCGGCGAGCCGGAAGGCGGCCGTGAACCGCGCCGCCTCGCTCGGCGCGGCCACCAGCGTGGCGAAGTCCCCGGCCGGCATGGCCTGGTAGGCGGGCTCCAGCAGCCGGTCGATCTCCGCATCGAAAGCCATCGCCGGCAGCGTGCGCATGCACTGCACGTAGTCGCCGGCGGCATCCGGCCCCAGGCGCTTCATCAGGTCCTGGACGGCGTGGGCTTCCCGCAGGCGCTCGTCCGGGTTGCCGGCGTTGGCCAGTTCGACCAGCGTCCTGATCATGCGGCGGTCGCCGATCGCGGCCAGGCCTTCCAGGCCGCGCCGATGCGGCACCGTGTCTTCGGAGCGCGCGTACGCCAGCAACTGCGCCTTGGCCTGCTCGGGGAAGTCGCGCTGCATCCTTTCGAGCGCGGTGCTCGACGCCTCGCCGTAGAGGTAGGCCTGGTACACGTGCCAGCGCCAGGGCGAGTGGCGGGCGGTGAAATCGCTGAACAGGTACGGCGCGCTCGCCAGCGCTGCCGCCGCCGCCAGCGCGCCCGACCAGCCGAGCGTCGCCGCGACGCTCGCCACCGTGGACAACAACGGCGGGGCCGGCGCCGGTTCGATCGGCACGGCCAGCCGCTGCACCACGTTCGAGCGCAGGGCGGCCGCATCGGCGACGCCGCGCTTGTCGTACCACCAGATCGGCGCCGACTCGATCTGCGGGTGCCGGGCCGCGATGCCGGCCAGCCAGGCGCGGCTGGCGGCTTCCGAGGAGCGCGAGGCGAGCAGGATCATGCGGCCGGCCAGGCCGCGACCCAGGCAATGGGTGATCTCCCACAGCAGCGAGTCGCGCGGCACCGACACGTCGACGACGACGAGATCGGCGTGCTCCAGCAACACGGCGACCGAGCGCTGCCAGTACTCGTCGGAGGCGCGCACGGCGAAGATCTTGCGCAGCGAGACCAACCAGTTGATGTTCAGCCACCGCGGCCGCCCGAGCAGCCGCGAGAGACCGGCCAGCTTGGGCTCGCTGTTGACCATCCGCGGCCGGAAGTTGACGAGCGCCAGCTGCCCGAGCAGCACCGGCACGCGCACGGTCCACGGCACCTTGATCGAGGCGTCGGCCAGCGTGAAGACGTGGCCGAAGCGCGCGAACTGGGCATTGATCAACCGCTGCAGCTGCGCACCCTCGCGGCCGCGGTTGAAGCGTCGGAAGACGACGATGCGCCGCGGCTGGCGCCAGGCCAGCGCCAGCGGCAGCAGCAGCGGCAGCGACAGCAGCAGCGGCACCACGAACAGCGCCAGGTAGCCGAGGAACGGGTAGACGACGAGCCGCGGGCTCGAACCGGTATCGAAGGCATCGGCCAGCGCGCCGGCGAGGAAGCCGCCGCTCAGCGCCGCGACACCGACGACGAGGAACAGCAGCGTGATGACGACGATGAGGCCGTTCGATGCCCGCCAGCGCCAGCGCGCCCGCCGCTCGAAGCCTGGCGCCGGGTCTGCAGGCGCCGCAACGGGCGGCCGCGAGGGAGCAGCAACCTCGGGCAGCTAGTTCCCCAGCCCGTAGCGCTGCGCGTTGCTGCCGACGATCGCCGCGGCCAGCACGCGCGGCACGTACTCGCGCGTCTCGTCGGGCAGCAGCTTCAGCCGGTACAGGTGCCAGAAGTCGCGCTTGTCCTTGCGGAAGCCCCCCGGGTCGCGCGCAACCTGGCCGAGCACCCGCCGCACGCCGTTCTCGCCGCGGTTGTAGCTGGCCAGCACGAGCATGAACGAGTCCTCGCCGAACTCCGACAGCAGCCGCGCCAGGTAGGTGGCCGCGGCCTTGCTCTGCCGCTCGGGGTCGAGCCGCTCGTCGACGCTGGCGTTGACGGTGAGGCCGAGCGACTGTGCCGTCGTCGTCGTCATCTGCCACAGACCCGCGGCGCCGGCCGGGCTCTGCGCGCTGGGATCGAAGCCCGATTCCACCCAGGCGATGTAGGCCATCTCCTCGGGCAGGCCGAGGGCGGTGAACTCCTTCATGATCACCGGCCAGTAGCGCTGCTTGCGCGCGAACATCGACTTGCGGTTGCCCGCTGCCGTCAGCTCGTCGATGTGGAACTGCAGCCGCTCGCGGAAGATCGGCGGGATGGCGTAGGTCGAGGCGTTGAACTTGGCGAGGATCTTGCGGATCTCGCGATCGAGTTCGTCGCCGCCGGCGGCCAGTTGCGCGGCACGCGCTTCGTCGCGGCGCTGCAGTTCCGCCAGCGCCGTCTGCGCCGAGCCGGCCAGCGCGGCGAGGTTGTCTTCCATCGCCGCGAGCAGCACGGTGTCGGTCTCGGACCGCATGCGCTCCTGCAGCGACGCGATCTGGCGGTCGATGCCGGTCTTGGCGCTGACCAGGCGCTCGATCTCGCGCTGTTGGTGCAAGACCACCGCCCCCAGCGCGCCGATGACCAGCAGCGCGGCGGCACCGGCGCCGGCAAGCACCCTGACCCACTTGCTGGTGGTGCGGCTGCGCACCGTCTCGGTGACCCGGTTCATCGCCTGCGCGAGGATGATCACCGTGTCGCCCGAACTCCTGCCGCCCGCCTTGGCGCGCCGCTCGGCCACCTTGCGCGCCGCCTCGTCGGCCACGCGCAGCGTGCTGGCGTCGCCGCGCGCACCGGCCTTCAACGCCTGCGCCATGCGCTGCGCGTCCTGCTCGGCGTCGTAGGCCGCCAGCGTTCCTTTCGGCGAGCCGGCGACGGTGCGCGGCACGGTGGCGCCGGCGAGCGACGCGGGCTCCTCGCCGTCGATCTCGATGTCGGCCTCGGGCCCGCCGGGGAAGCCGAAGCACACCCGGTCGCCGGCCTTCAGCGCCTGCTTGGCGATCTTGCGGCCGTTGAGCAGCGTGCCGTTGGTGGAGCCGGTGTCGACGAGGAACCAGCGGCCGCGCTCGAAGACGACCTGCGCGTGGTGCGTCGAGACCACCGCGTCCTCGGCACCGGCGAAACGCAGTTCGGCGCTGGCGCTGCGCCCCACGCGCACCGGCTCGCGGCCGAAGCCGAGGGTGGTGCCGCTGCGACTTCCCGAGACGATCTTGAAACGGATCACCGAGGCCCCGCGTGGCGAACGGGCGGCGATTCTATCGAGGGGGGGGCGCAGGGCGCCCGACCCGCCCCGCTGCGCCTACTTCGGCGACGGAGCAGCCGTCGTGGCAGCGCCGGATGCAGCGCCGGGCCCAGCGCCCGAGGCGGCGTTCGCGCTCGTGTTCGCGCTCGTGTTCGCGCTCGTGTTCGCGCTCGTGTTCGCGCTGGCCGCGGCCGCCGGCTGCCGCGCCAGCCGCGCGATGAGGTCGTCGATGTACGGCCGGTCCTTGGCGCCGCTGCGCGAACTGGGGAAGTACAGCAGCACGATCGAAGCCCCGCCCTCGCTGCCGTTCCAGCGGTAGTCGTTGAGCATCACCGCGATGCGCTCGGTGCGCGAGGTGCGGCTGAAGTTGGTGAGCGGGAAGTCGTACGGGTCGAGCCAGAAGCTCAGCGGGTGCTCCTGCCCGCTGCCGTCGATCTTGACGAACAGCCGCCGGTGCTCGGGGTCGTGCTGCAGCACGGTCACGGTGAACTGCGGCGGCGGCGCGCCGGCGATGGCGGCGCCGCCGTCCTCGGCGACGCTGCGGCTGGTGGCGAAGGTCTTGCTCGGCGGCGCCTGCCCCGGCGAGACGAACGCGAGGTCGATGTCCCAGCCGCCGCGCCAGCCGTCGATCTCCAGCATCGAGGCCTGGCGGCTCTTCAGCTGCCGCGCGATGCGGTCGAGCTGCGCGCGCAGCTCGCGCACGCGCGGCCGGTTCGCTTCGCTGTTGATCTCGCGGTCGAGGTCCCAGAACAGCGGGCTCAGGTTCAGCGAATCGTGGAAGTTCAGCGACAGCAGCTCCAGCGCCACCAACCGCCGGCCGGGGTCGCCGGGGCGCGGGTCGAGGTAGCTGCCCACCAGCTTGTCGAACAGGCCGCGGCGCACCGCCGTATCGGCCTCCTCGCGCTTGCTCATCAGGTCGGTGTAGAGGCGGAACTGCTGCTCGGCGGCCTCGCGGCGCTGGTTCTCGGCGTTCGCCGCCTGCGTCATCTCGCTGGCCTTCCACTGGTACAGCAGCGGCAGCGCCACCAGCGCGATCGGCATCGCCAGCGTCTGCAGCACCCACTTGGCCGAGTCGGCGCGCGAACGCTTCGCCTCGGCCGGGGCCGGCGCGGTGGCGCCGGGCCCGCTCGACTTGTCGGCGGCCATCGTTTCTTGAACGGCTGCGGGTCGGCGTCAGAGCGGGCGCAGCGGCGCGTCGCCGGCGGGCACCTCGAAGTCCTGGCGCTTGGGCTCCTCGCCGAGTTGCACGCTGGTGCTCTTGGCGTCGACGGTGAGCGTGCAGCTGCCGCCCTTGGCGATCGAGAGGCTGTAGTTGCCGCGCTCGTCGCTCTGACCGGCGCTGATGGTGCCGCCGCACAGGAGCTTGATCGACGCGCCCGCCACCGGCTTGCCGGCCCGCTTGAGCGAGCCGAAGATGGAAGCGGCATGCGCCGGCAATGCGAGGCCCAGCGTTGCGGCCAGCAGCAAGGCGGCCTTGCGCGAAGGAGCGTGGCGAACGACGGCGAAAGGGGAGCGGAACGGGGTCATGGTCGGCGCAGGAAGTCAGGAGGAACGTGCCGCTTCGAGTCTACGCCGCAGCACCTGCCCCGGCCGTGCCCCGGTCTCGCGCCCGCCGGCCCATACCGGTTCGCCGTTGACGACGACCGCGTCGATGCCGGCGGCGGCGCGCTGCGGCTCTTCGTAGGTGGCGGTGTCGATGACGCGCTCGGCGTCGAAGAGCACGAGATCGGCCGCGCAGCCCTCGGCCACGCGGCCACGGCCTTCGAGGCCGAAGTTGCCTGCGGTGAGGCCCGTCATCTTCCACACCGCTGTTTCCAGCGGGAACAGGTTCAGCCGGCGGCTGTAGTGGCCCAGCACGCGCGGAAACGTGCCCCACAGCCGCGGGTGCGGCCGCTCGCCCAGCGGAATGCCGTCGCTGCCGATCATCGTGTGCTCGAAGGCGAGGATGCGCTGCACGTCGCCTTCGTCCATCGTGAAGTAGATGGCCGCGGCCGGCTGCAGGCGGCGCACCGCTTCCATCGTGTCGCAGCCCCATTCGGCGGCGATGCCGGCCAGCTCGCGGCCGGCCATCTGCGGCTGCGCTACGCTGTGCGCGATGACGATGCGGCCGGCGAGCCGCGCCGGGTCGTCGTGCAGCATCGTGCTGCCGGCCGTGTAGGGGTAGCAGTCGAGCGCCACGCATTGGTGCTGCATCGCCGCGCCGATGCGCGCCAGCGTCTGCACCGAGCGGCCCCAGTTGGGCGCGCCGTTCACCTTGTGGTGCGAGACGACCACCGGCACGCCCAGTTCGCGGCCGATGCGGAAGGTCTCGTCGAGCGCATCGAAGACGCCGTCCCCCTCGTCGCGCATGTGCGTGGCGAAGACGCCGCCGAGCTCCGACAGCGGCCGGCACACCTCGATGATCTCCTCGGTGCTGGCGGCCGCCGCCGGCGGATACCAGGTGCCGGTGGAAACGCCGATGGCGCCGGCCGCCAGGGCCTGCCGCACGTGCTGCTGCATCGCCTGCACCTCGGCCGCATCGGCGGCGCGGCCGAGGTCGGCCATGCAGCGCGCGCGCAGCGTCGTGTGGCCCACCAGCGGCGCCACGTTCAGCGCTGCCGGTGTGCGCTCCATCGCCTGCAGGTACTGCTGGAAGGTGCCGAAGCGCCCTTCGCCGCCGCTCACCGCCAGCGAGATCGGCGCCGGCGTCGGCGTGCCCGCTTCCAGCGGCGCCGGGCTGATGCCGCAGTTGCCGGTGACCACCGTCGTCACGCCCTGCGAGACCTTGAAGTCCATGCCGCGGTGGCGCAGCACCGCCAGGTCGTCGTGCGTGTGCGAGTCGATGAACCCCGGCGCCACGATGCGCCCGTGCGCCGCCAGCCGCCGCCGGGCGCCGTGGCCGGCCAGCGCGCCGGGCTCGGCCAGCGCGACGATTCGGCCAGCGGCGACGCCGACATCGGCGTCGAAGCGCGGCGCCTTGGTGCCGTCGATCACCGTGCCGCCTTCGATGACGAGGTCGAATTGCGTGGCCGCCATGCCCCAGGTCTCCACTCCCGTCGGATTGCTGCCGCGGGAACGGAAGGGTAACCGCTCGGCCGGCGGCGGCCCGCGGCGCGCGATCATTCGCGGCGCCGACTGCCGCATCGATACCCGAAGCTCTCCGCGAAGGCCCTCGCCATGGACACCGCCACCCTGTGCCCGCTCAGCGAAAGCGAGATCGTCGCCGCCGTCGCCGCGCAGCGCGACGAGGCCGTCGCCTTCCTGCAAGCCCTGGTGGCCGAGCCCTCGCTGCTCGGCCGCGAGGCTTCTGCGCAGGCGCTGATGAAGCGGCGCTTCGAGGCCCTGGGGCTGGCCGTGCACGAACTCGTCATCGACGAAGCGAAGCTGCGCGGCCACCCGGGCTACTCGCCTTCGATCGTCTCCTACGAGGGCCGGCGCAACGTCATCGGCATCCACGAGCCGCGGCCCGCCGCGGCGGCGGCCGGCGCAACCGCGGAGCCGACCCGCGCCCGCGGCCGCTCGCTGATCCTCAACGGCCACATCGACGTGGTGCCGGTGGGCGCCGAGCGGCTGTGGACGCGGCCGCCGTTCGAGCCGTGGATCGACGGCGATCGCCTGCACGGCCGCGGCGCCAACGACATGAAGGCCGGCATCGTCGCCTACACGATGGCGATGGCGGCGTTGCAGCGGCTGGGCTTCGAGCCGGCGGCGCGGGTCACGCTGCAAAGCGTGATCGAGGAGGAGTGCACCGGCAACGGCGCGCTCGCCTGCCTGCTCGCCGGCCACACCGCCGACGCGGCCATCATCCCGGAGCCGTTCGATGAACTGCTGAGCGCGCAGCTGGGCGTGATGTGGCTGACGCTGGATGTGTACGGAGTCCCCGTGCACGCCGCCGTGGCGCAGACCGGCATCGGCGCGATCGAGTTCGCGCAGTACATCGTCGCCGAATTGCGCAAGCTGGAAGCGCAGTGGAACGCGCCGCAGCACCGCCACCCGATGTACTGCGCGCACGACCACCCGATCAACTTCAATCTCGGGCGGATCGAGGGCGGCGAGTGGAGTTCGTCGGTCAGCACGCATTGCCGCGCCGACCTGCGCCTGGGCTTCTACCCGGGTGTGAAGCCGGCCGCGGTGCGGGCCGAGGTCGAGGCGCTGATCCGCGCCGCCCATGCGGCGCACCCCGCGCACGCCAGCGTCAAGGTCGACGTCAGCTACCAAGGCTTCCAGGCCGAGGGCTGCGTCGTCGATCTGCAGCAGCCGGCCATGCGCACGCTGATGCAGGCCCACCACGACATCACCGGCCGCCCGGCCGCCACGCGCGCGGCCACCGCCACGACCGACGTGCGCTTCTTCCACCTCTACGGCGACATCCCCGCCACCTGCTACGGCCCGCGCGGCGCCAACATCCACGGCGTCGACGAGTGGGTGTCGATCGATTCGATGCAGCAGGTCACCGCCGTGCTGGCGCTGTTCATCGCCCGCTGGTGCGGGGTGGTGCAGCGCACGGCGCGCCGCTGACGCAAGCGGCACCGCCGCCGCGCCCGCAGCGCGGCGGCAGCGGGCGGGGCCGGGCGCTACGCCTTGGCGGCCCGCGCCTTCTTCGCCGGCGCCGCCCTCTTGGCCGCACTGCGCGCCGGGCCGGCGCGGCGCTTGGCCGCAGGTGCCGCCGCCCGCTTCACGGCCGCAGCGGTGGCGACGCTGCGCTTCTCGGCCTGCGCCACCGCCTTGTCGAGCGCCGCCTGCGCGCTGACGATGGCCTTGTGCAGGCGCGACTCGGTGGTCTTCAGCACCGACTCGACGCGCTCCTGCGCAACGCCGGTCTTCTTCAGCAGCGCCGCCTTGGCCTTGCCGATCTCGGTGGCGGCGACGCCGCGCAGCTGACCCACGCGCCCCGTGACGGCGTTGCGCAGGTGTTGCGCCGCTTGGCGCAGGCTGGCCACGGCCTTGGCCAGTTCGGGGTCGTTGACCTTGCGGGTGGGCATATCGGTTCGCTTTCTCGGTTGTCGAAGGGGAGCCGAGGATGCGCGTGCAGGCGGCCATTTCCTTGCGCGAGGTCAAGGCGCGACGAGGTGCGCGCTGGGGTGCGCTCCCTACTGCGGCCGGCTGCGGTGGCCCTGCCGCCCTACTTCCCCGCGATCATCCGGTTCCACTGCGTCACCCAGCCGGCGCGCTCGCGCACCACGGCTTCGGGCTTCATGAAGACGAGCGAGTCGATCTGCGCCTTGCCCCAGGTGAGGCCGTCGGCGGCCTCGGGCTTGATCTTCACGCTGCGGTTCACGGGCGAGTCCGCGAGTTCGTTGGCCAGCGCTTCCTGCACCTCGCGGCTGAGCCAGAAGTCGATGAGCTGGTGCGCGAGGTCGGCGTTCTTCGTGCCCTTGACGATGCTCATCGTGTTCATCATGCCCACCTGGCCCTCGGCGGGCACCACCCACGCCAGCGGCTTGCCGGTCTTCTTCAGGTTCAGCCAGCCGAAGCGGCCCACCGGCGCCACCCACGCTTCGTCCTGCGCGAACAACGCCGTCATCTGCGCCGTCTGCGTGTAGTAGGTGACGACGCCGGACTTCAGTTCGCCCAGCCTGGCGAAGCCGGTGCCCATGTCGCCGCCGAAGCCGCCCCAGGCGCGGTCGGCCATGAACAGCTGCGCCAGGCCCTGGTTGCTGGTGATGTTGGCCAGCATCACGCGCCCCTTGAGCGCCGGGTTCCACAGGTCCCGCCAGCGCTGGATGTCGCGGCTGGCCTTGTCGGTGCGCACGACCAGGCCCACCGAATAGACGGTGTAGGCCACCGCCTCGCCGTTGCGCAGCGGGTCGCGGCCGAAGTCGTAGATCTGGTCGAGGTTCTTCAGCCGCTTCGCGTCGATCGGCTGCAGCAAGCCGCGCTGCGAGGCGTCCAGCGCCAGGAAGTCGGTGATCTGCAGCACGTCGACGTTCGGGTTCGCCTTGCGCGCGTCGAGCTTGGCCAGGCGGTCGGCGGCGTTGCCGGTCTCCAGCACGATCTCGCAGTTGCACAGCTTGCCGAACGGCTCGTAGACGATGCGCTTGAAGAGGTCGTGGTGGAGGCCGTAGGTCGAAAGCACCAGCGTGCGCTTCTGCGCCAGCGCGGGCGTGGCGCCCGCCATCGCGGCCACCGCGGCCACCGCCGCCGCCACGGCCATGCATCTGCGTCGGATCATCTCTGCTCGCTCCTGTTCGAGGGGTTTCCGGGAAGTCGATCGATCGCTCAGGGCCGGCTGGCCAGCGCGGCATCGAGCTCGGCGCGCGTGGGCATGCCGCCGCGCGCGCCCGCGCGCAGGCACGACAGGGCCGCCGCCGCGTTGGCCTCGACGGCGGCCACGGCCAGCGTGCGGCCTGCGGCCAGGGCGGCGGCGAGCGCGCCGGCAAAGGTGTCGCCGGCCCCGGTGGTGTCGACGGCGTCGACGGCGCAGCCGGGCACGGCCCACTCGCGACCCCGGTGGCGCAGGCGGGCGCCG
>JAEUPF010000151.1 GCA_016790425.1 Rubrivivax sp.
GTCAAGCCCCAGGCCGACGGCAAGATGCTGGCGATCAACCCCGAAGCGGGTTACTTCGGCGTCGCCCCGGGGACCAACGCGCATACCAACCCGAACTGCCTCGACTCGCTGGCGCACGACGTGATCTTCACCAACGTCGCGCTCACCGACGACGGCGACGTGTGGTGGGAAGGCCTCACCGACACGCCGCCCAGGCACCTCATCGACTGGCAGGGCCGCGACTGGACGCCCGAGATCGCCAAGGCCAACCCCGAGGCGAACGGCAAGCCGCGCTTCGCGGCGCACCCGAACTCGCGTTTCACGGTGTCGGCCAAGAACAACCCCGTGCTCGACCACCAGTGGGACGACCCCGAAGGCGTGCCGATCGACGCCTTCATCTTCGGCGGCCGGCGCAGCACCACGGTGCCGCTGGTGACCGAGGCGCGCAACTGGGCCGAAGGCGTCTACATGGCCGCCACGATGGGCAGCGAGACCACCGCGGCGCAGGCCGGCGCGCAGGGCATCGTGCGCCGCGACCCGTTCGCGATGCTGCCCTTCACCGGCTACAACATGAGCGAGTACTTCCAGCATTGGCTGGACCTGGGAGACAAGCTCGCCAAGGACGGCGCCAGGCTGCCGCGCATCTACTGCGTCAACTGGTTCAGGAAGGGCGCCGACGGCCAGTTCGTGTGGCCCGGCTACGGCGAGAACATGCGCGTGCTGGAATGGATGGTCGGCCGCATCGAGGGCCGCGCCGGTGGCGAGGAGAACGTCTTCGGCATCAGCCCGCGCTACGCCGACCTGCACTGGCAGGGCCTGCCGTTCACGCGCGAGCAGTTCGCCAGCGTGATCGGCATCGACCGCGCTGCCTGGCGCGAGGAGATGAAGCTGCACGGCGAACTGTTCGCGCAGCTCGCGCACCGGCTGCCGGCGCAGCTTCCGGCGACCAAGGCGCAGATCGAGAAGCGGCTGGGCTAGCGGCTGCGCTAGACGGCTGGGCTCGCGGCCGGGGCGCCGGCGCCTGGCCGTCGGCCCGCGCCGTCGCCGGGGTTCCTTGCGCCATGCGCCTGCAGCTTCTGTCGGACCTGCACCTCGAGACCGAGGATTTCCAGCCCGAGCCCCTGCCCGGCGCCGAACTGCTGGTGCTGGCCGGCGACATCGACGCCACGTGGGCGGCCTACTCGCGCTTCGCCGGCTGGCCGGTGCCGGTGCTGGTGGTGCCGGGCAACCATGAGTTCGATGGCCGCGATGTCGAGCGGGCGTTGCCCGCATTCCGCGCCCTCGTCGAACAACGCCTGGGATTCACGCTGCTGTACCGGCGGTCGGTCGCGCTGAAGGTGGCCGACGGCCGCCGCGTGCGCTTCGTCGGCACGCCGCGCTGGAGCGACTTCGACCTCTTCGGCGAGCCAGGGCGCGAGCGCGCGATGCGCTCGGCGCGCTACTTCATGCGCCTGATGGGTGCCACGCGCGGCGGGCGGGCTTTCGATGCCCAAGCCGTGCGCGAGGAGGGTCTCGCCTGCCGCGCCTGGCTCGAAGCGGAACTGGCACGCGTCTCGCCGCGGCCCTCCCCTGCGGGGCAGCGGGACGGCCAAGGCGGCTGGGACGCGACCGTCGTCATTACGCACTTCGCGCCCAGCCTGCGCAGCGCCGACCCGCGCTACGGCGCGCAGCCGGGCACCGCCAGCTTCTGCAACGCCGACGACGATCTGCTGCCGCGCGCCGACCTGTGGCTGCACGGCCACCTGCATTGCAGGCACGACTACCTGGTGCCGCGCCCCGGGCAGCGGCCCACGCGCGTGGTCTGCCAGGCACGCGGCATGGCCGACAAGGGCGAACCCGAAGGCTTCGACGCGGCGCGGTTGATCGAGGGCTGAGCGGCGTCAAGCCAAGCCGCGGCGGAGCCGGCCAGACTCGCGCGGCGTGTGCGAGACGAGGCGAGCCGCAACGGGCCGGGAACAGGCCGGGGTGGCGCGGGCTCGCCCACAACGCAGGAGGCGCCGCTCATGAAGATCCTGCTGGCTGTCGACGGCAGCCCGTACACCAAGCGCATGCTGGCTTACCTGGCCGCCCACGACGAGTGGCTCGGCGCTGGCCACGCCTACACCGTGGTGCACGTGGTGCCGCCGGTGCCCGGGCGCGCTGCCGCAGTGCTCGACCGTGCGACGCTGAAGAGCTACTACGACGAGAGCGCCGAGCGCGTCTTCAAGCCGATCCGCACCTTCTTCCAGCGCCAGGGCATCGAGGCCGCTTTCGTCGGCAAGACCGGCGCCGCGGCCGAGACCGTCGCGGCGCTGGCCCGGCGCGGCGGCTTCGACCTCATCGTGATGGGCTCGCACGGCCACGGCGCGCTGGCCCGCCTGGTGCTCGGCTCGGTGGCCTCGAAGCTGCTGGCCGCCACGCAAGTGCCTGTGCTCGTCGTGCGCTGACCCCCCAGCGCGCGCGCAACCGAAGCAAACAGGGCGGCTGCCGCCACCCTGGCTTTGGCGCTCAGGCCGCCCTGGGCTGCGCCGGTCGAGCGGGGGAGCGGGCCTCAGGGCCTCAGGCCCCTCAGCGCCCTCAGCGCCCTCAGACCGCCGGGCGGCGCCGCGAAGCCAGGCGCTGGATCCACGCCGCCCAGGCGGCGCGGCCGGCCGAGCGCCCCGAGCGGCTGCTCCGCTCGCCGACAGCGGCGGTCTCCTCGCCCGGCGTCGTCGGCGCCGGCTCCTGGGCCAGCGACGCTTCCATGCCGAAGCAGGTGCCGAGGTCCGCCGGGTCGAGGGGCGCGGCCCTGCCCTCGGTGCGCTGCCAGCGCTGGTACCAGCGCGGCGAAGTGGCAGGCTTGGTGTTCATGCGAGGGCCGTGGCGAGGGGGTGACGACAGCAATGACCGAGCGCGGTGGGGCGGTGGGAGGTGACGCTTCTTACCTTCGCTCGCAGTGTCGCAAGAAGGGCGTGCGGGTGAAATCGCGAAGTAGGGGGATGCACGTGCGCAGTTCACGTGGCTGACCGGACCCGTGGGAACCGCCTGGCCCCAACAGAAGTGCCTGCCTGGGCGCGCGGGAGGCGGGGCTGCCGCGGCTGCGCTGTCGCGGCACACTCGCCGCCCTCACAGGAGAAGGAGCGCATGCCCGTGCGCTGGGCCGCCATCGATTTCGGTACGTCGAACTCGGCCGTCGCGCTGCCGCAGGATCCAGCCACGTCCGCCGCGCCCGACGGCGCCGCCGTGCGCCTGGTCGAACTCGAGCCGGGCTTCTTCACGATGCCCACGGCCGTGTTCTTCCGCTCCGACACGCCGAGCGAGCAGCGCGAGCCGCACCGCCACTACGGGCGCGCCGCGGTGGCCGCCTATGTCGAAGGCGCCGACGGCCGCCTGATGCGCTCGATGAAGAGCATCCTCGGCTCGGCGCTGCTGGACCAGCGCACCGACATCGGCGGCGGCCGCTCGGTGCGCTACCGCGATGTCGTCGCCGGCTATCTGCGCCACCTGCGCGGCGCCGCCGAGGCCGCGGCCGGCGCGCCGATCGAGCAGGTGGTGCTCGGGCGCCCGGTCTTCTTCGTCGACGACGACCCGGGCCGCGACGCGGCGGCGCAGGCGGCGCTCGAGAACGCGGCGCGGCAGGTCGGCTTCACCGACGTGCACTTCCAGTACGAGCCGATCGCCGCCGCGCTCGACCTCGAAAGCCGCGCCACGCGCGAGCAGCTCGTGCTCGTGGCCGATATCGGCGGCGGCACCTCCGACTTCTCGCTGGTGCGCATCGGCCCGCCGCGCCGCGGCCGCCTCGACCGTCGCGGCGACATCCTCGGCAACCACGGCGTGCACGTCGCCGGCACCGACTTCGACCGCCGCGTCGAGCTGGCGAGCATCCTGCCGCTGGCCGGGTACGGGGCGCTCAGGCCGCCGCGCCCCGGCGAGCCGGCGCGCGAGGTTCCCAGCGGCATCTACTTCGACCTCGCCACCTGGCACCTCATCAACACGCTGCACAGCCCGGTGCGCATCGCCGAGGTCCGCTCGCTGAAGGGGTGGTATGCGGACCCGCGCCACCACCAGCGGCTGCTGGCGGTCCTGACACGGCGGCTCGGGCACGCGCTGGCCGCGGCGGCCGAAGCGGCGAAGATCACGGTGGCCGAAGCCGGCCGCGCGCGCATCGATCTCGGTTTCTGGGAGCCCGGGCTGGGCGCCGAGTTCGACGAGGCCGGTGCCGCTCGCGCGCTGGCCACCGACTTCGAGCGCATCGTCGCTGCCGCGCACGAGACGCTGCGCCTGGCCGGCGTCGGCGCCGACGCCGTCGACGCGCTGTACTTCACCGGCGGCTCGACCGGCCTGGCGCCGCTGGTCGAACGCATCGCCGCCGGCTTCAGCCGCGCCGCACGCGTGCCGGGCGACCGGTTCTCGAGCGTGGCCCAGGGGCTGGGCTGGCATGCCCGGGCCCTGTTCGGGCCGCGGCCGGGCCAGGGGCCGGCCGGTTGACATCGGCCAGCAGCAACACTGCGCGCACCAGGTCCTCGGCGGCTTCGGTCAGGTCGGCCGGCGGCTCGATCTCGGCCAGCGCCGTCGCCAGCTGCGGCTCGTCGTCCAGGCCCTCGAGGTCGGCGGCGTCGAAATGCTGGTACAGCAGCGCCAGCGGTTCGGCCAGCGCGAGCGCGTCGTGCTGCAGCAGCGCGGGGAACTGCTCGGCGGCGAGCGCGAAGCCGCCCACCCACGGCAGCACGCTGTCACGCACGGCAGCGGGCGCGGCGCCGTCGTCGTCGTTGCCGCCCTTGCTGCTGCTGCTGCCGCCGCCGCCCTCGCCGCCGTCATCGTTCGCGCCGCGGTCCTCGTCGGCATCGAGCTCGAAGATCCACGGGTCGAACCAGCGCCGCGCGGTGAGGGCTGCGGCCAGCACGGCGTGCCGCCGGTCCACGAGTGCCTCGACCGCTGCCAGGGCTTGGCGCAAGGCCGGCGCCGCCGCGGCGGCCGTGGCGGGCAGGGTACGGCCCTCGGCGTCGGCGACGAAAGGCCACCAGCGCGCCTTCGGCAACGGTCTTGGCTGCAACAGCACGGCGCACAGGAAGCCGTCCAGCGCGCTCACGTCCAGCGGCGAGTGCCGTGGCGCGGCGGCGGCCAGTTCGTCCAGCAGCGCCTGCAGCCGGGCGAGCTCGGTGTCGGAAAGATCACGCATGGCTGTGGCGCGAGGGGCTCATTCCACCGCCCGGGGGGTGCGTTCTAGGGGGTTGCGGCTTAGATTCCCGACCCATGGCGGCGCCGGCGCGGGATTGTCCCGCAACGATCCCAGCGTCCAAGCCGCCGGCCCGCTGCCGCATCCCCCTGACCGGCGGCCAGCGGCTCACGATCCCAACGACGTCCTTTTCGAAGGACTTGCACCGGCCCGCTGCCTCACCGCAGCGGGCCGCTTTTTTTCGCGCTCAGCGGACTCTGCCGCGCTGCCCTTCGGACGACGGCCTGGTCCACGCCAAGTGACGTACGCTGTGAGCGTGACCCGAGGAGGGGGGTGAGCATGCAACGCAGAGCCATCGTTCGTTTGCTCGGCGGCGGCGTCGTGCTGGGCGCCGGGATCGCCGGGTGCAGCGCCGACATGCCGGCCGATGCCGTTGCGGCCTGGTCGGCAGCCGGGCGCGACGAGCCGGCGCACGCCGACCCGCGGCGCTGGGCGCTGTCGTACGCGGTGCTCGCGCCCCATTCGCACAACCTGCAGTCCTGGCTGGTCGACCTGTCGCAGCCGGGCGAGATCGAGCTGCGCTGCGACCTCGCCCGCTTGCTGCCCGAGACCGATCCCTTCTCGCGGCAGATCATGATGAGCCAAGGCACGTTCATCGAGTTGCTCGACATCGCGCTGCGCGAGCGCGGCCAGCGCGCCGCGATCACGCTGTTCCCGCAAGGCGCGCCGGGCCCGCAGCAGCTCGACGCGCGTCCGGTGGCACGCCTTCGCCTGACCCCCGACGCCAGCGTGGCGCGCGACCCGCTGTTCGCGCAGATCACGCGACGGCACACCAACCGCAGTGTCTACGAGCCGCAGCGCCCGGTGCCCGCCGCGGCATGGCGGGCGATGAGCGACGCCGTCGGCACGAGCGTGGCGCCGGCGCTGGCGTTCGGCCATGTCGGCGCGAGCCAGTCCGAGCTGCTGGCGCGCCACCGCGCCCTCGCCAACGAGGCCTGGCGAATCGAGCTCTCGACGGCGCGCACGTTTCTGGAGTCGCTGAAGGTCATGCGCGTCGGCGCGGCCGAGGTCGCGCAGCATCGCGACGGCTTGACGCTGCTCGACCCGATGGTGGTGGCGCTGGCCAAGGTGGGCCTGTTCGACCGCAGCCGCGCCCCGGGGCCGGACAGCTTCGCGGTGAAGAGCCAGCTCAAGGACTTCGCGCAGAAGATGGAATCGACCTCGGCCTTCCTCTGGCTGACCAGCGACGGCAACCAGCGCGCGACGCAGGTCGACGCCGGCCGCGCCTACGCCCGCGTGCAGCTCGCCGCCACCGCCGCGGGCCTGGCGATGCAGCCGCTGTCGCAGGCGCTGCAGGAGTACCCGGAGATGGCCGCGCCCTACGCCGAGGTGCACCGCCTGCTCGGCGCCCGCCGGCCGCAGCAGACCGTGCAGATGTGGGCCCGTGTCGGCTACGCGCCCGACGTCGGCCCGGCGCCGCGGCGCGGCGTGCCGGCGCACTTGCTGCGGGCGTGAGCCGCCATGTCCCTGCCGTGCCCGACGCCCGCGCACTAGACTGGCACTTTCGACCCGTTCGCTGCAGGAGACTCGCCATGGGCGCCCCCGAAGCCTTCACTCAGACCACCGACGTGTGCCACTGGATCGGCGGTGCGCCGGCGCGCGGCACCGGCACGCGCAAGCAGACCGTGTGGAACCCCACCACCGGGAAGGCGGCACGCGAGGTGCTGCTGGCCAGCGAGGCCGACGTGGCCGCCGCCGTCGCTGCGGCCAAGGCGGCGCAGGCCGCCTGGGGCGACATGGCGCCGATCCGCCGCGCCCGCGTGCTCAACGCCTTCCTGGCGCTGCTGAACCAGCACCGCGACACCCTCGCCGCGATGATCACCGCCGAGCACGGCAAGGTCTTCAGCGATGCCCAGGGCGAAGTGACGCGCGGCATCGACATCGTCGAGTTCGCCTGCGGCGCGCCGCAGCTGCTGAAGGGCGACTACTCCGACCAGGCCAGTTCGGGCATCGACAACTGGACACTGCGCCAGCCGCTCGGCGTGGTGGCCGGCGTCACGCCGTTCAACTTCCCTTGCATGGTGCCGATGTGGATGTTCCCCGTCGCGCTGGCCTGCGGCAACGCGTTCATCCTCAAGCCGAGCGAACGCGACCCGAGCCCGAGCCTGTTCATGGCCGACCTGTTGAAGCAGGCGGGGTTGCCCGACGGCGTCTTCAACGTCGTGCAAGGCGACAAGGTGGCGGTGGACGCTTTGCTCGCGCACCCCGACGTGAAGGCCGTCAGCTTCGTCGGCAGCACGCCGATCGCGCAGTACATCTACGAGACCGGTGCGCGCCACGGCAAGCGGGTGCAGGCGCTCGGCGGCGCCAAGAACCACATGGTCGTGATGCCCGACGCCGACCTCGAGCAGGCGGTCGACGCGCTCGTCGGCAGCGCCTACGGCTCGGCCGGCGAACGTTGCATGGCCATCAGCGTCGCGGTTCTCGTGGGCAGCGCCGCCGACAGGATCATGCCCAGGCTCGCCGAGCGCGCGAAGGCGTTGAAGATCGGCAACGGCCTCGATGCCGACGCCGAGATGGGCCCGATCGTCACGCGCGAGGCGCGCGACCGCATCGAGAAGATGATCGGCACGGGCGTCGAGGAAGGCGCCAGGCTCGTCGTCGACGGCCGCGGCCACAAGGTGCCCGGCTTCGAGGGCGGCTTCTTCACCGGCGGCACGCTGTTCGACCACGTGACGCCTTCGATGCGCATCTACAAGGAAGAGGTCTTCGGTCCGGTGCTCGCCTGCGTGCGGGTGGGGGACATGGCCGAGGCGCTGAAGCTCGTCAACGAGCACGAGTTCGGCAACGGCGTGGCCTGCTTCACCAGCGACGGCGGCACGGCGCGCGAGTTCGCGCGCCGCGTGCAGGTGGGGATGGTCGGCATCAACGTGCCGATTCCGGTGCCGATGGCGTGGCAGGGCTTCGGCGGCTGGAAGCGCAGCCTCTTCGGCGACATGCACGCCTACGGCGAGGAAGGGGTGCGTTTCTACACGCGCCAGAAGAGCGTGATGCAGCGCTGGCCCGACGCTGCCTCGAGCAAGGGCGCCGAGTTCGCGATGCCGGTGGCACGCTGAGTCACCGCACGATGACCGAAGCGCTGCCGCCGCTGCCCGCGCCCGGCCTTACCTACCTCACGCAGGTGCGCTGCGACGTCGGCGAGCTGCTGACGCTCGGCCCGGCGCCCGCGGGCGAGCGCCGCGTCGTGCCGCTGCTGGGCGGCGAGGTCTCGGGGCCGGCGCTCGTCGGGCGCATCGTCCCGGGCGGCGCCGACTGGCAATGGAACCGCAGCGACGGCGCTCTCGAGATCGCAGCGCACTACGTCATCGAGACCGCCGAGGGCGCGCGCATCGAGGTGCAAAGCAACGGCCTTCGGCACGGCCCGGCGGCGGTGCTGGCGCGGCTGGCGCGCGGCGAAGCGGTGGCGCCGCACGAGTACTTCTTTCGCACGCTGATGCGCTTTGCCACCGGGCACGCCGCGTACGAGCATCTGAACCGCGTGATGGCCGTCGCCAGCGGCCGCCGCGAAGCGCGCCGCGTCGTGCTCGACGTCTGGCAGCTCGGTTGACAGTCGCTGCGGCGCGCCCGTTCTACGACCCGATCACTCCGCCGTCGTCCTTGCGCACCACCACCGTGGCGCTGCGCGGGCGGCCGTTCGGCTTGAAGTCGGGCCAGTTGCTGTAGCGGCGCGGCTGCCTCGGGTCGCTGCTGTCGCCCGGCGGCTCGCCCGGGTGCTGGATGTTGACGAACAGCGTGCGCGCGTCGGGCGTGAAGGCGGCACCGGTGACCTCGCAGTTCACCGGGCCGACGAGGAAGCGGCGGAACTCGCCGCTGGCCACGTCGCAGGCGAGCATCGCGTTGTTGCCCAAGCGCGCCATCTCGCCCTTGTTCAGCGCGGACGCGCTGATGTCGGTCTGCACCCACAGGCGCCCGAGCGGGTCGATGGCCAGCCCGTCGGGGCAGGCGAAGGCATCGCCGCGCACGGTGCCCTTCGCCTCGGCGCGCTCGTTGGCCGGGTCGCCGGCGAGCACGAGGTGATTCCACTCGAACGCCTCGCCGTCGAAGTCGCCGTCCTCGCGCCAGCGGATGATCGAGCCCATCGTGTTGTTGGCGCGCGGGTTGGCCGCGTCGGGGCCGGGCTGCCCCGCGCCGCCGCGGCTGGCGTTGTGGGTGAGCGTGCAGGAGACCCAGCGCGACCGCGGGTCGATGGCGATCCACTCGGGCCGGTCCATCTTCGTGCCGCCCAGGAGATCGGCCACCTGGCGCGCCTTGACCATCACCTCGCCCTGGTTCGGGAAGCCGATGAGCGGCCCCTGCCCCGCCACCATCGGCAGCCAGCGTCCGCGCCCGTTGGCGTCGAAGCGGGCGACGTACAGCGTGCCGTGGTCGAGCAGGCCGGCGTTGGCGCGCGCGGCGCTGACGCCCGCCGTGGCGGGCTTCATCGTGTCGCGGCTGACGAACTTGTAGAGGTACTCGAAGCGCGCGTCCTCGCCGCTGTAGACGACGGCGCGGCCGTCGCGCGTCAGCGTCACCCAGGCGCCTTCGCGCGCGCCGCGGCCGAGCGCGGTGCGCTTCACCGGCACGGCCGCGGGATCGAACGGGTCCACCTCGACGATCCAGCCGAAGCGGTTGGCTTCGTTGGGGTGGCGCACGGTGTCGAAGCGCTCGTCGTGCTCGTGCCAGCGCAAACCGTAGCCGGCCTTGGCCAGGCCGAAGCGGCGCTCGTGCGCCGTGGGCTGGTCGGCGGTGGTGAAGTAGCCGGCCCAGTTCTCCTCGCCGGCGAGGTAGGTGCCCCACGGCGTCATGCTGCTGGCGCAGTCGTTGAGCGTGCCGAGCACGACGCGCGCGGCCGGGTCGGCGGCGGTGCGCAGCATCGGGTGGCCGGCGGCCGGGCCCGCCAGCGCGAAGGGCGAATACGCCGTCAACCGGCGCGCGTACTTCGAAGGCCGCACCGCTTCCCAGCGCGCGCCGGCCGAGCCCGGGTTGGCCAGGCGCACCTCGGTCACCGAGATGCCGATCGCCGCCTGGCTCTTCCTCACCTTCTCGGCCGAGCGTGGCTCCGGGCCGGTGGCGTGCAGCAAGCCTTCGTCGGTGTACTCGTGGTTCATCACGAGCAGGCCATGCGTGCTGCTGCCGTCGATCGGGAAGAACTGCAAGCCGTCGTGGTGCATGCCCATCTGGGCGGCCTGGTCGGCGGCGCTGTTGCTGGCGTCGTCGTGAAAGGCCGGCATGCGGCCGGCGATGCCCACCGGCTCGCCCCAGGGCAGCAAAGGGGTGGCGGTGTAGCCCGGTGGAACAACGACCCGGTCGGCGGAACCGGCCGGCACGGCCTTGAAGCCGAAGGGCGACGCCGCCTGCGCCTGCATGGCACCCGGGCCGCCGCCGGGCGCCGCGCAGCCGGCCAGCGATGCCGTGACCGTCGCCGCGACGGTGGCAGCGCCGGCCGGCGCCGCCCACCGCGCCAACGCGGCGGCAGTGCCGCGCAGCACCCGGCGCCGAGCCGGATCGGACACCTCGTGGATGCTCGGGTTGGAGGAGCGGTTGCTGTCCTCCATCGCGTCGAAGTCCTTGGCCATTCGTCGTCTCGGGGCGCGCGGGGCAAGGGCGGCGCGGCGGCGTGCCGCGGGGGAGCGAGGAAGGCGGGGAACGCCTCGTTCAGCCGGCGACGTGCCGCGCCAGCGCCTCCACGTCTTCGGGGAAGAGCTGCCCGGCCTCGGCTTGCAGCACGCGGCCGTCGCGCCCGCGCACCAGCGTCACCGGCAGGCCCCGGGGCTTGGGCAGCACCTGCTGCAGCGCCGGGCTCATCCACGCAGCGGGCCACTCGTAGCCGTGCCGGCGCAGATGCGCGCGCGCCTCGTCGGGCCGGCGGTCGATGCTGAGGGTCAGCAAGCGCAGGCCGCGCCCGGGGTCGCGTGCGCGCTGCTCGCGCCACAGCTTGTCGACATGCGGGCTCGTCAAGGCGCAGAACGGGCACCAGCTCGCCCACCAATACAGCACCAGCACGCGGCCATCGGCCTGCGTGGCGGTGTCGAAGCGCTGGCCGTCCAGCAGCTCCAGGCTGGCGGGCAGCGCGAAGCGGCTGCCCACCGCGGGCAAAGGCGGCGCCTTGGCTTCCTGCGCCGCAGGGTCGGCTGCCGCGGAGCCGGCGTTGGCGGCCGCACCTTGTGCCCGGGCGCGCTGGGGTGCCAGCACCAGCGCGGCGCCGGCGCTGCCGAGCGCTGCGGCGCCGGCCGAGATCAGCAACCGCCTGCGGTGGCGGTGGCTGCGGTGCAGATGAGCAGGGGCTTTCATGTCAGCGGCGTCGGCGCCGAGGGCCGGTGGGCGCCGTGGGGAATGGTGTCGGGGCCATTGTCGTCGTGGCCGGCCTCGCTGCGCTCGGCGGCCGGATCGGTGACATAGCCCACGGCCCACAGCAGGGCCACGACGAGCGCGCTCAAGGCCGCGAGCAGCCACGGCGCCAGCCGGTGCGCGTTCCACAACAGGAGCATCGTCAGCACCAGCACCACGGCAAACAGCGTCGCCGCCGCCCACGCCGCCTGCTCGGTGATGCGCGGGTCGAAGCGGCGCACGCGGGCCATGTCGAAGCGGGCTTTCGGCCACTTCGCGGCCACGTCGGCGGGGCGCCAGCCCGGCGGCTTCAGCCACACGCGCACCTTGTCGGCCCACGACTTCGTGCGCCAGCAGTCCAGCGCCAGCTCGCGGTAGACCTGCAGGTTGGCCGTGATCGGGTTCCAGCTTTGCAGCGGCGCGCGCGTGCCGTAGACGCATGGCTCGCGCGGGTTCTCGGCCACGTAGGTGCCGAAGAGGCGATCCCAGACGAGGAAGATGCCGCCGTAGTTCTTGTCGAGGTAGCGCTCGTTCACCGCGTGGTGCACGCGGTGGTTCGAGGGCGCGCAGAACCAACGGTCGAACCAGCCCAGGCGCTCGATCTGCTGCGTGTGCACCCAGAACTGGTACAACAGGTCGACCAGCGCGACGACGCCGAAGACGAGCGGCGGCACGCCGGCCACTGCCAGCGGCAGGTAGAAGATCCAGCCGAGCAGGAAGCCGGTGCCCGTCTGCCTGAGCGCGGTGCTGAGGTTGTAGTCCTCGCTCTGGTGGTGCACCACGTGCGCGGCCCACAGCACGCCCACGCGGTGGCCGGCGCGGTGCAGCCAGTAGTAGCAGAAGTCGTAGCCGACCAGCGCCAGCAGCCACACCCACGGCGACCCTGCCGGCAGCTTCGCCAGCGACACATGGTCGTAGGCCAGGGTGTACAGCCCCACCGCGAACAGGCGCGTGAACACGCCCACCACCTGGCTCAGGACGCCCAGGCCGATGCTCGACAGCGCGTCGGCCAGCCGGTACGTGTTGCGCCCGCGCGCCAGGCCCACCGCGAACTCGAACGCGATGAGCGCCAGGAAGACCGGCGTGGCGACGACGATGACCTGCGCGGGAGTCATGTCGTCATTGTGGCCCGGCGCGCGGGGCCGCGGCGACCGGCAGCTGCCCGCTGCCCGCGCCCGCGCGCTTAGCATCGCGCGGGTGAGCACCGCCGCCAACCGCCCTGCCGACCCACCCGTCACCCTGCCCGTCACCCCGTCCGTCACCCCGCCCGCCGCAGCGGCCGCGCCGCGCACGGTGCTCGTCACCGGCGGCAGCCGCGGCATCGGCGCCGCGGCGGCGCGCCTGGCGGCTGCGCGCGGCTGGGACGTCGCGGTGAACTACACGCGCGACGCTGCCGCGGCCGAGGCGGTGGCCGCCGACGTGCGCGCGCGCGGCCGCCGCGCCTTCGTCGTGCAGGCCGATGTCGGCGAGGAAGCGCAGGTGCGCGCGATGTTCGCCGCGCTCGACGCCGAAGTCGCCGCCGGCCGCCTGGCGCCGCTGGCGGGCCTGGTCAACAACGCCGGTGTCGTCGACTGGCCTTCGCGCGTGGACGAGATGAGCGGCGCGCGCATCGAGCGCATGTTTCGCATCAACGTCTTCGGCTCGATGTGGTGCGCGCGCGAAGCGCTGCGCCGCCTGAGCACGAAGCACGGCGGCGCCGGCGGCAGCATCGTCAACCTCGGTTCGGCCGCCTCGCGCATCGGCGCGGCGGGGCAGTACGTCGACTACGCCGCCAGCAAGGGCGCCATCGACGTCTTCACGCTGGGCCTGGCGCGCGAAGTGGCCACCGAAGGCGTACGCGTCAACGCGGTGCGCCCGGGCATCATCGACACCGACATCCACGCCAGCGGCGGCAACCCCGACCGCGCGCGCCAGATGGCCGGCGCCGTGCCGATGCAGCGCGCCGGCAGCGCCGAAGAGGTGGCGCTGGCGATCCTCTGGCTGCTGTCGGACGAGGCGAGCTACTCCACGGGCACCGTGCTCGACGTGACCGGCGGGCGCTGAGCGGCCGGCGGCGGGCCGCGGCGGCGCTTGCCGCGTGCCGCGCCGGCCGGCCCGGCCGCGGTCTCGCCGGCGCGATCCGGGCCGCTTGCTTGGCCGCCGTCAGCGCCCTCCGCACCCTTGGTGCCGTTGCCGCCGTTGCCGCCGTTGCCGCTGTTCTCTCCGTTCGCCTGCCTCGCACCGGCGTAGGCCTGCAACTGCTGCCGCAGGCGCTTCGCCGCACCCGCATCGCCGGCCGCGCCGTCGCCGATGCACCGGTCGAGCACGAAGGCGGCCTGCGTCGCCACCGATTCCCAGCGGCTGGCGTCGCCGCAGCGCTGCTGCACGTCGGCGAACGCGGCCAGCAGCGCGTCCTGGTGCGCTGCCAGCCGGCGTTCGGCCACGGCTTCGTACAGGTCGAGCTCGATGAAGGCGACGGCGCTCCAGAAGTCGGGCTGCTCGGCGTGTCGCTCGGCCACCTCGGTGCGCAGCGCCTTGAGTGCCGTGGCCTGCGCCGCAGCCGGCTGGCGTTCGCCGGCGCGCAGCACCAGCTCGGCGGCGATGCGGTTGAGCGCCGGGTAGAACGAGCCGCTGTCGCCACGCTGCCGCGCCAGGCGCTCGGCTTCGGCGTAGGCGGCGATCGTCGCCTTCAAGGCCGCACGCGCTTCGCTCTCGCGGCCGGCTCGCCGTTGCAGCAACGCCAGGCGCTTGTTCGCCGAGCCGACGAGCGAATGGCCCTCGAGGCTCGGGTGCAGGGCCACCAGGCGGCGCAGCTCGTCGCGTGCCGCCGCCACCTCGGCCGCAGCGCGCTCGTCGTCGTGGGCCCCGGCGCGCGCGCGCAGCTCGGCGCGGCGGGCGCGCAGGTTGTTCAGGCTCTGCGCCGCCTTCATCGACGCGCTCGCGTCCTCGGCGGCGATGGCGCGCTCGTACCAGGCGATGGCGCGGTCGCGCTCGCCGGCCGCCTCCCACGCGAAGGCAAACGCTTCGGCCACGGCACCGATGGCCCCCCAATCGGGCACGTCGGGCAGCCGGGCATTCGCATCGCTGGCCGCAACCCTGTCGCCGCCCGAGCCGCCGAAGCGCGCTTCGAGGTGGCGCAGCCGGTCGCGCAACGCGCCCGCATCGCGCCCGGGCTGGGTGCGCTGCACGATCGCCAGGTCTTCGAGCGTCTGCGCCAGCGCCACCGGCGAGGCGATGCCGTCGAATTCCGCGGCCGGGCCGGTGAGCGCCGGCGCGCGCGCTCGCGCGCCCTGGGCGTCGCCGGTGCTGCGCCCGTAGGTCCAGTTCGGGTCGCCGTAGCACTGGTAGGCCGCCCACGTCTTGCCGTCGGGGTCGGCGCGCCAGGCCGATTCGCGCGCCGCGCCCACCGCGTCGATGAAAGGCGCGCCGCCAAGCAGGCTCGCGTAGAACGCCTCGGCGAACGCCTTGGCCGGCTCGTCGTCCACCGCCCAGCCGGCCGCGACGACGCAGCGCACGCCCAGCGCGATCAGCGCGTCGGCCACGCCGGCAGCGAAACGCGGCCGGTCGGCCAGCGTGCTGCGCGCGTCGTGCGCGGCGAGGTGGCAGCAGTTGACGAACACGAGCTCGGGCACCGCGCGCATCTTGCGGATCTCGGCCGGCCCGAGGAAGACGCCGCCGCGGGCGGGCTGCCCGGGCTGCGCCGCGGCGGTGGCCAGCACCACACCGTTCGGCCGTTCGGCCGGATGCTGGGCATCGGGCGGCTCGCCGTGCCCGGCCACGTGCACGATGCGCCAGCGGCGCGCCAGCAGTGCGCCGATGACCGCCGTCGCGTCGGCCGAGCGCCCCACCAGCGCGCTGATGCGCTCGCTGCCGATGCCCCCGGGACCGGTGAGCGTGGCCAGCACCGCCTCGGCTTCGGCGCGGGCGCCCGGCAGTTCGCCGTAGCCCTCGGGCGCCAGCGGCTCGCCGACCACCAGCACCGCGTCGTCGGCCATCGCGTCGCGCGGCGCCATCGGCGGCAGGTTGTCGGTGCGCAACTTGCGCAGCAACCGGCAGCGCAAGGCCCACGGCCGCGGGTCACCGCCGCCGGGCTGTTCGGTGTCGAGCAGTTCCCAGGGAATCGGCGCCGTGCGCTGGTCGAGGTCGACCACCATCTGCGCGTTGCCGGCGAGGAAAGGCTCCAGTTCGTGCGGCACCAGCAACTGGAACAGCGTGCGGCCGATCGCCGCGTCGTGGCGGCCGTGCTGCGCCGCGCCGGCGACGAGTTCGCGCACCAGCGAACCTTGCGTCTTCTCGGCGCGCACCTCGGTGCGGGCGCGCCGCGTGTCGAGGCTGAACTCGATGTGGCCGTCGGCGCTGCCTTCGCCGCCGCCCGTGATGCGAACGAGGTCGAAGTCGGCGCCGCGGTAGCCGCTGTCGGGCACGCGCCGGCGCGCCCCGGGGCCGGTGGCGATGGCGCCGGCCAGTTCGCACAAGCCCGGCCGCGCTGCCTGCAGCAGGCGCAGCGCGCGCCAGGCCTCGGTGGCGCGGTCGAGGAACAGCTCGATCAGCTTCAACTCGCGCACCATCGGCCAGCCGGTGGCAGCCAGGCGCCGGTTGGCCTCGTGCACGCCTTCGACGATGGCGCGCGCCGCGTCGCCGGCCTGGATGCCGACGCCGCCGCTGCCCATCAGCGTGGCCGCCAGCTCGATCGTCGCTGCACTGCCGCCGGGCGCCTCGGCGGCGCGCTGCGCCCAGGCGAGCACGCCCTGGCGCACCGATTCGCACAACCGCGCCGGCGTCAGCGTGCCTTCGTCGCCCAGGCCCACGACGACTGCGGCGCGCGGATGCGGCTCGGCCCACGGGTTGTCACGGTCTCGGTGGGCGTTGCCGAACACCTGCACGGTGCCGGCCGCTTCGGCGTAGAGGCCCGCGCCGAGCGAGGCCGACATCGCGCCACCGAGGAAGCGGTCAAGCACCGCTTCGGCGCCGGTGAGCTTGAGCGAGCGGTAGTGGCCGATCAGCAGCGGCTCGCGCACGAAGCTCAGGTCGCCGTTCTGCACGGTGACGCGCGGCACGAGGCCGCTGGCGGGCGCCGCGCCGGCGGCGGCGCGGGCCAGGGCTTGCGCGGCCGCCTCGGCGCCGGCGCTCGCCGCGCCGCCGGTTGCCGCCGCGGCCCCGGCGGCGACGTCGTTCTCCTCGCGCGGCGGCAACGCAGGCAGCCACTGGCGGCTCGGGCGGCTGCGCACGTGCCGCAACAACGGCGCGGCGGCCGCGGCGCCGGCGCGCACGCCCTCACGCACGCCCTCAAGCACACCCTCACGCACGCCCTCGCGCGGGCGAGCCTGCATCGCCGCCAGCTCCTCCGCGGCCAGCGGCTTCAGGCGCGCCGTCTCGCCGGTGCGCAGCAGATCGAGGTAGGCCTCGAACGCGCGCTCCTTGCTCGCCAGGCTGCCGTGCTCGATGTCCACGGTCCACGTGCGCACGCCGGGCAGCACCGCGCTGGCGTGCGGCACGCGGCCGTCGCCGCCGTCGATGGCGTCGAGGTAGGTGAAGCCGTCGCTGGCGTCGACTTCGAAGCCGTCGGGCGTGAAGCCGGCGTGGCCGATGACCAGGCGCATCTTGCCGGCGAAGGCCGGCAGGTCGCGTTCGACCTGCGCGTCGAGCCGCCGCCGCAGCGCCAGCGCCTGGTCGAGCACGGCCTGGTCCGGCACGCCCCAGCGGTAGGCCGCCTCCACCGCCGACTCGCCGGCCGAGCGGTGCCACCAGTTGGCGGCCTGGATGCGCGCGAAGTCCTCGCGTGCGAGCTTGTCCCAGGTTTCGCTGCGGTCGAGGCCGCGCCGGGGGTCGGTGAGCGCCGCCTGGAGCTGGATGAAGCCCGGCATCGCGGCCATCACCTTGCGCCCGTCGGTGAACGGCGCGCCGATGAACTCGAGCAGGTTGCCGAAGGTGTCGTCGCCCGAGAGCACCTGCATCGGCGCCCACGAGCCGCCGTTCGGCGTGCCGAGCATCAGCACGCGCGCGTCTTCGTGCGCCAGCAGCGCCTTCCAGGTAGCCGGCGCCACGAGCTGCACGGTGCGCGCGAGAACGCCGCCCATCGAATGCGCGACGATGCGAACCGGCTGGCCGCTCTGGGCGCGCGCCTTCAAGGCCGCTTCCAGGGCCACGGCCAGGCGCTGCGCCTCTTCCTCGATCGGCCGCCGCCAGTCGAAGCCGAACGGCACCACCTCGTGCGTTTCGGCGAGGACGTCGATGAAGTCGTCGTAGATGCGGCCGATCGGGCCGTCGTCGGCGATGCCGTCGGTGCCGCCGGGCTGGTAGGCCAGTTTGGCCAGGCCGGCGATGATGCGGAAGGCCAGCCAGATGCGGTGCTGCGGCGTGCGCAGGTTGCTGCCGAGGATGCCGGGCAGCACGAACACCGCCGGGCGCTGCGGCTCGGCGGTGCCGGGGCCGCGGCCGCGCGTGCGCGCACGGGCGATGGCCGCGGCGGCGCCGCGCCGGCCGCTGGCATCTTCACCCCGCCACGACAGCGGGCCGATCGGCGCGAAGCCCGGCGGCAGTGCGATCGGCCCTTGCCCGGCCGCCGCCGCGCCCGGCTGGGCGGCGGCCGCAGCCAGCGCACCCGGCAGCGCATCGACCACCGCCGCCGCGGTGCGTTCGTTGGCGAAGTAGTTGAAGTGCGTGACCGAGCCGCCCTGGTCGAGCAGGAAGGCGGCGCCGCCGGCGCGCGGCGAGCCGGCGTACATCGCGCGCGTGTGCACGACGAAGTCGTTGTCGCCCCAGTAGAACGCGTCGGCCAGCAGCGTCTTCACCCAGCTGCCGACGCCCTCGCCGCGCAGGTCGCCGGCGACGACGAGCAGGTCGCCGGCGATCGGCGCCGGCGCCTCGTTCAACCAGCGCAGCACGGGAGCGTCGGGCATCATCGCCGCGATGCCGGGGATCAGCGTCGGATCGGCGCGGCAGCGCGCCACTTCGGCGAGGAACTCCACCAGGGCCGGCGCCACCGGCACCTGCGCGAGCTGCAGCGCCCAGCGCAGCACCGAGAGGTAGGCATCGAGCCGCCGGCTCGCCAGGAGCGTGCCGCGCGCCGGGCAGGCCACGCGGACGACGCGTTCGATGCGGATGTCGCGCGCGGCCACTTCGCGCGCCAGCTCCTGCAGCTCGCGGCGCTGGCCGGCCAGCGCGTCGCCGGCGAAGAACGCGAGGTCGGCCGCGCCGGCGCCCTTCTGGTGCGCCATGCGCGCCAGCACTTCGGCCACGAGGCCGCCGCGCGAGTGCGTCAACAGGTGCAGCCGCACCGGCTGGCCCTTGGGCAGGGCCTGCACCAGCGTCAGCGCGTTGGCGATCGGGCTCGCGCCCACGGTCGGGTGGTCGAGCGCGAAGACGCGACCGCCGTAGCGCGCGAAGAGTTCGCGCACGCGCGCCGGGTGCTCGGTCCACAGCTTGTTGAACGTGCTCGCGGTGTCGACGAAGGTGCCGTGCACGAGCACCAGCACCGGGCCGCCGGCGGCGGTGGCCGCCGGCAGCGGGGCGACGCGCCGGCCGCTGCCCTTGAGCTTGCCGAGCGCCGCGGCGTCGAGCGCGTACAGGCCCGCTTCGACCTGGCCGTCGACCTTCTGCTGCACCTGGCTGGCCACCCAGCCGGCGGCCTGGCCCTTCACGCCGCCGCCTTCGCCGCTGCCCGCGCCGCGGCCGGTGAAGACTTCGATCGCGGCGAGCACCACGTCGCCCATCCAGCCGCGCGTCGGTGCGGCGCGTTCGAGGCCGTGCCAGCGCAGCCGGGTGCCGACGACGACCTCGCGCGGCGCGGCGCCCCGCGTGCCGGCGGCCGCGGCGGCGGCGGCGCTGCCCGGATCGCCGGGCGCGGCCTGCGCGAGCAGCAGGTCGCGCGCCGACTCCGGATGCAGCCACAGCACCGGGCCGCCGGTGATGTGCAGCGCCACCACGTCGCGGCCGGGCACCGCTTCGAGGCGATGCAACTCGCCGCCGCCGCGCTGCGCCGACAGGCGAACGCTGGCGCGCAGCATGCCGGGGGTCGGTGGCGAAGCCGCTGCAACCCCGGGGCCGCGCGCCGCAGGCGATGCCGAGCCGGCGTCGTACGGCGCCGAGCCGGCCTGGCCCGGCACGAGGAAGACGATCGGGCGCGGGTCGGAGGCGCCGGCCCCGCCGTTGATGTTCACCGGCGGTTGCCCGTTCGTCCTCGTCGCCATGGCGTTCCCCTTCCTTCGTTCCGTCTCTCGCAGCCCGGCTCGTACCGGGCGGCGTGCGAGCATCCGCCCAAAGGACGGCGCGGGCAAGCCGCCGCCTGGTGCGGCCTAGGGATGCGCTGCGCCGTTGATCGCGGCGCCGGCATCACCGAGCAGGCGGCCGGCCCGCATGTCGGCGTTCGTGATGCGGCGGATCGTCACCGGCGCCACCGCGCCGAGCACGCCCAGCCTTGCCGCCGCCGCGTAGCTCAGATCGATGATGCGCCCTTCGGCGTGCGCCGCCTGGGGGAACGGGCCGCGGTCGTTGACCCGCACGATGACTTCGCGACCGTTGGCCGGGTTGCGCACGCGCACGTAGCTCGGGATCGGCAGCGTGCGGTGCGCCGCCGTCATCGCGAACATGTCGTAGGGTTCGCCGCTCGAGGTGGGGCGGCCGTGGAACTTGCGCCCGTACCACGAGGCGAGGCCGCTCTCGGCGTAGGGCGCGTCGGCGAGTTGCGGCACGTAGCTGCGCCCGGCCACCGTGTAGGGCTTGTTCGCGCCGCCGGCCAGGGGTTCGATGCGCGGCACCGCGTCGGGCGTGCGTTCGATGCCCGCGGGCACCTTGTCGGGCGGGCCGTCCACCGGCGCCAGCGCGCAGCCCGACCCCAGCGCGGCGAACGCGACGGCGAACGCTGCGCTGGCGAGCCGCGTGAAAGGGTTCGAGGCCGCGAAGGCGTGCGGCCGTGGGGGTATGAAGAGCAAAGCCCGGTGCACCGCGGCCAGTGTATCGAGGGCGCTCGCGCGGGCGAGCAGGGCGAGGGGCGCGGAGCGCGCGAGGGTTCGGCGCCGAGACGATGCCGGCCGCGTCCCGATAATCGCCTGATGCCCTCGCCAGCGTCCGTGCAGCCCGCGCAGCCGTCCCCTTCGCGCGCCGCGCTGTACCTGGACCTCATCCGCTGGAACCGCCCGGCGGGCTGGCTGCTGCTGCTGTGGCCAACGTTGTCGGCGCTGTGGATCGCTGCCGACGGCTGGCCCGGATGGAAGCTCTTCCTCGTCTTCGTCGCCGGCACGGTGCTGATGCGCAGCGCCGGCTGCTGCGTCAACGATGTCGCCGACCGCGAGTTCGACCGCCACGTCAAGCGCACGGCGGCGCGGCCCGTGACGAGCGGCGCGGTGTCGGTGCGCGAGGCGCTGACGCTCGGCGCGCTGCTCGCGCTGGCCGCCTTCGCGCTCGTGCTGACTACCAGCCCGGCGGCGATCATGCTCAGCGTGGCGGGGCTCGCCGTCACGCTGGCCTACCCGTTCGCCAAGCGCCTCGTCGCGATGCCGCAGGCGGTGCTGGGCATCGCCTTCAGCTTCGGCATCCCGATGGCCTTCGCGGCGGCGCAGGGTGGCAGCGAGTGGCACCGCGGCGCCGTCACCGAGGCCGTGCCGCTGCACGCGTGGGGCCTGCTGGCTTCGAACCTCTTCTGGGTGCTTGCCTACGACACCGAGTACGCGATGGTCGACCGCGACGACGACCTGCGCATCGGCATGAAGACCTCGGCGATCACGCTCGGCCGCTTCGACGTGGCGGCAGTGATGGCGTTCTACGCCGCCCATTTGGCGAGCTGGGCCTGGCTCGGGCACCGGCTGGGGCTGGGCGGCTGGTTCCTGGCGGGCATCGGCGTGGCGGTGGCGCAGGCCTTGTGGCACTGGACGCTGATTCACACGCGCTCCCGCGAAGGCTGCTTCAAGGCGTTTCGGCTCAACCACTGGATCGGGTTCGCGCTGTTCTGCGGCGCAGCGCTGGACCTGGCGGCGCGATAGGGCCGGCTGGCGGCCGTCACCGCGGGTTACAGGGCCGTCGCGCAGGCCTATACGCTAACGACCAAGTTGCGCGCGCGGACGGTTGGCGTCTGCGTGGCCTGGTCTTCCCTCTTCGGCGCCGCCCGGGCGCACGCTGTCGTGAGCATGAAACTGTTCGGAATCCCGCTTCGCCGCCCTGACTTCAACGAACTGACCGCCGCGGCGGTGATGGGCACCGGCCTGTGGCTGGCCGGGCTCGGCTTCGTGCACGTCGTCCGGGCGCCGCTCGACCGCTCCGACGCCGGCGCGCTGCTGCTCATGGTGATGTGGGGCTGCCTGTCGGCGCGCTGCGGCATCCGCATCGATCAGGGGCGGCGCCACCTGGCGGTCAACCTGCTGTGCGGGACGGCGCTGCTGGGCCTGTACGTGCTCGGCTGCGCGATCGCCGGCGCCGCCTGGCCGGCCTGAGCGGACCGCCTGGCGGGCGCCGCAAGGCGCGCCGTTTGCCAGCGTGGGGGACCCCTCACTTTCCCGGAGTCCCCCATGAACTTCATCCTCTGGCTCGTCATCGGCGGCCTCATCGGCTGGGTCGCCAGCATGATCATGCGCACCGACGCGCAGCAGGGCTTGCTGCTGAACGTGGTCGTCGGCATCGTCGGGGCGCTGCTCGGCGGCTGGCTGCTCGCGCCGCTGCTGGGCACCGGCACCATCAACCAGAACGACTTCAGCGTCGGCTCGCTCGGGGTTTCGCTGCTCGGAGCGGTGGTCCTGCTGGCGATCGTCAATCTGCTGCGGCGCGGCTCGGCGCGCTGAAGCCTTTAGGCCGGTGGGTGGCCGAACGCGTCGCCCAGTTCGCGCGCCCGCTGCTGGGCGGCGAGCAGCGCCTTCACGAACGCGGCCTTGACGCCGTCGGCCTCGAGCGACGTGATCGCCGCGTGCGTGGTGCCGCCCTTGGAGGTGACCTGGGCCCGCAGCGCCTCGGGCGGCAGCTCGGAGCGGCGCGCGAGTTCCGCCGCGCCGTCGAAGGTGGCGATGGCGAGCTGGCGGGCGGCTTCGGCGCCCAGGCCCATCTGCGCCGCCGCTTCCATCATCGCCTCGAGCACGTAGAAGACATAGGCCGGCCCCGAGCCGGACAGCGCCGTCACCGCGTCGAGGTCCTCCTCGCGCTGCACCCACAGCGTGCGGCCGGTGGGCGCGAGCAAAGCTTCGACGCGAGCACGTCCGGCCGCATCGACGGCCGCCGTGGCGAACAGCCCGGCGATGCCGCGGCCGATGAGCGCCGGCGTGTTGGGCATCGCGCGCACGACGCGCGGGCTGCCCGGGTTGCCGACGCCGGCAGCGCGCGCGATCGCATCGCTGCGGATGCCGGCCATCACCGAAAGCTGCAGCGCACCGCCGACGAAGGGCGCGCATGAGGCCGCCGCTTCGCCGAACTGCTGCGGCTTCACCGCCCACACCACGGTGCCGGCGCGCGCCAGCCGCGGGTCGGGCGCGGCGAACGGCTGCACGCCGAAGGTCTGGGCGAGCCGGGCGCGCTGCGCCTCGAACGGCTCGACGACGAGGATGTCGGCGGCGCGCGAACCGCTGGCGAGCAGCCCACCGATCAGCGCCGAGGCCATGTTGCCGCCGCCGACGAAGGCGACGACGCCGTCGTTGCGCGCCGGCCCGGTTCCGGGCGAGGGCGGTGCGGCGTTCGCGTCGTTGTGCACGGGCATGCGGCCAGTGTAGCCACGCATGCAAAGCCGGCATGGCGGGCGGCCCCGGCGCGCGAACACAAGCGCGATGCGCGCCGCTACAGTGGCCCGCCCGTTGCCGGGCCGGCACGCGGCGATCCTGCCTGCCGGAGTTCACTCACGAGGCGACCCTCAACCCCGGGACATCCGCGAGACCACACGATGAGCTTCTCGACCCTCTCCTACGTGCACCCCACCGAGCAAAGCCCCTGGGGCACGTACCTCGGCCAGATCGACCGCGTCGTGCCGTACCTCGGCAAGCTCGCACGCTGGGCCGATACGCTGCGCCGGCCCAAGCGCAGCCTGATCGTCGACATCCCGATCGAGATGGACGACGGCAGCATCGGCCACTACGAGGGCTATCGCGTCCAGCACAGCCTGACGCGCGGCCCCGGCAAGGGCGGCGTGCGCTACCACCCCGACGTGACGCTCGAAGAAGTGATGGCGCTGGCGGCGTGGATGAGCATCAAGAACGCCGCCGTCAACCTGCCCTACGGCGGGGCCAAGGGCGGCGTGCGCGTCGACCCGAAGCAGCTCAGCGAGAAGGAGCTGGAGAAGCTGACGCGCCGCTACACCAGCGAGATCGGCATCATCATCGGCCCGCAGCAGGACATCCCGGCGCCGGACGTCAACACCAACGCCAAGATCATGGCGTGGATGATGGACACGTACTCGATGAACGTCGGCGCCACCGCCACCGGCGTCGTCACCGGCAAGCCGATCCATCTGGGCGGCAGCCTCGGCCGCGTCAAGGCCACCGGGCGCGGCGTCTTCGTCACCGGGCGCGAGGCGGCGCGGCGCCTGAACCTCGGCCTCGAGGGCGCGCGCGTCGCGGTGCAGGGCTTCGGCAACGTCGGCAGCGCGGCCGCCGAACTGTTCCACCAGGCCGGCGCCAGGATCGTCGCCGCGCAGGACCACACCGGCACGATCTTCAACGACAAGGGCTTCGATCTCGCCGAGCTGATGCCGCACGTGCGCGCCAGCGGCGGTGTCGCCGGCTTCAAGGGCGCCGAGCGCATCGCCGACGAAGAGTTCTGGCTCGTCGAGAGCGACATCCTGATCCCGGCCGCGCTCGAAGGCCAGATCGACGTGGCGCGGGCGCGCCAGCTGCGCACGCGGCTCGTGCTCGAAGGCGCCAATGGCCCCACGCACACCGCCGCCGACGACGTGCTCGCCGACCGCGGCATCCTGGTGGTGCCCGACGTCATCTGCAACGCCGGCGGTGTCACGGTGAGCTACTTCGAGTGGGTGCAGGACTTCAGCTCGTTCTTCTGGACCGAGGACGAGATCAACGTGCGGCTGGACAAGATCATGGTCGGCGCCCTGAAGAACATCTGGGACGCGGCCGACCGGCACAAGATCACGCTG
>JAEUPF010000047.1 GCA_016790425.1 Rubrivivax sp.
CAGGCCCGCCGCCGCCAGCGCCGCGCCGGCGCGGCCGCGCCGCGCCATCTGGTAGCCGTCGATCGCCGTCACGACCGAGGCGGACTCGCCCGGCACGTTGATCAGGATGGCCGTCGTCGAGCCGCCGTACTGGGCACCGTAGTAGCTGCCGGCCAACCTGATGAGCGCCGGCGTCGCATCCAGCGCATAGATGCTGGGCAGCAGCATCGCGATCGTCGCCACCGGGCCCAGGCCCGGCAGCACGCCGATCAGCGTGCCCAGCAGCGCGCCCCCCAGGGCATACAGGAGGTTCTGGAAGCTCAGCGCGACGCCGAAGCCCAGGATCAGGTTGTTCAGGAGTTCCATCGACGTGCCGCCCTACTTGACCAGAAAGACCGGCCACAACGGGATCGTCAGCGACAAGCCCTTGATGAAGATGCCCCAGGAGCCGACCGTCAGCACCACGCTGTTGATCAGCACCTCTTTCCAGTTGAACTCGCCGCTCGCGAAGCTGGAGACGATGATCATCACCGGCAGCGCGATGGCCATGCCCAGCTTGGGCAGCAGCAACCCGAACAGCAGCACCGCCGCCAGGATGATGCCGCCCTGCTTCAGCGGCCAGGGGCCGATCTTCTCGCCGCCCTCGACCTCGATCGTGAGGGCTTCGAACAGCAGGAAGGCGCCGATCAGCGCCAGGATGATGCCCAGCCCAAACGGAAAGTAGCCCGGACCCGGACGCGCTGAATTGCCAAAGCTGTAGGCCGTGGCACCCCAGGCGAAGGCGATGCCCACCACCAGGAACATCAAACCGGACCAGAAGTCCTGTTCACTCTTGATCTTCAACCTCGTCTCCTCCGGCACCGCATGCTCGGACGAGGCATTCTAGGAACGCGGGGGGGTGCGCCTCCTGTGGTTTCCACGTAAGGGCAGCCGGCGGCGGCGACGCCGGCCCAGCGCGCCATGCCGGCGCCCGGCCGCTCACAACGCCGGCGTGGTGCGCAGCACTTCCTCGAGCGTGGTGTGGCCCTCGGCCACCTTCATCGCGCCGGCCAGGCGCAGCGGCCGCATGCCCTCCTTCACCGCCTGCTTGTGCAGCGCCTCGGCCTCCAGCGTGGGGTGGATCTGGGCGCGCAGCGCCTCGCTCATCACCAGCAGCTCGTACAGGCCGGCGCGGCCGCGGTAGCCGGTGTTGCGGCACTCCAGGCAGCCCACGGCGCGGTACGGGCGCACGCCGCCGGACAGCCGCCACGGCCGCACCAGCGCATCCAGCGCCTCGCGCGTGGTGGCATCGTCGCGCTGCTTGCAGGCCGGGCACAGGGTGCGCGCCAGGCGCTGCGCCAGCACGCCGATCACGGTGGCACTGATCAGGTAGCCGGGCACGCCCAGGTCCGCCAGGCGCGTGACCGCGCCCACCGCATCGTTGGTGTGCAGGGTGCTGAAGACCAGGTGGCCGGTGAGCGCGGCCTGGATCGCCATCTCGGCCGTGGCCAGGTCGCGGATCTCGCCCACCATGATGATGTCGGGGTCCTGCCGCATCAGCGCGCGCAGGCCCTCGGCAAAGCCCATGTCCAGCGCCGGCTGCACCTGGGTCTGGTTGAAGGCCGGCTCGATCATCTCGATCGGGTCTTCGATCGTGCAGACGTTGACCTCGTCGGTGGCCAGGCGCTTGAGCGTCGAGTACAGCGTCGTGGTCTTGCCGCTGCCGGTGGGGCCGGTGACGAGGATGATGCCGTACGGGCGCTGGATCAGTTCATTCCAGGCCCGGGCCTCGCCCTCGGCGAAGCCGAGCGCGTCGAGGTTCTTCACCGCCGCCTCGGGGTCGAAGATGCGCATCACCATCTTCTCGCCGAAGGCGGTGGGCAGCGTCGACAGGCGCATCTCGACCTCGCCGCCCTTGTCGCTGTCGGTCGCCGGCCGCACGGTCTTGATGCGGCCGTCCAGCGGCCGGCGCTTCTCGACCACGTCCATGCGCCCGAGCAGCTTGATGCGCGCCGTCATCGCCGCCATCACCGCCAGCGGCACCTGGTAGACGGTGTGCAGCACGCCGTCGATGCGAAAGCGGATGGCGCCCATGTCGCGCCGCGGCTCCAGGTGGATGTCGCTGGCGCGCTGCTCGAAGGCGTATTGCCACAGCCAGTCGACCACCTGCACGACACCCTGGTCGTTGGCATCGAGCTGCTTGTTGCTGCGGCCCAGTTCCACCAGCTGTTCGAAGCTGGCCGCGGTGGCCACTTCGCCGCTGCGGGCGGCGGCGCGCACGCTCTTGGCCAGCGCGTAGAACTCGGTCGTGTAGCGGCGCAGTTCCTCGGGGTGCGCGAGCACGAGCACGACGCGCCGGCGGGTGTGCGCCTCGATCTCGCTGACCCACGCGGTGTCGAACGGCTCGGCGGTGGCGATGGTCACTTCGGAGGCGTTCATCGCCACCGGCAGCGCGAAGCGCATCTGCGCGTACTGCACGCTCATCACCTCGGCGACGCGGCCGACGTCGACCTTCAGCGGGTCGATGCGCAGGAACGGGCGGCCGATGCGCGCGGCCAGCCACTCGGTGAGCGCCTCGGTGTCCAGCGCGCGCTGCGTGCCGCGCCTGACGAGGCCGGCGCCGCCCAGGCGCACCAGCGCGTGCAGGCTCGAGCTGCCGGCGGCGAAGCGGCGCGCCACGCGCTCGGCTTCGTCGGCGGTGACGAGGCCGTCCTCGCGCAGCCAGTCGAGCAGCTGGCGCCAGTCGAGGCGGCCTTTCGGCAAGGTCGGCAGGGTCGGCAGGGTCGGCAGCGAGGCCGACGGCGGCGATGCGGTCGCCGCGGGCGCCGGCGCCGCCGCCGGGCCCCGGGGCGGCGCCGCGGCGCCGGGGACCGTCGTCGCACCGTCGCCCGTATCGGACGGTCGTTCGGCGCTCTTGCGGTGCGGTGCAGTGGGCATCTTCGGGATCCGGCGCGGTTCGGTGCAGTGACAGGCGCAGTCGCAGTCGCAGTGGCAGTCGCAGTCGCAGTGGCAGTGGCAGTCGCAGTGGCAGTCGCAGTCGCAGTGGCAGTCGCAGTCGCGGTCTCAGTCGCAGTCGCAGTCGAGGGCGGGCCGCAGCCAACGGCGGCCGCAGTCAGGGGCGGCCTTCAGCCATTGTGCGGCGCGTAAGGCCGCACCATGCGCAACCACTTGCGCGCCGGCAGGCCGAGCGTGCCGAAGCGCCGTTCGATCTCGCGCGCGCGCTCGGCCAGTTCGTCGCGCCCGGGCACCACGACGTCGCGGCCGGCGACGACCACCGTGTTGCCCTCGCGCGTGGGCGCGAGGCTCCACACCTGGTCGGCACCGAACGAACGCGCCACGCGCTCGATGCTGCGCGAAAAGCTGGCGTCGCGGCCGAACAAATTGACGCTGAAGACGCCCCCTGTTTGCAGCGCCCGCCGGCAGGCGCCATAGAACGCATCGTCGTCGAGCACGGGCGCGGCGGCATGCTCGTCGTAGAGGTCGGCATGCAGCAGCGCCACGCTGCCCGGCTCGGCCTGCGCCAGCCAATGCGCCGCGTCGCCGACCACCACCTCGGCTTCGCGCGGCAGATGGAACCAGCGGGCGTTGATCTCCACCACCTCGGGGTTGATCTCGACCACCGTGGTGGGCATGCGCAGCGCGCGCGCGGTGAAGCGCGTGAGCGCCCCGGCGCCGAGCCCGAGCTGCACCGCGCGCCCCTGCCCGAGCTGCGCGGTGGGCAGCCACAGCAGCGCGGCGAGCATGCGCTGCACGTAGGCCAGCTCGACGACGAGCGGCCTGGCCGTGCGCATGGCGCCTTGCACCCACGGCGAGCCCAGGTGCAGGTAGCGCACGCCGGCGGACTCGGACAACGTCACTTCGGGCGCAGCGGCGGCGCCCGCATCCTTGCCGCGCCCGTCGCCGCGCGGCCCGGCTGCGGCGCTCACGCCACGCCGCCTTCCTCGAACGCCGCCCGCCACGCCGCCAGCTTGCGCTCGAACGACCAGCTCGCGTTGGCCGGGCTCGTCGAAGGCAGCCGGCGCGTCGCGAACCCGAGTTGCTGCAGCGCGGCCGCGGCGCGCGCCGATTCGCCGCCGTTGTGCAGCACCAGCGCCAGCGCCGGCGCGCGCCGGCGTACGAGCGCGAAGTCGTTGAGCACGGCCGACTCGATGGCCGCGTCGAGGCTGCCCTCGCGGCGGCAACTGGCGTAGACGTCCCAGATGCCCAGGCCGCGGCGAAGCACTTCGGCCAGGCGCTGCCGGTAGCTCATCGCGGCCAGGTCGACCTGCCAGATCGCCGCGAGCAGCGGCCAGAAGTGATTGCGCGGGTGGCCGTAGTACTGCTGCGCGGCGAGCGACGCCTCGCCGGGAAAACTGCCGAGCACGAGGCAGCGGGTGTGGCGCGCGAGCACCGGCGGCAGCCCCACCCGATGCGGCTGCCGGATGCCGGCCGTTGCGGCGGCACGCCCCCGCGGCGCTTTCATGCCGACGTTCTTGCCGCCGCCGGCAACGTGGCGGCCAGCCGCGGCAGCGCGGCCAGCGTGTTGGCGACGGTGCGCGCCGCCGTCTCCGCGAGCGACCAGCCGCGCAGCCCGGCCAGCGTGGCGGCGATGCGCGGCAGCTCGGCCGGCTCGTTGCGGCCCTGGCCGGCACCGGCGGCGCGCTCCCCGGCCTTGGCGTACAGCCACCACGGCGGGATGTCGGGCGAGTCGGTCTCGAGCACCGGCACCGAGTCGGGCAGCGTCGCCGCCAGCGCGCGGATGCGGTTGGCGCGCTCGAAGGTCATCGCGCCGCCGAAGCCGAGGCGAAAGCCGCGCTCGGCGAAGCGCCGCGCCTGCTGCTCGCTGCCGTTGAAGGCGTGCGCGATGCCGCCGGCCACGTCGATGCGGTTGAGGCCGGCGAGCAGCGCGTCGGCCGAGCGGCGCACGTGCACGATGACCGGCAGGCCGTGCGCACGCGCCAGCCGCAACTGCGCCAGGTAGAAGCGCTCCTGGCGGGCACGGTCGAAGCGCGGCTCGTCCGCCGGCACGAAGTGGTCGAGGCCGATCTCGCCCACCGCCACCAGCAACGGGTCTGCGCGGTGGCCGTCGAGCGCCTGGGCCAGCCTGTCGAGGTCGTCCTCGGCCGCCTCGTGCAGGTACAGCGGGTGCAGTCCGAGCGCGTAAGCGAGGCCGTGTTCGCGGGCCAGCGCCGCCAGCGGCTCGAAGTCGCGCGCGCGCACGGCCGGCAGCACGAGCTGGCCGACGCCGGCGGCACGGGCGCGCGCCAGCACGGCGGCGCGGTCGGCGTCGAACTCCGGCGCGTCGAGGTGGCAGTGGGAGTCGATCCACGGCAGCGTCGTCATGGCCCCGCGATGATGGCGCAGGCCGGCCCGCCCCCGGGTGCCGCGCCGGCGTGCGAGCGGGCGATCCCGGCGCATCTGGGCGCATCTCTTGCCGGGCACGCACGAGCGGGGCCACCGCCGACGTGGTACCGTGTTTCCATACGGACCTGCGAGACCCGGACCGCCGCCCATGAAAGCCAAGGCGCCGCTTTACAGCCGTTCCCCGCGCCGGTCGCTGCCGGGGCCGGGCCTGGTGCCGTTGCCGAAGCTGCCGGCCGCGGCGGCCCGCGCCCAGGCGCCGGCAGACACCGATGCGCATGCAGCGGGCGCGGATGCCCGTGATGCGCGTGCGGCAGACCCCGCGACCGCGAACGCGACGGCGAGCGCCGCGGCCCCCACGCGCGTGCAGCGCCTGCGCCAACGCCTCGCTGCCCGCGCCCGCCGCTGGCAAGGGCCGCTGTGGGGGTTGGCCGGCGCGCTGCTGGCGGTGCTCGTGAGCGCCGGCATGCTGCAACTGCGCGGCCACCGCGTCGTGACGCAGGACGACATCGACGCGGCGGTGCGCGAATCGATCGAACGCGAGCCCCTGCCCTCGCAGGCCGCCAAGGCCTACGAGGCGATCCTGCCCTCGGTGGTGCGCGTCACCGGCCTCATGAGCGACGAGGACACCGGCGAAGCTTCGCCCGAGAAGAAGGCGATGGACCGCAGCCTGGGCACCGGCGTCGTCATCATCGCCGACGGCACCATCCTCACCAATCTGCACGTGGTCTGGGGCGCCAAGAAGATCCGCGTGCGCTTCTTCAACGGCCACGAGAGCGACGCCTCGATGGTGGGCGCGATGCCCGAGAACGACCTCGCGGTGCTGAAGGCGCATTCGCTGCCCGACGACCTCGAGCCGGCGGTGATGCGCAGCACCGGCGACCTGCGCCCCGGCGACCACGTCATCGCCGTCGGGCACCCGTTCGGCATCGGCCCCTCGGTGAGCTACGGCGTCGTCTCGGGCCTGAAGCGCGAGTTCCGCTCGCCCGAAGGCGAGAAGACGCTGACCAACCTGATCCAGTTCGACGCCGCCGCCAACCCCGGCAACAGCGGCGGGCCGCTGGTGACGATGGACGGCCAGGTGGTGGGCATCGTCACCGCCATCCTCAACCCCAACGAGCAGCGCCCCTTCATCGGCAGCGGCTTTGCCGTGCCGATCGAGAACGCCGCTTCGGCGGCCGGGCTGCCGCCGTTCTGAGGGCGCCCCGCCGCGGCCCTCGCCCTTCACCCTCCGTTCGAAACCGGAACGCCAACCCCATGGACGACAAAGCCCAGGCCACCGCGACGCTGATGGAGCGCATCCTCTACGAGGTCAAGCGCGTCGTCGTCGGGCAGGACCGCTTCCTCGAACGCGTGCTGGTGGCGATGCTCGCGCAGGGCCACCTGCTCGTCGAGGGCGTGCCCGGCCTGGCCAAGACGCTGACGGTGAAGACGCTGGCGCGCACCGTGCGCGGCAGCTTCAAGCGCATCCAGTTCACGCCCGACCTGGTGCCCGCCGACCTCGTGGGCACGCGCATCTACAACCAGAAGACCGGCGAGTTCGGCACCTCGCTCGGGCCGGTGTTCGCCAACCTGCTGCTGGCCGACGAGATCAACCGCGCCCCGGCCAAGGTGCAAAGCGCGCTGCTCGAAGTGATGCAGGAGCGCCAGGTCACCATCGCCGGCGAGTCGCACAAGGTGCCCGAGCCGTTCGTCGTGATGGCGACGCAGAACCCGATCGAGACCGAAGGCACCTACCCGCTGCCCGAGGCGCAGGTCGACCGCTTCATGATGAAGGTGCTCGTCGACTACCCCACCGAGGACGAGGAGTTCGTCATCGCCGAGCGCGTCACCGGCAAGGCGGTGGAAGTGAACTCGGTGGCCGACACGTTCCAGCTCGCCGCGCTGCAGCGCGAGTGCCGCGAGGTCTTCTGCGACCCCTCGCTCATCCAGTACGCGGTGAAGCTGGTGGGCGCCACGCGCCGGCCCGAGGTCTACGGCGTGCCCGACATCGCCAAGTACCTCACCTTCGGCGCCAGCCCGCGCGCCACCATCGGCATGGTCGAAGGGGCCAAGGCGCTGGCCATGCTGCGCGGCCGCCGCTACGTGCTGCCCGAGGACGTGACCGACCTCGTGCCCGACGTGATGCGCCACCGCATCGTGCTCAGCTACGAGGCGCTGGCCGAGAATGTCAGCGCCGACGACCTCGTGCAGCGCGTGCTGGCGCGCATCCCGCCGCCGGACAAGCCGCTGGAGCACCCGGCGCAGGACGAGAACAACCGCTGAGCCGCTGCCAGCCGTGATCCGCCCCGGTCCAGCAGCCTCCGAGCGCGCCATGCCCGCCACCGCCGCGTCCGCTGCTGCCGCCGCCGCGGCAGGACACGGCGCTTCCAGCGCCCCGACATCGGAGCAGCTGCTGCGCCGGCTCGAGTGGACCGTGCTGCGGCGCCTGGACGGCATCCTGCAAGGCGACTACCGCACGGTGCTGCGCGGCGCCGGCGTCGACCTGGCGGACCTGCGCGAGTACCAGCACCACGACGACGTCCGCCACATCGACTGGAACGTCACGGCACGGCTGCAGACGCCCTACGTGCGCCAGTTCATCGAGGACCGCGACCTCACCGCCTGGTTCCTGCTCGACCTGTCCGGCAGCGTCGACTTCGGCAGCGCCGACGTCACCAAGCTCGCCGTCAGCACCGGCTTCGTGGCGACGCTGGCGCGCGTGATCACCCGCCACGGCAACCGCGTCGGTGCCGTGCTCTACGGGCGCCACGTCGAGGCCGTTCTGCCCCCCGGCGCCACCCGCGTGCACGTGCTGCGCCTGTTGCAGCAGATGCGCAAGCCGCGCCCGCCCGAGAAGACCGCGGCGGTGAAGCTGTCGCCGGCCGAGGCCAAGGCGGCACGCAAGGCTGCGAAGAAGGCCGGCGGCAAGGGCGCCACGGCGCTGTTGCCCGGCACGCGCCTGGCCGACCTGCTGCAGGCCGCCGCCGGCATCGTGCGCCGGCGCTCGCTCGTCTTCGTCGTCTCCGACTTCATCAGCGAGCCGGGCTGGGCCGAGGCGCTGGGCCGCCTGGCGCGCCGGCAGGAGGTGGTGGCGGTGCGCCTGTTCGACCCCGCCGAGATGGCGTTGCCCGACGTGGGGCTGGTCACGGTGGAAGACGCCGAGACCGGCGAGCAGCTCTTCATCGACGCTTCCGACCCCGCGTTCCGCGCCCGCTACGCCGCGGTGGCCGAGGCGCAGGAGGCCGAGCTGATCGCCACGCTGGGCAGGAGCGGCGCCGACATCCTCGAACTGGCCACCGACGAAGACCTGCTCGAAGCGCTGCTGCGCTTCGTCGACCTGCGGCGCCAGCGCGCGCGCCGCCGTGGCTCGCCGCGCTTTCCCGCCAACTTCCGCCGGGCGACGCCGGCGCTGCCACCGGACGTTGGCGCCATTGACGCCGCTGCCGCCGCGGCTGCGCCCGCGCGCCCGGCTTCGCCCGTCCAGGAGGCCGCATGAACTTCATCTGGCCCTCGATGCTGTGGTTGCTGGCGCTGCTGCCGGCGCTGGTGCTGGCCTACCTGTGGCTGCTGAAGCGGCGGCGCAAGAGCACGGTGCGGCTGGCGAGCCTGGCGGTGGCCAAGGCGGCGCTGGGCAAGGGACCGGGCTGGCGGCGGCACGTGCCGCCGGTGCTGATGCTGGTGGCGCTGGCGGCGCTGCTGCTGGCGATCTCGCGCCCCACCGCTTTCGTCACGCTGCCGATGGCCGAGCGCACGATCATCCTGGCGATGGACGTCTCGGGCAGCATGCGCGCCGAGGACATCAAGCCCAACCGGCTCGTCGCCAGCCAGGAAGCAGCCAAGACCTTCGTGCGCGCGCTGCCGCGCGAGGTGAAGGTGGGCGTGATCGCCTTCGCCGGCACCGCCGCCGTCGTGCAGGCGCCCACCACCAGCCGCGACGACGTGGTCGCCGCGATCGACCGCTTCCAGCTCCAGCGCGCCACCGCCACCGGCAGCGGCATCATCCTGTCGCTGGCGACGCTGTTCCCCGACCACGGCATCGAGATCCAGCACGTCACCGGGCAGCGCAACTTCCCCGGCGGGCCGGCGGCCAAGCCGCTGGGCAAGGACGGCACGGAGAAGAAGTTCACCCCGGTGCCGCCGGGCAGCTACACGTCGGCAGCGATCATCATGCTCACCGACGGCCAGCGCACCACCGGGCCCGATCCCATCGACGCGGCGAAGATGGCCGCCGAGCGCGGCGTGCGCGTCTACACGGTGGGCATGGGCACCACCAAGGGCGAGATCATCGGCTTCGAAGGCTGGAGCATGCGCGTGCGGCTGGACGAGGAGACGCTGAAGAACATCGCCTTGCTCACGCACGGCGAGTACTTCTACGCCGGCACCTCCGAGGACCTGCAGAAGGTCTACGAGGGCCTTTCCTCGCGCATGGTCGTCGAGCGCAAGGAGACCGAGGTCAGCGCGCTTTTCGCGGCGCTGGGCGCTTTGCTCGCTTTCCTCTCGGCGGGGCTTTCGGTGTGGTGGTTCGGGCGCGTCGCCTGAGGGCGGCGGCTTGCGTTCGGGTTCCGGCCGTCCGGTCGCCTTCAGAAATCGCCGTGCGGGCCCCGCAACGGGTTCTCGACGAGCAGGTCTCGAACCCGTTCGAACTCAGCCAGGAAAGCCTCTGCAACGGCACGGCTCGCATGCTCGGCGTAGTACGCAGCCGCTTCGGCAAGATCCGCTTCGGCTGCCGGATGAAGCCAGTAGCTCACGCCAGGCGAGAGCGGATGCGCGCCAGGGCCTCGTCGCCGGGGACCATGGCAACCTTCCCGGCCTGCACCTCGGACCGACGCTCATCTGCAAGCTTCAGCCAAGCCGCTTGAGAAGGTGAACGTGGCTCGAAGCTGGCCAGGAGGCGCTCGACAAGCTTAGCCCGGTCCTCGGGCGGCAGACCCAAGGCTTGGGCAGCAAGATCCTCGACGGGGGTTGGCATGGAGATCCTCAGGGTTAGAGGTCAAGCCGGCAACGCGAGCGCTTCAAGCCGGATTGCCATTGCCTCGCGCGATACCCTGCATCCAATTCGGTCCGTGACATGGCCGTCCCTGGCCGCAAGCAGAGGCGGATGGTCGCCGTTCGACTCGCACGACGCGTTCGATGCGCGCACGCGACCGAGCCGGCCGTCCAGTCCCAACTGCTGAGCGCCGGCCGGGGGCAGTCGCCCTCGACGCGCCGGAAGGCGGCACCGATCGCCAAGGCCGGAGTCACCGGGGCCCGCCTTTCATGGCCTCGACGACGGCCACCGTCTCCACGCTGACGCGCACCACGCGCGCCAGCAGGTCGATCACCCGCTCCTTGTGATCGGCGAAGCGGTAGGTGTCGAACCTCTCGCGGACGGTGGGATCCTTGGGCTTCTTTTCCTTGTGCTGATCGAGCACCCAGTCGATGGCCGTGCGGTTGCCCAAGCGGTAGCTCCAGGCCGCGGCGGGCACGCCGGCGAGGACGGTTTCGCTGTCGATCACGATGCGGCCGGGTTTGCCGGGTGCTGCAGCGGGCTCGCTCTTCAGCACGCACTTGGGCGACTGCTTCGCGGCGCGGGCCTTCGTGTCGGGTGTGTCCGCGCGCACGAGCTTCCACGGCTCGACGTTCTCGTAGCCGATGTGCAGCTTCATCAACGCCTCGCCCCAACCGGCCCAGGCTTCGAAGTCGGCGAGGCTGCTGCCGTACAGCGGGATGCGCGGGAACTCGCGCTTGAGGTTCAGCGCGTACTTCTCGCGATAGACCGGGTCGTGCAGCACCGCATAGACGTAGTGGAAGATGGCTTCCTTCGTGATGCTCGCCGGCTTGCGGCCGCGGCCGGGGTGGTAGTGCTGCTGGAATTGCTTCAGGGCCCAGTCGGTGATGTTGTCGTGGCGGGTGCCGTCCGGACCAAGCCTGTACAAGGAGACGACCTTCGTGTCACCGGCGAAGTGAAAGTCCGTTGGCAGATCACTAGCCAGCGCGAAGAACGACTTGGCGACCGGGAAGTTGATCGTCCGGTTGCCGGGCGCGTCCATCGACTGCCATTGTCCCAATTCGTCAATCAGCAGCCGCGAGAGGTAGCCGAACTGGGGGAGGAACGGGCGATAGCCGTAGCGGCGCAATAACCCCGTGTCAAACGGCTCTGCCTGGCCGCGGGCGTGTTTCGCCTTGAGGTTCCTCGACCACTTGATGTGCGTGCCGGTCGCGGTTCGCGCCTTGGCGAGGTGGGAAAGCGTGTATTCGACCTTTCGCTTGAGATCATCGGCACGGAAGTCTGTGACCCAGTCGTCGCGCGCCGTGTTGATGCCGTTCGAGAACATCTTGAAGAGCACCTTGTCACGACCTGAGTCGGGGCGTGCTTTAGCTGTCTTGTCGAGTAAGGGCATCAACTCCGCGAAGTCGCTTGTCGAGACATCGAGCCAGTTGGCACTTGGGTCCGGGCGAATCTCCTCAACGGCGGCTTCCGACGCTGCCGTCGAGCCCAGCCACGCGAGCTTCTCCTCCGCCGTCTCCATCTCCGGCCGCCGCGCATAGAAGATGCGCGCGCCCTTCTTCCCGGCCGCGCCGGCCTTCTTCACGAAGAAGCTGATCGCCACACCGGTCTGGATGCCGAAAACGTTGTGCCGCGTGCCCGAGAGCTTCGGGTTGGCCCGCACGTCGCCCCCCAGATCCACGATGCGGATCTCGGCGAACTCCTGCGCCACGGTCTTGCGGAAGCCGTCGAAGGTGCGGCTGTCGATGAAGCTGCGGTTGGTCACGAAGGCCAGCACGCCGTTGGCGTCCAGCCGGTCGCTGGCCCAGCGGAAGAAGCGCGCGTACATGTCGTAGAGCTTGGTCTTCTGCGCCGTGCTTTCGGCGATGTAGGTGTGCTTGATGCGCCGGTCGATCTCGGGGTACTCGCGGTTCTTGTTGTTGTCGTTCTCGTTGGCCTGGTTGGCGTTGTACGGCGGGTTGCCGATGATCACGCTGATGCGCCGGCTGTTCTGGCGCTTGATGCGCGCCACGTTCACCTCGCTGAAGCTGCCGAAGAGGTCGGCCGTGGTGCCGTGCGCCGCGGTGTGGTGGCCCACGTTGTCCAGCGTGTCCACGAACACGAGGTTGGGGAACTCCTCGTACTGGCCGGTGATGGCCGCGTAGGTGGCCTCGATGTTCAGGTTGGCCACGTAGTAGGGGAGGATCGCCACCTCGTTGGCGTGCAACTCCTCGCGATACTTTCGTTCGAGCTTCCCGGGCTGGCCGCGGAAGTGCTCGAGGAGTTCGCAGATGAAGGTACCGGTGCCGGTGGCCGGGTCGAGGATCTCGACGTCCTTGTCGATCAGGTTGCGCCCGAAGTGCTGCTCGCACAGCCAGTCGGCGCCTTCGATCATGAAGCGCACGATCTCGTTGGGCGTGTACACCACACCGAGGCGATCGGCCGCCTTGCGGTTGTATTCCTTGTAGAAGTTCTCGTAGATGACCTTGAGGAAGGTCTGCTTCTCGTGGTGGCTGGCGATCCGCGCGGCTGCCGAGCGGATGGCCGCGTAGTAGGGCTCCAGCGCCTTGAGCGTGCTCTTCTTGAGCCCGCCCTTGAAGAAGGTCTCCTCCAGGCGGTACAGCTCGCGCGCCACGTTGTTGTAGCGGTGGTAGTCGCTGTCGTCGAACACCTTGGAGAAGATCTCCTCGGTGAGGATGTGCTGGATCAGCATCTCGCGCACGTCGGCCTCGCCGAGTGCGGGGTTGATGGCCTCGCGCGCGTGTTCGAGGAACGAAGCCGCGGCACGGCGGAAGGCGGGGTTGGCGCCGTGCTCGCGCTCGATCATCCCGCGCAGCGCCGACAGCACCGCGGGCAGGTCGGTCTTGAACTGCGCCACGGCCTTGCGGAAGCCGGCGATCTCGGGACGCTCGAAGGCGAAGAAGAGCTTGAGCAGCTTTTCCAGCGCATGCACGTCGGTGACGCCGCAGCGCATCACCTCCTTGCCGTTCTGGACGAGCACCGCCTCGCGGCTGTCCTCGAAGACGATGTTGTCCTGCGGGTAGCCGCGCTTGAACTTGAAGGCGATCTCCTCGTCGAGATCGTCCTTGTCGTCCTTCGCCTCCCAATAGCCGAAAGGCACGCGCAACTCGTGCAGCAGCGCGCCGTCGACGTAGCGCTTGTCCTTCGTCAGCGTGTCGAGCTTGAACTGCGGCACGAAGGTCAGATCGTGCTGGCGGCCCCAGCCCTTGAGGAGATCCTTGAAAGCCTCGCTGACGATGCCTTCGCGCGCCTCACCGGAGACCTTCTTCAGCCGGTCGAGCTCGGCGAGGTACTGGTTGATCAGAACCTGGCTCATCTTTCCTGCGCTCCCTGGCGCATTTCAGCACAGGGCGCAGGGCAGCCTTCGGGCGCGTCCCCGCCGCCGCGCCGTGCGCCGCGGCGCACACCTGCGTACCATGCGCGCTTCGCGCAGGGTCGTCGAGCGCAAGGAAACCGAGGTCAGCGCGCTTTTCGCGGCGCTGGGCGCTTTGCTCGCTTTCCTCTCGGCGGGGCTTTCGGTGTGGTGGTTCGGGCGCGTCGCCTGAGCACCGCCTGGCGCACCGGCCGCAGCGCCTCGCGCTCGGCGATCCGATCCGCCTTTCGCCAGTCGCCGCCGAGGAACAGCGCGCGCTCGGCGCGGCGGCGGCGCGTCAGCCCTGGCAGTTCGACGAGCACACCGTTCCGGCGCCCCTTGTTCCAGACCAGGAACTGATCGGCGGCGCCGGCCGCGTCGCGTGCGTTGAGCTTGCGCAGCAGTGTGCTCTGCGCCAGCGCCGCGACGCCGACGTTGAAGGCGAAGCTGACCAGGGCGCCGAACTGCGCGTCCGTGAGCGCCGGCTTGACGAGCGCCTGCACGCAGGCCGCGCAGTCCACGAGGTCGCCGCGCAAGAGCGTCTCGGCCTGCACGCGCGTGATGCCGCCGGGGAACAGTGCGCGCGCGATGCCGCGGTCGCCGGCGCCGCGCAGGAAGCGGCCGCGAAAGCGCAGCGCATGCCCCCAGCCGATCGTCCAGATGCCCAGCGGGTCGAGGTAGGCGTCGAGGTTCACCGTGCGCGGGTCGCCGTCGACGATGCCCTCGAAGCTCTTGATCAGTTCGACGGCCTCCTGCGGCACGTCGCGCAGCGGTGCAGGCATCGCTTCCCTCCTCCTCGTCATGGTCGTCAGGGCCGCTGTCGTCGCCGGCGGGCGCTGCGGGCCCTGGGGCGTTCACGCTGCGGCGGCACGCAGCGTTCGCCTCGCGCTTCAGGTCACTTCTCCAGGCGGATGATCTGCCCCTCGGAGCCGTCGGTCACGATGTAGAGCCAGCCGTCGGGCCCCTGGCGCACGTCGCGGATGCGCTGGCCGAGTTCGGTGAGCAGCTTCTGTTCGCCGGTGACGCGCCGGCCGTCCAGCGTCAGCCGGATCAGCGTCTGCGCGCGCAGCGTGCCGACGACGAGGCTGCCTTTCCAGCCCGGGTAGCGATCGCTGGTGATGAACGCCAGGCCGCTGGGCGCCACCGACACCGGCACCCAGTGCTTGAGCGGCTGCTCGAAGCCGGGCTTGGGCCCCTCCTCGCCGATCGGCGTGCCGCTGCCGTAGTTGCGGCCGTAGGTGACGAGCGGCCAGCCGTAGTTGCGCCCGGCCAGCACGATGTTGATCTCGTCGCCGCCTTGCGGACCGTGCTCGCTCGCCCACAGCTCGCCGGTTTCCGGATGCACCGCCAGGCCCTGGATGTTGCGGTGGCCGATGCTCCACAGCTCCGGCTGCGCGGTGTGGCGGGCGGCGAAGGGGTTGCTGACAGGCACGCCGCCTTCGCTGGTGATGCGCACCACCTTGCCGAGGTGGTTGCCGAGTTCCTGCGCCGCTTCCTTGTGCGAGAAGCGGTCGCCCAGGCCCACCCACAGCAGGCCGTCGCGGCCGAAGGCGATGCGCGAGCCGCAGTGGGCGCGGCTGTCGACCTTGGGCGACTGCCGGAAGATGACGCGCACGTCGGCCAGGCGCTCCTCGCCGCGGCCGCCTTCGAGCTTGCCGCGCGCCACCGCGGTGCCGTTGGTGCCGCGCTCGCCCGGCTCGGCGAAGGTCCAGTAGACGAGGCGGTTGTCGTCGAACTTCGGGTCGAGCACGACATCGAGCAGGCCGCACTGGCCGACGTTGGCCACCGCCGGCACGCCGGTTAGCGGCGGCCCGATGTGGCCGCGCGCATCGACGATGCGCAGCCTTCCGGGCTTCTCGGTGACGAGCATGCGGCCGTCGGGCAGGAACGCCAGCGCCCAGGGGTTGACCAGGCCGCGCACCACCGTCACCGCCTTCAGCTCGGCCGCGGCAAGCGGCGCGGACGCCGCGGCGGCAGCGGCAGCCAGGGCAGCGGCCGCGGCGCGCCGCAGCGATGTTCGGAACGAGGCCCCGGGCATGGCGTTCAACAAGGCGTTCAACAAGGCTTTCAACAAGGCCCTCATCCAGGCGTTCGCAAGGCGTTCGGCAGGGCGTTCATCGCGATCATGGGCCGGCGATCTTGTCACGCCTCGCCGGCGGCCTCCACCACCATCTGCACCCGCCGCACGCCGTTCCACTCGTCCAGCGCCAGGCGCCAGGCCAGCCGCGTTCGCGCGGGCAGCGTCTCGGTGCGGCCGAACCAGATGCCTTCGCGCTCGATGCCGGCGTGGCGCAGGCGCAGCTTCAGGTGCTTCTCGCCCGCCAGCCGCTGCTGCAGCACCTCGACGTCGTCGCAGAACAGCGGCGCCTCGAAGCCCTGGCCCCACACGTTGTCGGCCAGCAGAAGCGCGGTGTCGGCGTTGAAGTACTCCACCGGCAGCGGCCCATCGGTGGCCAGCGTTCGCGTCAGCGTCGCCCGGTCCAGCCACTCGGCGGCCACCTGGCGCAGCGCGGCCTCGAAGCGCGCCACGTCGGCGCCTGCGGCCAGCGTGCAGCCGGCGGCCATCGCATGGCCGCCGAAGCGTTGCAGCAGCCCCGGCTCGCGCTTGGCCACGAGGTCGAGCGCGTCGCGCAGGTGGAAACCGGCGATCGAGCGGCCGCTGCCCTTGAGCGCGCCGCTGCCGGGCGCCGCGCCCTCGGCGGCTGCGCCGCGCGCGAAGACGAAGGTGGGCCGGTGCAGGCGGTCCTTCACGCGCCCGGCGACGATGCCCACCACGCCTTCGTGGAAGCTGTCGTGGAAGAGCGCCAGCGCCGCCGGCGGTTCGGCCAGGCCCGCGAGCAGCTCGTCGACGGCACGCTCGGCTTGCTCGCGCATGCCGCCTTCCACCCCGCGCCGCTCGCGGTTGATCGCGTCGAGCTGCGCGGCCAGCTCGGCCGCGCGCGCCGGGTCGTCGGTGCGCAGGCACTCGATGCCCAGCGTCATGTCCGCCAGCCGCCCGGCGGCGTTGACCCGCGGCCCGAGCGCGAAGCCGAAGTCGAAGGCCGAGGCGCGCGCCGGGTCGCGCCGGGCCACCGCGAAGAGTGCCGCGACACCCGGCTGCATGCGAGCGGCGCGCACGCGCTTGAGGCCCAGCGCGACGAGGCGGCGGTTGTTGGCGTCGAGCTTCACCACGTCGGCCACCGTGCCCAGCGCCACCAGGTCGAGCAGCGCCTCCAGCCGGGGCTGCGCGGCGGCCTCGAAGTGCCCGCGCTCGCGCAACACGGCGCGTGCCGCCAGCAGCACGTAGAACATCACGCCGACGCCGGCCATCGCCTTGCTGGCGAAGGTGCAGCCGGGCTGATTCGGGTTGGCGATGACGTTCGCATCGGGCAGCGGTTCGCCCGGCGCCGGCAGGTGGTGGTCGGTGACGAGCACGGCCATGCCGAGCGAACGCGCATGGGCCACGCCGGCATGGCTGGCGATGCCGTTGTCCACCGTGACGAGCAGGTCCGGGCGCTGCGCCCGCGCCAGCTCCACGATCGCCGGCGTCAGGCCGTAGCCGTGCACCACGCGGTCGGGCACGACGTAGGCGAGCGTCTCCTTCGCCGCGCCGAGCATCGCCAGCCCGCGCAAGGCCACCGCGCAGGCGGTGGCGCCGTCGCAGTCGTAGTCGGCGACGATGCAGATGCGCTGCCTGCGCTCGAGCGCATCGGCCAGCAGCGCGCCAGCCGCGGCGGCGCCTTTCATCGTGTCGGGGCGCAGCAGCTGCGCGGGGCTCGCGTCGAGCTCGGCGGCGTCGCGCACGCCGCGCGCGGCGAGCAGGCGCGCCAGCAGCGGGTGCACGCCCTGCTGCTCGAGCGCGAAAGCCACGCGTGGCGGCACGTCGCGGGTGCGCAGCATCACCGGCCGGCCACCTTCGCTGCCCGCGGCACCACGCGAGGACGGCCCTTCACAGCGAGGCCAGCAGCGCCGGCACGGCCGGCCGCGCCGACAAGGCACGCAGGCCGCGCAGGCGCGCCACGATGCCGCCGCGCTGGGGCGCATAGGTCACCGCCGAGCGCTCGCCGGCCAGCGTCAGGCGGATGTCGGCGCCGCGGCGCAGCGCCACGTCCAGGCCGAGCAGCGTGCCCTCCTCCAGCCGGCGCCACGCCTGGGCCCACGCGGTCCAGTCCGCGGCCAGCGCGCTTTCACGCAACGTCTGGTCGACCTGCACGCACGCCTCGGCCGGCTCGGGCTGGGCACGGCCGCAGCCGCTGAGCCAGAACGTGTTCACCGGCAACAGTCCCAGCGCTTCGCGCTCGACGTTCAGCGGGTGCTGGTGCAGCAGCATCTGCACCTCCGCCTGCAGGCGCCGCCACGGCGCATGGGCGGCGTCGCGTTCGCCGCCGGCAGCGCCTTCGCGCTGCACGAGCCAGGGGTCGACGTTGCGCCCGGCCACGCGGTCCAGCGACGCCGTGCGCAGGCCTTCGAGGCCGGCGTGCGCCACGTACCAGCGCGAGGGCGCGCCCCACTCGAAGCGCACCGGTGGCGCCGGCGAGCGGCCCGGCGCCGCGCCACGCACCGCCGGCGAGAACTCCTCGAAGAGCGGGCGCACCGCCTCGAACAGCGCGCGCGAGGTGCGCTCGTCGAGCTGCAACGCGCCGGGGTCGACGAGGCTCACCTGGTCGGTGCCGACATGCCAGTGCACCGGGCTCACGAGGCCCCAGGCCTCGTCCCCGACCACCAGGCCGTCGGCGCGCGCAGCGCGCGCGGCGAAAGGCCAGCGGCCGTCGTCGCCCTGCCAGCCGAAGGCGCGCGCCAGCACGCGTTCGTGCGGCGGCGTGAACGAGGTCGGCTCGTCCTCGTCGCGGTCGACCTCGGCCAGCCGCAGCAGCAGCGCCGAAAGCCGCGGCCACTGCATCGACGCCAGGGCTGCCTTGGCGGCTTCGCCGGCCGGGGCGGCCGGCGCGGCGGGGGCGGCGGGGGCGGCAAAAGGCACGATGCAATGCATGGCGCCGGATTATCCCGGCCGCGCCCGGCTCGCCGCGGCGTTCGTGGCCTGCGAGCCGCTGCGCGAAGCCGGCGGCGCGATGCAAGCCAGCCGGTAGCATCGCGGCCCGATGCATCGCTGCCTGCACGCGCCACGCGGCGCACACCCATGACCGGCCCGGCCGCGCCAGCCGCACCGCAGCGCTCGCCGCTCGCCGAGTGGCCCTTCGAGTGGCTCATTGGCTGGCGCTACACGCGCGCCGGCCGCGGCGGCGCGGCGGCGGGGCGGCCGGCCGGCGGTTTCCTCTCGTTCATCAGCGCCGTGTCGGTGCTCGGCATCGCGCTCGGCGTGGCGGCGCTGATCATCGTGCTGTCGGTGATGAACGGGTTCCAGAAGGAAGTGCGCGACCGCATGCTGGCCGCGGTGGCGCACATCGAACTGCACGCCGCCAACGGCGAAGCGCTGCCCGACTGGCGCGCCACCGCGGCGCTGGCGGCGCACCACCCGCAGGTGCGCGGCAGCGCGCCGTTCGTGGCCGCGCAGGCACTGCTGGCGCACGACGACGCGCTGCGCGGCGCGCAGGTGCGCGGCATCGATCCGGCCGAGGAAGCGCACGTCACGCCGCTGGCCGAACGCGAACGCACGCTGTTCGCGAGCCTGCAGCCCGGCGCATGGCAGATCGTCCTCGGCAGCGAGCTGGCGCGCACGCTGGGCGCGCGCGTCGGCGACAAGGTCACGGTGATGGCGCCCAGCGGCCAGGTCACGCCCGCCGGTGTCGTGCCGCGGCTGCGCCAGTTCACTGTGGCCGGGCGCTTCCACGCCGGCTACAACGACATCGACGCCCGCCTGGCGCTGGTGCACGTCGAAGACGCGGCGCGCCTGTTCCGCACCGGCGGCGTCAACGCGGTGCAGCTGCGCCTGGCCGATGCGCAGCTGGCGCGCCGCGTCGGCGAGGAGCTGCAAGCGACCCTCGGCCCGACGATCCGGGTGCGCGACTGGACACGCAGCAACCGCCAGTGGTTCGACGCGGTGCAGGTGGAAAAGCGCCTGATGTTCATCATCCTCGCGCTCATCGTCGCGGTGGCCGCGTTCAACCTCGTCAGCACGCTGGTGATGACGGTCACCGACAAGCGCGCCGACATCGCCATCCTGCGCACGCTGGGCGCAAGCCCGCGCTCGATCATGGGCATCTTCGTCGTCCAGGGCGCGGCGGCCGGGATCATCGGCACGCTGGCCGGGCTGGCGCTCGGGCTCGGCGTGGCCTTCCACATCGACACGCTGGTACCGGCGATCGAGCGGGCGCTGGGCATCGCGTTCCTGCCCAGCGATGTCTACCTCATCAGCCGCATGCCGAGCGAGCCGCTGGCCGCCGACATCGTGCCGGTGGTGGCGTTCGCGCTCGCGCTCGCCTTCGCCGCGACGCTGTACCCGAGCTGGCGCGCCAGCCGCACCGAGCCGGCGGAGGCGCTGCGCCATGAGTAGCACGACCCAGGGCGATGCGCGCATGGCTGCGGCCGGCACCGCGCCCGGCCCGGTGCTGGCCGCGTTCGACCTGCACAAGCGCTTCCGCGAGACGAGCGGCGGCACCGCGCTGGACGTGACGGTGCTCGAGGGCGTGAACCTCGCGGTGGCGCGCGGCCAGACGCTGGCCGTCGTCGGCGCCTCGGGCTCGGGCAAGAGCACGCTGCTGCACCTGCTGGGCGGGCTGGACGCACCCACCGGCGGCCGCGTCGAGCTGATGGGGCGCGACTTCGCGACGATGAACGCGGCCGAGCAAGGGCGCTGGCGCAACCTGCACCTGGGCTTCGTCTACCAGTTCCACCACCTGCTGCCCGAGTTCAGCGCGCTGGACAACGTGGCGATGCCGCTGCGCATCCGCCGCACGCCGGCCAGCCAGGCGCGACAGCGCGCCGAGGCCATGCTGGCGCGCGTGGGCCTGGCGGCGCGCCTGGCGCACCACCCGGCGCAGCTTTCAGGCGGCGAGCGCCAGCGCGTGGCGGTGGCGCGCGCGCTCGTCGCGCAGCCGGCCTGCGTCCTGGCCGACGAGCCCACCGGCAACCTCGACCGCGCCACCGCGCAGCAGGTGTTCGAGCTGATGCTGGAACTGGCGCGCGAGCGCGGCACCGCGTTCGTCCTCGTCACGCATGACCCGGCGCTGGCGGCGCGTTGCGACCGCACGCTGCACCTCGGGGCTTGAGCATGGGCTTGCCGAGCGGTCCTGCCGGCACCTGGCCCTACGAGTGGCAGGTGGGCTGGCGTTACCTTCGCGCGGGCCGCGGCGCGCGCCACAACCGCTTCATCAACTTCATCGCCGGGTTCTCGATGCTGGGCATTGCGCTGGGCGTGGCGGCGCTGGTGGTGGTGCTGTCGGTGATGAACGGCTTCCAGAAGGAGGTTCGCGACCGCATGCTCGACGTCATCGCGCATGTCGAGGTGCACGACACCGGCGGCGGCGAGCTGATGAGAAGCGGCGCGCTGGCCGCCGCCGTGCGGCGCGAGGGCGCGGTGCTGGCCAGCGCGCCGTTCGTGCAGCTGCAGGCGCTGGTGGGCAACGGCGAGACGCTGCGCGGGGCGCTCCTGCGCGGCATCGTGCCGGCCGAGGACGCCCGCGTGACGCCGCTGGTGGGGCGCCTCGTCGCCGCGGGCGATGCGGGGATGAAGGCGCTCGTGCCGGGTTCGCAGGCGCTGGTGCTGGGCGTCGAGCTGGCGCGCGCGCTCGGCCTGAAGGCCGGCGACCCGGTGGCCGTGGTGCTGCCGCCGGCGGCGGCGCACGCCGGCACTGCCGCGGAGACCGCGCCGCGCACGTTGCGCTTCACGCTCGCCGGCACCTTCGAAGCCGGGCACTACGAATACGACAGCGCCTTCGGCTACCTGCATCTGGCCGACGCCGCGGCGCTGCTCGGGCTGCCCGGGCCGCTGGCGTTGCAGCTGCGACTGCGCGACCCGCTGGCCGCGCCCGAAGTGGCCGCGCGGCTGGCCGCCGAGCTGGGCTACCAGGCAACCGTGCGCGACTGGACGCAGGCCAACCGCACCTGGTTCGAGGCGGTGCACCTGCAAAAGCGCATGCTCGGCCTGATCCTCGTGCTGATCGTCGCGGTGGCCGCGTTCAACCTCGTCAGCACGCTGGTGATGACGGTGACCGACAAGCGCGCCGACATCGCCATCCTGCGCACCTTGGGCGCCAGTCCGCGCTCGATCATGGGCATCTTCTTCGTGCAGGGCGCGGCGGCCAGCGTCGTGGGAACGGCGGCCGGTGTGACGCTCGGGCTGGTCATCGCACTCAACATCGGCCGCATCGTGCCGGCCATCGAGCACGCGCTGGGCACGACGCTGCTGCCAGCGAGCATCTACTTCATCAGCCGCATGCCCAGCCTGCCGCTGGCCAGCGACATCGTGCCCATCGCGCTGGCCTCGCTGGCACTGGCTTTCGTGGCGACGCTGTACCCGAGCTGGCGCGCCAGCCGCGTGCGGCCGGCGGTGGAGTTGCGCGGCGAGTGATCCCCGCCGTGCGCCACCCGCAGTCGAGGCGGCGGAATCGAGCCCTTCTTCACCGATAGGACAAGGCGCGGACCGGATAATTCGCCGCGTGCACCTGCTCAACGCCGACCTTCACTCGCATTCGACGGTTTCCGACGGCACGCTGGCCCCCGAAGCGGTGGCCGAACGTGCGGCGCAAGGCGGGGTGCAGTTGTGGGCGCTGACCGACCACGACGAAGTCGGTGGCCAGCAGCGCGCCAGGCAAGCCGCGCTCGACCTCGGCCTGGCGTGGACCGGCGGCGTCGAGGTGTCGGTGAGCTTCGCCGGCGAGACGGTGCACATCGTGGGCCTCGGGATCGACCCCGCCGACGAGGCTTTGCGCGCCGGGCTCGCGGCCACCCGCGCCGGCCGCCGCGAACGCGCGCGCCAGATGGCCGCGGGGTTGGCGCAGGCGGGCATCGGCGGCGCTTTCGAAGGCGCGCTGCGCCACGCCGGCAACCCCGACCTCGTCTCGCGCACCCACTTCGCCCGCTACATCGTCGAGCAGGGCCACTGCGCCCACACGCACGAGGTGTTCCGCCACTACCTCACCGAGGGCAAGCCCGGCTTCGTGCCGACGCAGTGGGCGCGCCTGGCCGACGCCGTGCGCTGGATCCGCGGCGCCGGCGGCGTGGCCGTCATCGCGCACCCGGGCCGCTACAAGTTCACCGCCAACGAGGAGTACGCCCTCTTCACCGAGTTCATCGCCCACGGCGGCACGGCGGTCGAGGTGATCACCGGCAGCCACGGCAGCGCCGAGCAGGTGCGCTTTGCCGACGCCGCGCTCGAGTTCGACCTCTATGCCTCGCGCGGCAGCGACTTCCACTCGCCCGAGGAAAGCCGCACGGCGCTGGGCGCCTTGCCCTCGTTGCCGGGGCGGCTGAAGCCGGTGTGGGAAGCGCTGGCCGAGCGCGGGCGCATCGAAGGCGCGCTGGCCCCCGAACCGTCGTCGGCCGGGCCGGTGGCGGCCTGACAGCAGCCCGCGCGCCCGGGCTGCCTCCGGCTGGCCCTCGACGCGGCCGTGACGGTCGTCGCCGGGCCGGCCAGCTCAGGTTCCCAGCAGTTCCACCTCGAACACCAGCGTCGCGTTGGGCGGGATGACGCCGCCGGCGCCGCGCGCGCCGTAGCCGAGGTCGGGCGGGATCGTCAGCACGCGCGTGCCGCCCACCTTCATGCCGGCGACGCCTTCGTCCCAGCCGCGGATGACTTCGCCGCCACCGAGGCGGAACGAGAACGGGTCGCCGCGGTCCTTGCTCGAATCGAACTTGCGGCCGCGGTTGTCCTTGGCGTTGATGTCGTGCAGCCAGCCGGTGTAGTGCACGCGCACCGTCGTGCCGGCGGTGGCCTCGGCGCCGCTGCCGGGCGTGGTGTCGACGTATTGCAGGCCGCTGGCGGTGGTGGTCATGGTGAGGGCGTTCCTTCGGGTTGGGGGTCCGTTGCCGGCGTGGCGCGCACCGGCGATGGCGGCGGCGGCAGGCGCGCGATGATGCCAGCCCACGCCGGCACCGCCTGCGCCAGCCAGGCCGGCGCGTCGGCGGCCTCGATCGCCGGCAGGCCGAGCACGAGGCCGGCCGTGCGCAGGGCGGCCACAGGGTCGGCCAGGTCCACCGCTTCGGCACCGTTTTGCTTGCTCAGCTTGGTGCCGTCGGCGCCCAGCACCAGCGGCGTGTGCAGGTATTGCGGCGTCGGCAGGCCGAGGTCGCGTTGCAGCAGGAGCTGCCGCGCCGTGTTGTCGGCCAGGTCCTCGCCGCGCACGACATGCGTGATGCCCTGCGCGGCGTCGTCCACCACCACCGCCAGCTGGTAGGACCAGCAGCCGTCGGCGCGCAGCAGCACGAAGTCGCCCACCGCTGCGGTCACGTCCTGCCGCTGCGGGCCGAGGCGGCGGTCGAACCAGTCGATGACGACGTGGGCGCCGCCGCGCAACGTCAGCAGGCGCGTCGCGCGCACCGGCCGCCGGCGGTGCGCAGGCGGCACGCCGGCACGGCAGGTGCCCGGGTAGACGCGCTCGCCATGGCGCCGGTGCGCGCGGCCGAGCGCGGCCAGCGCTTCGTCGATCTCGCGCCGCGTGCAGGCGCAGTCGTAGGCAAGGCCCGTGCGGCGCAGGCGATCGAGCGCTGCAGCGTGCGCCGCGCCGCGCGTGCTCTGCACGAGCACCGGCTCGTCGGGCAGCAGGGCGCAGCGCGCGAGCTGGCCGAGGATGACCTCGGCAGCGCCGGCCACGCAGCGCGGCCGGTCGACGTCCTCGATGCGAACCAGCCAGCGTCCGCCGTGCGCGCGCGCGTCGAGCCAGCTCGCGAGCGCGGCCACCAGCGAGCCCGCGTGCAGCGGGCCCGACGGCGTGGGGGCGAAGCGTCCGCGGTAGCTCGAGGTCAAGGGAGTCGGCCCAGGCAAGCCGCCGATGAGGCCCGCGCCGGCGTGCTGCCGCCAACGCATGCCTCGCTGTCGAACGCGGGCATGCCCCGGAGCCCGCGCGAGCCGCTGCTACACTGGCCCGGCCAGGAGAGAGCTGCGCGGCGGTCGGCCCGGCGCGCAGCCGCCGAAGGCGAAGCCGGCAGCCTGGCCCTCGAACTCGAAGGCGACAGGCGCACCGGCGAAACGCTCAGGCAAAAGGACTGGCTTTCTTCCTCACTGGAGAGAGGCTCGTCGCGGCGCAACGTGTTGCCGCGGCGGCCCACCGAAGGGGCAAGGCCCACCGGCCGCTGCAAGAGGGCAGCGGTGCGGCGGCGCCGAATCTCTCAGGTAAAGCGGACAGCGGGGGCCCGGAGCGTCGTGCACGCGGATCTTGCCGGCCAGGCGGATCACTCAGGCACGGCGAGCATGGCCACCGCTGGGGAGCGCAGGAGAGGAGGCGAGCGATGATGTCGGAGCCAGCCACCACCGAGAGCACCGCCGCGCTGCAGCGCACGCCGCTGCACGCGCTGCACGTCAAGCTGGGCGCCAAGATGGTGCCTTTCGCCGGCTACGAGATGCCGGTGAACTACCCGAGCGGCGTCATCGCCGAGCACAAGCACTGCCGCTCGGCGGCGGCGCTGTTCGACGTCTCGCACATGGGGCAGATCCGCCTGGGCGGCGCCGACGCTGCGGCGGCGCTGGAGACGCTGGCGCCGGTGGACGTGATCGACCTGGCGCCCGGCAAGCAGCGCTATGCGTTCTTCACCAACGCCAGCGGCGGCCTGCTCGACGATTTCATGATCACGCGGCCGGCGCCGGCCGAGGCGGCCGAGGGCTTCGGCGACCTCCTGCTCGTCGTCAACGCCGGCTGCAAGGCGGCTGACACGCGCCACCTCATCACCCACATCGGCCACCGTTGCCAGGTGGTGCCGCTGCCCGAGCGGGCCTTGCTCGCGCTGCAGGGGCCCAAGGCGGCCACCGCGCTGGCGCGCCTGAACGCCGGCATCGCGCAGCTCGTGTTCATGACCGGCGGCGTGTTCGACCTCGACGGCCAACGCTGCTTCGTCACCCGCTCGGGCTACACCGGCGAAGACGGCTTCGAAATCTCGGTGCCGGCGGCCGGCGCTGTCGCGCTGGCCGAGCGGCTGCTCGGCGAGCCCGAGGTCAAGCCGGCGGGCCTGGGCGCCCGCGACACGCTGCGGCTCGAAGCGGGCCTGTGCCTGTACGGGCACGACATCAACGAACGCACCAGCCCCGTCGAAGCCGGCCTCACGTGGGCGATCCAGAAGGTGCGCCGCCCTGGCGGCGCGCGCGCCCACGGCTATCCGGGCGCGGCCGCCATCGAGCGCCAGCTGGCCTCGGGGGCACCGTCGCGGCGCGTCGGCCTCGTCGGCCTCGAACGCATCCCGGTGCGCGAGGGCGCGCCGATCTTCGACTCGCACGGCCGCCGTCTCGGCACGGTGACCAGCGGCACGCTGGCGCCCACCGTCAACCAGCCGATCGCGATGGCCTACCTGACGCAGGAGCACGCGCTGGCGCATCACGAGGTGCTGGCCGAGGTGCGCGGCAAGCGCGTGCCGATGCGCGTGCAGGCGCTGCCCTTCACGCCGCACCGCTACCACCGTGGCTGAGGGCCCCGCGCAGCCGCATCGCGGGCGCGCGCGGGCGGCCGCGCTGGCGGCCGCCGCCGCACCCCGGCGCGCGCGCCGGTGGGGCCGCGCCGTTCCCTTCGAACCTGTTTCGCCCACCCAGAGGAGCCTGCACCCATGACCACGATGTTCACGCCCGACCATGAGTGGATCAACATCGAAGACCACGAAGCCGCGGTCGTCGGCATCACGCTGCACGCGCAGGAGGCGCTGGGCGACGTGGTCTTCGTCGAGCTGCCCGAGATCGGCCGCACCTACAAGAAGGGCGAGGTGGCCGGCGTCGTCGAGAGCGTGAAGGCCGCCGCCGACATCTACATGCCGGTGGAAGGCGAGATCGTCGAGGTCAACGAGGCGCTGCGCGCCGACCCCTCGTTGGCCAACAAGGACCCGATGGGCGAAGGCTGGTTCTTCAAGGTGCACGTCACGCACATGGAGCAGTTCGACGAGCTGATGGACCCACCGGGCTACGACAAGCTGCTCAAGTCGCTGAGCTGACCCTTGGCGCGCCTTCGGTGCTGCCTGAGCAAGGGGCACCGAAGGCCAACGCGCAGCGCCAGCACCACCACCCACGGCGGCCCCGCGGCCGCCTCCATGCCCTCCACCGAATCGCCGCGCCCACCCCTCGCGCGGCCCAGGTTCCGCCATGCTGAAGTCCACGCTCAAGCCCCTCGGTGAACTCGAGAACTCCGGCGAATTCGCCGCCCGCCACATCGGCCCCTGGGAGGACGACGAGCGCCAGATGCTGGCCACGATCGGCGCCGGCGCAGCAACGCTGACGCGCCGCGCGCTCGTCGACACCATCGTGCCGCGCAGCATCGCGCGCAGCGTGCCGATGAAGCTGCCCGCCCCGCTCACCGAGGCGGCGGCGCTCGCCGAGATGAAGCGCATCGCGTCGAAGAACCGCGTGCTCAAGAGCTTCATCGGCCAGGGCTATCACGGCACCTTCACGCCCGGCGTCATCCAGCGCAACATCCTCGAGACCCCGGCCTGGTACACGGCTTACACGCCGTACCAGGCCGAGATCAGCCAGGGCCGCATGGAAGCGCTCGTCAACTTCCAGCAGATGGTGTGCGACCTCACCGGCATGGCCATCGCCAACGCCAGCATGCTCGACGAGGCGACCGCCGCCGCCGAGGCGATGACGCTGGCGCGCCGCAGCGTGAAGAGCGCGAGCGACACGATCATCGTTGCCGGCGACTGCCACCCGCAGACGATCGAGGTCATACAGACGCGCGCGGCGCCGCTCGGCCTCAAGGTGCTGGTGGGCTTCGCGCCCAAGTTGATGGAGGAGAACGACTACTTCGCCGTCATTGCGCAGTACCCGAGCACCACCGGCCTCATCCACGACATGGCGCCGTACGTCGAGATGGCGCACGCCAAGGGGGCGGCCTTCATCGTCGCCGCCGACCTGCTGGCGCTGACGCTGCTGAAGGCGCCCGGCGAGTTCGGCGCCGACATCGTCGTTGGCGCGACGCAGCGCTTCGGCGTGCCGATGGCCTGCGGCGGCCCCCACGCCGCCTTCATGGCCTGCCGCGACGACTGGAAGCGCAGCCTGCCCGGCCGCCTGGTCGGCGTCAGCGTCGACGCGCACGGCGCGCCGGCCTACCGCCTGGCGCTGCAGACGCGCGAGCAGCACATCCGCCGCGAGAAGGCGACGAGCAACATCTGCACGGCGCAGGTGCTGCTGGCGGTGATGGCGAGCATGTACGCCGTCTACCACGGCCCCGAGGGGCTGAAGCGCATCGCGCGGCGCGTGGCGAGCTACACCGCCATCCTCGCTGCCGGCCTCGAGCAGATGGGCCTCAAGGTGGTGACGCCACACGCCTTCGACACGATCACCGTCGACACCGGCGCGCGCACCGAGGCCATCCTCGCCGCGGCGCTGAAGGACGGCGCCAACCTGCGCCGCGTCTCGCCCACGCACCTCTCCGTCGCGCTCGACGAGACGACGACGCGTGCCGACCTCGAGGCGCTGTGGCGCTGGTTCGCGCCGAAGGGCAAGAAGCTGCCACAGGTGGCCGAGCACGAGAAAGGCATCGAGCCGCTCATCCCGCACGCGCTGCGCCGCACGAGCGCCTTCCTCGCGCACCCGGTGTTCAACACGCACCACAGCGAGACCGAGATGCTGCGCTACATCCGCAGCCTCGCCGACAAGGACCTCGCGCTCGACCGCAGCATGATCCCGCTCGGCTCGTGCACGATGAAGCTCAACGCCACGAGCGAG
>JAEUPF010000170.1 GCA_016790425.1 Rubrivivax sp.
ACTTCGCCAACCCGGACACCTACCAGAAGTTCTGGGCCGACATGGAGATGTTCACCACCACCATGACGCAGCCCGACCCGCAGACCTTCATGGAGCAGTTCACCACCTGGGAGCTGGCGCAGAAGGCCAACAAGTGGGCCAGCCGCAACCTCAGCCGCTGGACGCACCCCGAGTACGACGCCGCGCACAAGGCGGCGCAGATGGAGCTCGACCCGGTCAAGCGCGCGGCACTGTTCATCAAGATGAACGACCTCGTCGTCGGCGGCGGGCACGTCATTCCGCTGTTCGCGCGGCCGCGGCCGGTGGGGGTGGTCAACAAGCTGATCGGTCCGATCTCGGCCTGGGACAACCTGACCGCGTTCATGAACAGTTGGTACCGGGACTCTGCTGCCTGACGGCGTGCAGCGCGGCACGGCCGGCCCCGCCGTGTCGTGCCGCGCTCCCGCGCTGAGACGATCCCCGCTCCCTGCCGGCGCCCTTCGTCGTGCTGCACTACATCCTGCGCCGCCTGCTGATCGCGCTGCCCAGCCTCGTGGGCATCAGCATCGTGCTGTTCACGGTGCTGGCGCTGGCGCCGGGCGACCCGTTCGAGGAACTGGCCACCAACCCGAACGTACCGGCCGAAGTGCGCATGATGCTGCGCAAGCAGTTCGGGCTGGACGACCCGATCTGGCAGCGCTACCTGCTGTGGCTGGCCAGCATGGTCAAGGGCGACTGGGGCTTCAGCTTCCAGAGCCGCGTCAACGTCGACCAGCTCATCCTGCAGCGGCTGCCCACGACGATCGTCGTGATCGGCCTGTCGCAGATCCTCGCCATCCTGGTGGCGCTGCCGGTGGGCATCCTGGCCGCGGTGAAGCCCTATTCGTGGTTCGACCGCATCGCCAGCACGATCGCCTTCGTCGGCTTCTCGCTGCCCACGTTCTTTACCGGCGTCATCTTCATCCTCTTCTTCAGCATCTACCTCGGCTGGCTGCCGTTCGTCTACCGCAGCGACATCTCGGCCACCGGCTGGCAGTTCTTCTGGGAGCATTTCAAGCAGAGCATCATGCCGATCACGGTGCTCGGACTGTTCCAGGCGGCGAGCATGATGCGTTACGTGCGCAGCGCCGTGCTCGACGTGATCCGCCTCGACTACGTGACCACGGCGCGCAGCAAGGGTCTGGCCGAGAAGGTGGTGGTGGGCAAGCACGTGGTGCGCAACGCGCTGATCCCGGTGGTGACGCTGGTGGCGCTGCAGGTGCCGGCGGTGTTCGGCGGCGCCATCGTCACCGAGCAGATCTTCCGCATCCCCGGCATCGGCAGCCTCCTGATCGACGCCATCCAGCGCAACGACACCCCGGTGATCATGGCCGTGACGTTCGTGCTCTCGGCGCTGGTGATCCTGTTCAACCTGATCGCCGACATCCTCTATGGCTGGCTCGACCCACGAATCAGCTATCGCTGATGTCATTGCCGATCCGGACAGCGCTGCTGCGCAGCGCGTGTCCGGTGCTGGCGCGCTCGGGCCTGCGCCCGAGCTCGGCAAGGCCATCGCCAGCGTTTCGCCCTGGCGCGAGGCCTGGCGGCGCTTCAGGCGCCACCGCCTCGCCTACTGGAGCCTGTGGGTGCTGGCGTTCATGGTGCTGGCCGTGCTCGTCGGCCCGCTCCTGTACAAGGTGGGCATCAACGACGTCGACTTCCAGTCGCGCCTGGCCGGGCCATCGGCCAGGCATCCGATGGGCACCGACGACCTCGGCCGCGACATCCTGGCGCGCATGCTCTACGGCGGCCGCATCAGCCTGGCGGTGGGGCTGGCGGCGATGCTGATGGCCATCACCGTGGGCGTGGTCATCGGCGCCATCGCCGGCATGGCGCGCGGCTGGGTCGACGCGGTGCTGATGTGGGTGACCGACCTCTTCCTCAGCCTGCCGCAGCTGCCGGTGCTGCTGCTGCTGATCTTCCTGTTCCGCGAGACGCTGAAGCAGACCTTCGGCCTGGAGCTGGGGATCTTCATCCTCATCGTCGCGGTGATCGGCGGCTTTCGCTGGATGCCGGTGGCGCGGCTGGTGCGGGCGCAGTTCTTCAGCCTGCGCGAGAAGGAGTTCGTCGAGGCGGCGCGCGCGCTCGGCGCCTCCACGTCGCGCCAGGTGGTGCGGCACATCCTGCCCAACAGCCTGGGGCCGGTGATCGTCGCCGCCACCATCGACGTGGCCGCTGCCATCATCGCCGAGAGCACGCTGTCGTTCCTCGGCCTGGGCTTCCCGCCCGACATCCCCACCTGGGGCCGCATCCTCTACGACGGCCGCGACTACATGGACCTGGCGGTGCACTGGGCGCTGTTCCCGGGGCTGGCGATCTTCCTCACCGTGCTGACGATCAACTTCGTCGGCGACGGCCTGCGCGACGCGCTCGACCCGCGGAGAGTCCTGTAGTGGCCCTGCTCGAGATCCAGGGCCTGAAGACCCACTTCAAGACCGACGACGGCTGGCTGCACGCCGTCGACGGCGTCGACATCGCCATCGACGCCGGCCAGACCGTCAGCGTGGTCGGCGAGAGCGGCTGCGGCAAGAGCGTCACCGCCAAGACGGTGATGAAGCTCATCGACATGCCGCCGGGCAAGATCGTCGCCGGCCGCGTGCTGTGGCAGGGGCGCGACCTGGTGCCGCTCGGCGCCGAGGAGATGCGCAGGATCCGCGCCAAGGAAATCGCCATCATCTTCCAGGAGCCGATGACGAGCCTGAACCCGGTGTACACGATCGGCGAGCAGATCGCCGAGAGCGTGCGCCTGCACGAAGGCCTCGCGAAGAAGGCGGCGATGGATCGCGCCGTGGAGATGCTGAAGCTGGTGCACATCCCCACGCCCGAGAAGCGCATCAAGGACTACCCGCACCAGTTCTCCGGCGGCATGCGCCAGCGGGTGATGATCGCCATCGCGCTCGCCTGCAACCCGAAGCTGCTGATCGCCGACGAACCGACGACGGCGCTGGACGTCACCATCCAGGCGCAGATCCTCGACCTGATGCAGGAGCTGAAGGAACGCCTGGGCATGGCGGTGCTGCTCATCACGCACGCGATGGGCGTGGTGGCCGAGGTGGCGCAGAAGGTGGTGGTGATGTACGCCGGCAAGGTGGTCGAGGAGGCTCCGGTGGCCGAGCTCTTCGCGCGCCCGAAGCACCCCTACACGCAGGGTCTGATCCGCTCGATCCCCCGCATCGACCTCGCCGCCACGCACAAGGCGCGCTTGGAGGCGATTCCCGGCACCGTGCCCAAGCTCATCGAGCCGGCCGAGGGCTGCCGCTTCATGGCCCGCTGCAAGTACGCCATTGCCTCGTGCGGCAGCGCCACGCCGCCGCTGCGCGAGATCTCGCCGCAGCACAAGGTCGCCTGCTTCCTCGCCGAGCGAACCTGACCCCGCAACCGCCCCGGCCCCGACGCCGCACCCGCACCAACCGATGAACGCCGTTGCCGAACCGCTGTCCGAGGCGCAGACCACGCCGCCGCTGCTGCGCGTGCGCGACCTCGTCAAGCATTTCCCGGTGCACGGCGGCCTGCTGCGGCGCGAGGTCGCGCGCGTGCACGCCGTGGACGGCGTGAGCTTCGACATCGCCGCCGGCGAGACGCTGGGCGTGGTGGGCGAATCGGGCTGCGGCAAGAGCACCACCGGCCGCTGCATCCTGCGCCTGATCGAGCCCACCGCCGGCGAGGTGTGGTTCGAGGGCAGGAACGTCACCGCGGCCGGCAAGGAAGAGCTGCGCGCGCTGGCGCGCGACATGCAGATCATCTTCCAGGACCCGTACGCGAGCCTGAACCCGCGCATGACGGTGGGCGCCATCATCGGCGAGGCGCTGATCATCCACAAGCTGGCGCCCGACAAGGCGGCGTTCGAGGCGCGCATCGTCGAGCTGCTGCAGACGGTGGGCTTGTCGCCTGATCACATGCGGCGTTATCCGCACGAGTTCTCCGGCGGCCAGCGGCAGCGCATCGGCATCGCGCGCGCGCTGGCGGTCGACCCCAAGCTCGTCGTCTGCGACGAGGCGGTGAGCGCGCTCGACGTGTCGATCCAGGCGCAGGTGATCAACCTGCTCGAGGACCTGCAAAGCCGCTTCAGCCTCACCTACATCTTCATCGCCCACGACCTCTCGGTGGTCGAGCACATCAGCGACCGCGTCGCCGTGATGTACCTCGGCCGCGTCGTCGAGATCGCGCCGGCCAAGGGCCTGTACTCGAACCCGCGCCACCCGTACACCGAGGCGTTGCTGTCGGCGGTGCCGATCCCCGACCCGCAGGTCAAGCGCAAGCGGGTCCGGTTGCAAGGCGACGTGCCGAGCCCGCTGCGCCCGCCCAGCGGCTGCCACTTCCACACCCGCTGCCCGATCGCGCAGAAGGGGCTGTGCGACGTGCAGCGGCCGGTGCTGAAGGACGTCGGCCCGGGGCACCGGGTGGCTTGCCACCTGCGCTCGTAGCGGGCGTCCCGCTCGGCGCCGCCGGGGCGCACGAACCGCCGCGGCTACAGCGAGGGCACCACCACCCAGCGCTCGCGTCCGCGCACCTCCACCCGCTCGATGCTGAAAGCGCCATCGAAGACCGCCACCAGCGCTTCGCGCAGGGCCGCGTCGGCCGGCGCACCGTCGGCGACGAGGCGGCCGGCCTGAAGCACGAGCACGCGGTCGGCGGCCAGCGCGGCGCCGAGATCGTGCATCACCGCCAGGACAGCGCTTGCGGCCCGGGCGCGGGCGGCGAAGGTGGCGAGCAGGTTGCGCTGATGCGGCGCGTCCAGGTGCGCCGCGGGCTCGTCGAAGAGGAACAGCCGCGGCTGCACCGCCAGCGCGCGCGCCAGCAGCACGCGCTGGCGTTCGCCGCCCGAGAGCGACGACAGGCGGCGCGCCGCGAAGGGTGTCGACTCGGTCTCGTCCATCGCCGAACGCACCGCGCGCTGGTCGTCCGCATCGGGGCTGCCGAGCAGGCCGTGCCGCGGCAGGCGGCCGAGCGCCACGATGTCGCGCGCGGCGATCTCGGCTTCGGCGGCAAGGCCGCTGCCGCCGTGGCCCGCCTGCGCCAGCCAGGCGATCTGCGCCGCCCGTTCGCGCGCCGGCCAGGCCGCCAGCGGCCTGCCGAGCCACTCGATGCGCCCGCGCCCGGGCAGCGGTTCGAGCAGGCCGGCCAGCACGGCCAGCAGGCTGCTCTTGCCGGCACCGTTCGGACCCACCAGGCTCGCCCACTCGCCGCTGCGCAGATCGAGGCTCACGCCGTCGAGAACGCGCTGGCCTTCGAGGTCGAGCGCCAGGTCGTGCGCGCGCAGCAGCACGGGGTTATGGACGCCGCGGCCGCCGTGGCCGCCGACGCCGCCGTCATCGCTGCCGTCATCGGGCCCGTCGCCCGGCAGGCGGTCGGGCCTCACAACTCGCCCCAGCGCCGGCGCAACAGGCCCAGCAGGTAGGCGCCGCCGAGCAGCGCCGTCACCAGGCCCACCGGCAGTTCCTGCGGCGCGACGGCAAGCCTGGCCAGCACATCGGCCGCCAGCAGCAGCACGCCGCCGGTGGCCGCCGACAGCGCCAGCAGCGCACCGTGCGCCACCGCCACCCACCGCCGCACGAGGTGCGGCGCGACGAGGCCGACGAACGCCACCAGCCCCGCCTGCGCCACGGCGCAACCGGTGGCCAGCGACAGCAGCACCAGCAGCAGCAGGCGCAGCCGTGCCACCGGCAGCCCGAGGCTGCGCGCCGTGGCCTCGCCGAGCACCAGCGCGTCGAGCAGCCGCGACAGCCGCATCGCCAGCGGCAGCGTCAGCGCCAGCACCAAGGCCAGCGCCGCCACGCTGCTCCAGCCGAGGAAGCTGGTGCTGCCGAGCAGGAAGATCTGCCGGTTGCGCAGCGCCTCGGGCGACAACAGCGCCAGCAGATCGGCCAGTGCCGTGAGCACGACCCCGACGATGACCCCGGCCAGCAGCAGCACCATCGGCCGCCCGGCGCCGCGCGCGAGCACCAGCGTCAGCAACATGCCCAGCAGCGCGCCGCCGAACGCGGCGCCCACGAGCCCCAGGCGCAGCAGCGCCCCCGCCGTGGCCAGGCCCATCGTCGCGCCGAACACGCCGCCGGCGGCGAGCACCGCCACCACGCCAAGGCCCGCCCCGGCCGCGGTGCCGAGCAGGTACGGATCGGCCAGCGGATTGCGAAAGAGCCCTTGCGCGATGGCCCCGGCCAGCCCGAGCAGCGCGCCGACGCCGAACGCTCCGAGCGTGCGCGGGGCGCGGATCGCGGCGATGAGACCGAGCTCGTCGCGCCAGGCGAGCGAGAGGCCCTCGGCGCCGGCCGCCAGGCCCAGCAGCAGCCCCGCCGCGGCGGCGAACGAGAGCGCCAGCGCGAGCCGGCGCAGCGGCCGCGTCGCCGCGGCGGCATTGGCGCTGGTGATCGCCGCGGCGCGCATGCGCTAGCGCCCTGTCATCGCTGCGCCCGCGGCGCCGCGCCCAGGCGTTGCAGGCACTCGACGATCGCCTCGGCCGCCTCGGCCAGCCGCGGCCCCGAGCGCACCAGCGTGTCCCACGCCGGCGGCGGCAGGCCGCAGGCGTGCCCCTCGCGCAGTGCGCGCAAACCGGCCCAACCCGGGCGCAGCGGCATCTCGGCCAGCGCGGCTTCGGTGGCGATGACGATGTCGGGATCGGCGCGCAGCACGAACTCGGGGTTGAGCTGCGGAAAGGCGCCCAGCGTCGCCGGCACCACGTTGGCCAGCCCCAGCCGCGCCACGAGCGCACCGACGAACGAAGCCTCGCCGGCCGCGAACGGCGCGCTCGCCACCTCGACGTACAGGCGCTGCCCGCGCAAGGCCGCCGGCGCGCGCGCCGCCGCCGCGGCGATGCGCGCATCCAGCCGCTGCCACAGCCGCTCGCCGGCCGCTGCGTCGCCGAGGGCGGCGGTGCCGACGACGCCGGCGACGCGCCGCGCGTCGGCGAGCGTCTGCGGGATCAGCACCGCCACCGGCAGCCCGAGCGACTCGAGCCGCTCGACGAGCCGCGGCGCGTTGGCCACCAGCACCAGGTCGGGCTTGAGCGCGACGATGCGCTCGACCTGCGCGTCTTCGAGCCCGCCGAGCTTGGGCAGCGCGCGCACCGCCGGCGGCCAGTTCGAGTAGCGGTCGGTGCCCACCAGGCGCGCGCAGGCACCGAGCTCGCACAGCGTTTCCGTCAGCGACGGCAGCAGCGAGACGATGCGCTGCGCCGGCGCCTTCAGCGCGACGCGCCGGCCGCGGTCGTCGTGGATGACGAGCGCGGCGGCCTCGCGGCTCGCGCTGCCCGGGCCGGGCCTCGCAGCACGCGGCGACGGCGGCGGCGTGGCCGTCGCGGCGGCGCCCGCGCACAGCAGCGCCGCCGCCGCGAGCGATGCGAAGCCTCGCGCCGCACGCGCGGGCGCCAGCGGCCGGTGGCTCGCCGACGCGGGCGCGCAGGCCTTCGGCATCGGAAGCATCAGAACGCCCCGGCCCAGCGCAGCAGCAGCCAGGCCTGGCGGCCGAGCGCCTGGTAGCCGCGCAGCGGCTCGATGTCGCGGTCGGTGGCGTTGAGGACCTTGCCTTGCACCTCCACGCCGGCGAATCCCGGCCACGCCGGCCGCCAGGTGGCCAGCAGGTCGAGCGTCGTGTACGAGGGCAGCATCACGCCGAAATCGGGCCGCTCGCCGACATGCACCACCTCGGCGCCCAGGCGCAGCGCGCCGATGCGCTGCGCCAGGTTCAGGTTGGCCTGCTGTTTCGCCCGCCGCGGCAGCGTCTGGCCGGTGCTGCGGTCCTTGGCGTCGAGCCACTCGTAGCGCGCGCCGGCGGTGCCACCGCCGGCCCAGGCCAGGCGGCCGTCGAGGCTCGCGCCTTGCAGCCGCGCCGACTGCACGTTGGCCGCGCAGCCGAAAGCGTAGGCGGCGCCGGCCGGGCAGCGCGTGGGGTCGGGCTCGAAACCGATCAGGTCGCGCTGGTCCTGGCGATACAGCGTCAGCGCTCCCTCGGCGCCGCGATCGCCGCCCGACGCGGCCGCCGCAGGGCTGCGCCAGCCGAGGCCCGCCTCGACGCTGCGTCCCTTCTCGGGCCGGATCGTCGGCACGCCGAAGCCGGGGTAGACGAGGTCGTTGAAGCTCGGCGCGCGGAAGCTGTTGCCGGCCAGCGCGCGCAGCGACCACTGCCCGCCGCCATCGCCGCCGTCCGGCGCGGCCGCGAACGTCCACACGCCGCCCAGGCGGCCGGTGGTGGTGGCGCCATAGGCCGTGTTGCGGTCTGCGCGCATTTCGGCCTGCACCGCCAGCGGCTGCCATGCGACCAGCGGCAAGGCGCCAGCGTAGGCCAGCACCGCAGCGCGGTTGCGCCGCGAGGCGTCGGCGGTGTAGTCGGTGCTGCTCGCGGTTTCTTCGATCTGCTCCAGCGCCAGCGTCAGCTGCCCCGCCTGCGCAATTCGGTGGCTCGCCTGCACGCTGCCTTGCTCGCGCCGGGTGGCGAAGCGGCTCGCCAGCGCCGCACCGCTGACGCTGCGGCTCGATTCGCCCGCGGCGCGCGCCGAGAGCGTCCAGGCCGGCGTGACGTCACCGCGGTACTCGAGTGCCGTGAGCTCGTCGCGCACGCGGTTGCGGAAGTCGCCGCTGGCGTCGGGCGCGAAGGTGGGCGCCAGGAACTCGCTGGCGTCGTACTGGTTGTTCAACCGGCCGCCGCGCAGCACGAGGCCGATGCGATGGCCCGCGGCGGGCGTCAAGCCGAGCCGCGCCTGCGCGGTGCGGCGGGTGAAGCCGTCGTCGTCGGGATTGAAGTTGCCGAACGGATCGCCGGCGCGCACCGCGCTCGTGCCGCGCTGGCGTTCCTCCGAGAGCGACGCCGCCAGGTCGAAGGCGCCGGCGCGCAGTGCGAGCGCCGCGGCCGCTTCGCGCGCGCCGTAGCCGCCGCCGGCCAGGCGCAGCGACGCCTGCGGCGGGGCCTGCGCCGCACCGCGCGTGATCACGTTGACAACGCCGCCGAGTGCATCGGCGCCGTACAGGCTGGAACCGGGGCCGCGCAGCACCTCGATGCGCTCGACGCCGGCCAGCGCCAGCGTGTCGAGCTCGGGCGTGCCCAGCGTCGCCGAGCCGACGCGCACACCGTCGACGAGCAGGAGCGTCTGGCCGCGCGAGCCGCCGCGGATCGACAGGCCGGCACTCTGCCCTGGCCCGCCGTTGCGCAGCAGTTGCAGCCCGGCCTCGCGCCGCAACAGGTCTTCGAGCGAGTCGGCGCCGGAATTGCGGATGCGTTCGGCATCGATGACCACGAGATCGGCAGCCGCCTGGTGGCGCGCCAGCGGCTCGCGGCTGCCGGTGACGACCAGCGGTTCGCTGCCTTGCGCGGCAGCGGGCAGCACCGCGGCGGCGCCGAGCGCCGCGGCCAGGACGATGCGAAGGAACGAAGCGCACGCGCGAGGACGGGTGCGGACGCGAACGGGAACGCGAACGGGAACGCGAACGCGAACGCGCGCCTCGCTGCGGTGGGAACGAAGTAGAACGAGAACGAACATGAGCGCCTTCCGGCCGCACGCCCCGTGCGGCATGGCGTTGCATCGACGCCGGCGCTGCGAAAGACCCGCAAGACGGATGCGGACCTGCGGCGACCCGGGGCGCGCGTTCGAGAGAACGGTCGCCGGCCATCGACGCCGCGGGCACGCTGCCCGCCGCAGCGCTGACTCCCATGCACGACGAGGCCGGTATCCGGGCTTGCGAGTGCCGGCGGCTTCCGACCTTGCGGTCGTCCGTCGCCGGAAGCGTCTCGCGCCTTCCCAGGGCCTTTGTCGTCGGCGACGACGGCGGCCCCAGTGGCTGCGTGTGCGAAACGCTCCTCGCTGACCGTTGCGGGGGCAGCGCCGGAATGGCGGCGTGGCGACGAGCCTTCGCGTTCGAAGGCCGCCCGTCACGCCGCGCACCGGCTTCCCGTTCAACCTGCGGCCCCGCGCCGGGATGCCGCAAGCACCTGGTGCAAGCGGCGACGATGTTAGCCGAGCCCGCCGGCGGGGCAATGCCCGCAAGGCCCGCCGATATACTCACGCTTTACCACCCGGGCTCGCGCATTCCACCTCGCGGGCCGCCCACGGCAATGACCAAGTTCGTCTTCGTCACCGGCGGCGTGGTGTCCTCGCTCGGCAAGGGCATTGCGGCGGCCTCGCTGGCAGCGATTCTCGAATCGCGCGGCTTGAAGGTCACCCTCATCAAGCTCGACCCGTACCTCAACGTC
>JAEUPF010000126.1 GCA_016790425.1 Rubrivivax sp.
GAGGCGGTGGAAGCCGAGCTCGACCTCGTCGTCTGCATCACCGAAGGCATTCCGATCAAGGACATGCTGCTGGTGCGCAACCGCATGAAGGCGCGCGAGGCGGCCGGCGGCAAGAAGACACTGCTGCTGGGCCCCAACTGCCCCGGCGTCATCACGCCCGACGAGATCAAGATCGGCATCATGCCCGGCCACATCCACCGCAAGGGCCGCATCGGCGTCGTCTCGCGCTCGGGCACGCTCACCTACGAAGCGGTGGCGCAGCTCACCGAGATCGGCCTGGGTCAAAGCTCCGCCGTCGGCATCGGCGGCGACCCGATCAACGGCCTGAAGCACGTCGACGTGATGCGGCTGTTCAACGACGACCCGGACACCGACGCCGTCATCATGATCGGCGAGATCGGCGGCCCCGACGAAGCAGAGGCCGCCCGCTGGTGCAAGGCGAATATGAAGAAGCCCATCGTCGGCTTCATCGCCGGCGTCACCGCGCCAGCGGGCAAGCGCATGGGTCACGCCGGCGCCCTCATCAGCGGCGGCGCCGACACCGCCGACGCCAAGCTCGCGATCATGGAAGAGTGCGGCTTCAAGGTCACGCGCAACCCCAGCGAGATGGCCCGGCTGCTGAAGACGCTGCTGTAGTCCGCGCGGCGCGGCCGCGCCGCGCGCGACGTCGCGCGCCCTGCTCGTGCCGGGCCGGCGCGATCGGCGCATCGGCAAGCCCTCAGGCCGCGCGGGGAAACTGGCCTTCGCCCGCTCCCGCCGCGATCATCGCCGGCTGCGCGCGGAGCCACGCATGGACATGTTCCTCTCGGTCGACTTCTGGGCGGCCGTCGGCCAGATCATCCTCATCGACATCCTGCTCGGCGGTGACAACGCCGTCGTGATCGCGCTCGCCTGCCGTTCGCTGCCGGCGGCGCAGCGCACGCAGGGCATCCTCTGGGGCACCGCCGGCGCGATCGTCCTGCGCGTGATTCTGATCTTCTTCGCGCTGACACTGCTGGCGATCCCGTTCATCAAGCTCGTCGGCGGCGCGCTGCTGCTGTGGATCGGCATCAAGCTGCTGCTGCCCGACCACGGCGGCGAGGGGCACGGGAACATCGCCGCCTCGGACAAGCTGTGGGGCGCCGTGAAGACGGTCATCGTGGCCGACTTCGTGATGAGCCTGGACAACGTGATCGCCATCGCCGGCGCCGCCGAGGGCGCCGGCGCTGCCAACACGATGCCGCTGGTGATCTTCGGCCTCGTGGTGAGCATCCCGATCATCGTCTGGGGCAGCCAGCTCGTGATCAAGCTGATGGACCGCTACCCGGTGATCATCACCGGCGGCGGCATGCTGCTCGGCTGGATCGCCGGCACGATGGCGATCAGCGACCCGGCGCTGGCACGCTGGGTGCCGACGCTGCCGCCAGACGGCAGCGGCCCGCCCGACGTGGTGCCGCTGTGGCACTACGCGGCCGGCGCCGCGGGCACGCTGTTCGTGCTGGCGCTGGGCCGTTGGCTGGCCGCGCGCGCCGCGGCCGCGCGCGGCCCGGCCGTGGCCGTGGCGGCGGCGGCCGCCGGGCCGGGCAAGGCGCTGATCCGGCGCGTCGCCGTGGCCATCGACGGCTCGGCCGGCGCCGAACGCGCACTGCAGCGCGCGCTGGCGCTGCGCGACGACGTGCGCAGCGGCGGCGATCTCGAGCTGCACCTCATCAACGTGCAGCGGCCGCTCTCGTCGGAAGTGACGCGCTTCATCGCCGGGCGCACCGTCGAGGACTACCAGCGCGAGCGGGGCGACAAGGCACTCGAGCCGGCGCATCAGGCGGCCGTCGCGCAGGGTGCGAAGGTGCAGGCCCACCGCCGCATCGGCGAGCCCGGCGCCGTGCTCAGCGAGCTGGCGCGCTCGCTCGGCTGCGACCTCATCGTGATGGGCGCCCGCGGCCTGGGCGCGCACACCGCGGCGCTGCTCGGCTCGGTGGCGCAGGACACCATCGCCCGCTCCGAGATGCCGGTGCTCGTGGTCAAGTAGCGCGCCGCGCCTCGCCGCCCCAGCCCGGCACTGCCACGCGCGCTGCGCCGGCGCGCTATGTGTTTCCCGCACCGCCGCGGTGCGTCGGGCCCCCTACACTCGACCGGCAGGAGCGACGGCGTCGCGCACGCGACGCCGCGCTCTTCCGTCTGGAGGAGTGCGGGCAATGGGCTACTTTGCCGATCCGGCGACCTGGGTGGCGCTGGGCAAGATCATCTGGGTCAACATCCTGCTGTCGGGCGACAACGCGGTGGTGATCGCGCTGGCCGCGCGCAACCTGCCGGCACAGCAGCGGCGCATCGCCGTGCTCGGCGGCAGCGCCGCGGCCATCGTCATGCGGGTGGTGCTGACGATCTTCGCCGTCGAGCTGCTCGGCTACCCGTACCTGAAGATCGTCGGCGCGCTGCTGCTGTTCTGGATCGGCGTGCAGCTGCTGCTGCCCGAGGAGGAGAACGAGGAAGGCATCGAATCGCATGCCGATGTCTGGGGTGCGATCCGCACCATCCTCATCGCCGACCTGGTGATGAGCCTGGACAACGTCATCGCTGTCGCCGCCGCGGCGCAGAGCGGCCCGCCGGAAGCGCGGCTGCCGTTGCTCGTCATCGGCCTGGGGTTGTCGATTCCGCTCATCATCGTCGGCAGCCAGCTGCTGATGAAGGTGATGGAACGCTACCCGATCATCATCACGCTCGGCGCGGCGCTGCTGGGCTTCGTCGCCGGCGAGATGCTGGTGCACGACGCGGCCAGCGAGCGCTTCTTCGGCGAGCTCGGCCAGCCCGGCGTGACGCTGATCGAAGTGGCCGGAGCGGTCGGCGTGGTGCTGGCGGGCCGCTGGCTGGCGCGCAGGCGTGGCCGGCTGGCCGCCGCCGGCGCCGCCGCAGCCATCGCCGCGGCGCCTGCGGCCGCGGCCGCGGCCGCAGAGGGGGCCGCGGGCGCCGCTGAGACTGCGCCGCGGCGCCATGTGCTCGTTGCCGTCGACGGCTCGGAGAACTCGCGCCAGGCGCTCAGGCGCGCCGTGGCACTGCGCGGCAACCTGCGCGACGCCGAGAAGATGACGCTGCATCTGGTGAACGTGCAGCGGCCGCTGCCGGGCGATGTCAGCCGCTTCGTGGCCGGACGCACGATCGACGAATACCACCGCGAGCGCGCCGAGGAGGCGATGGCGCCCGTACGGGAGTTGCTGAAGACCCTGGGCATCACGGCCCAGGAGCACCTCGTCACCGGCGAGCCGGGCCCGGCGATCGCCGATGCGGCGCGCGCGACCGGCTGCGACCTCATCGTCATGGGGGCGCGCGGCCTGGGCGGCGCCGGCGCGGCGCTGCTCGGCTCGGCGACGCTGGGAGCGATCGAGCACGCCGGTGTGCCGGTGCTCGTCGTCAAGTAGACGCCGGCCGCGCCCGCTCCTCCTGGGCGCTGCGCCGGTGCCGTGCCTGCTGCCGTGACCGCCGCCGAGACCCCGCGCGGAACCGTGCTCGCCGGCTACCGCATCGAGCGGCTGCTCGGGCGCGGCGGCCTCGGCTCGGTGCATCTCGCGCTCGACCGCACCGGCGCACCCGTCGCGCTGAAGCTGTTCGACCTGCGCAGCGACGCCGGTGACGACCGCCACCTCTTCGAACGCGAAGTGGGGCTGAGCCGGCGCCTGCGCCATCCCGGCATCGTCGCCATCGTCGACGCCGGCCAGGCGGGCGGGCTCGCCTTCATCGCGATGGAGTACGTCGCCGGCGGCGACCTCGCGCACCGCAGCGGGCATGGCCAGCCGATGGCCGCCGCGCGCGCCGTGAGCATTGCCGCGCGCGTCGCGCAGGCGCTGGCGCACGCGCACGCACACGGTGTCCTGCATCGCGACGTGAAGCCGGCCAACATCCTCGTCGACGAAGCGGCCGGCGAGGTCAAGCTCGGCGACTTCGGGCTGGCGCGGCTGGCCGATCTGCAGCGCAGCCGCACCGGCGCCTTCGCCGGCACGCCGGCGTACATGTCGCCCGAGCACCTGGCCGAAGGCGCGCAGGACGCGCGCGCCGATCTGTACTCGCTGGGCGTGGTGCTGTTCGAACTGCTCACGGGCCGACTGCCGCACGAGGCGGCGTCACTGGGCGCGCTGCTGCGTCAGGTGGCGAGCCGGCCCGCGCCGCCGCTGCATCTGCTCAGGCCCGACGTGCCACCGGAGCTTTCGGACCTGGTCGCGCGCCTGCTGGCCCGCGACAAGACCGAACGGCCGGCGGACGCGGCGACGCTCGCGCAGGCGCTGCAGGCCCTGGGCATTGCGCTGGCCGACGACGTGCCCGCGCCGGCGAAGCGGGCGCAGCGACCGCCGCGGCCGGGCCCGGGCCTGGGGCGATGACAGTCTGTGCCGCCGCGAAAGCCGCGGACCGAAGTCACGCCGCGTCACTTCGCATCGGAGCGGGCGCTCGCGCCTTTCGTTGCACAATCGGCAGCCCCGCCGCCACCGCAGAACCCGCGTCTTGCCTGCGCCCATGACGATCGAGCTCACTGCCGCAGTCGACGCGGGCCGCGCGCGCAGCAACAACGAGGACTCGGTCGCCACCGACGACGCTGTCGCCCTCGCAGTGCTGGCTGACGGCATGGGCGGCTACAACGCCGGCGAGGTCGCCAGCCACATGGCCACCTCGTTCATCGCCACCGAACTCGGCCGCTGGCTGCGCGAGGCCAGCAGCCAGGCCAGCGACGCCGAGGTGCGCCGCGCGATGGACATCTGCGTCGAGAACGCCAACCGGGCCATCTTCGACGCCGCCAACGCCAATCCGCAGTACGCCGGCATGGGCACGACCCTCGTCGTCGCCGTCTTTCGCGAGGGGCGGTTGCTGCTCGGGCACGTGGGCGACTCGCGCTGCTACCGGCTGCGTGGCGGCAAGCTGTCGCAGATCACGCGCGACCATTCGCTGCTGCAAGAGCAGATCGACGCCGGCCTCATCACGCCGGAGCAGGCCGCCTTCAGCGCCAACAAGAACCTGGTGACGCGCGCCGTGGGCGTCGAGGACAACGTGCTGCTGGAGACGCACCAGCACGAGGTGCAGAACGGCGACCTCTACCTGCTGTGCTCCGATGGCTTGTCGGACATGGTCGACGATGCCGGGCTCGAGCAGTTGTTGCAGGCTCACGACGCACTGCCCGAATGTGCGCGCGCACTCATCACCGCTGCCAACGATGCGGGCGGAAAGGATAATATCTCGGTGATCCTGGCTCGTGCCTCCGGCGGCATGAGTGCGCCTTCCCGCTCGTGGTGGCCGTTCCGGCGCTAGGGCTCAGGGCGTCGGGCAACCGCAGGGCGCAGCAAGAGGCGTCATTCCAACAACACGACGAGACAGACGCTGGGCCGCCGCAGCCGGCGGCGGACTCGACTGAGGGCATACATGGGCAAGCTGGTCGTTTCGCTGGATGGTGTGGTCATCAAGGAAGTCCAGATCACCAAGGACAAGACCACCCTGGGCCGCCGCCCCTACAACGACATCGTCATCGACAACCTCGCCGTCAGCGGCGAGCACGCCGTGCTGCAGATGGTGGGCGCCGACGTCTTCATCGAAGACCTCAACAGCACCAACGGCACCTACATCAACGGCAAGGCGATCAAGAAGCAGCTGCTGGCGCACAACGACACCGTCGAGATCGGCAAGTACAAGATCAAGTACCTCGTCGACGACTCGGGCGAGTACGAAAAGACGATGATCATGCGCCCGGGTGGATCGGCGCCGCCGCCGTTCCAGCCACCCAGCCCCATGGGCTCGGGCCAGGCCGGGCATGGCGGTCATGGCGCCATGGGCCACGGCGGCGGCACCACGCCAGTGGCGCCGATGCCCGCACCGGCAGCGCTGCCGGCAGCGCTGATCAAGGTGCTGAACGGCGCCGCCGCCGGCCGCGAAGTGGCCCTGACGAAGGTCGTCACCACCGTCGGCAAGCCCGGCGTGCAGGTAGCTTCGATCACCAAGCGGCCCAACGGCTACACCTTCGCGCACGTCGAAGGGGCGCAGCGGCCGAGCATCAACGGCGCCCCGCTGGTGGGCGATTCGGTGCCGCTGCGCAACGGCGACGTGATCGAGTTGGCCGGCACGCAGATGCAGTTCATCTACCGCTAGCCTGCGGACGGTTGACAAGGCGCGCGGGGCGGCGCGCTGCGGCGGTTTTCACGCGCCCACCGCCCCCGTGTATCTCCCTAGGCCGGTTTGCGCATGGATTGGGCAGCCGTGCCTTGCCGCCGTCCCCAGAGGCGGCGAGCATGGCGCCCGGACCTCCAAGGCCCCACCCTCGCATGCAGATCCGCGTCCTCGGCTGCTCGGGCTCGATTGCAGCCGGCTGCCGCACCACCTCTTTCCTGGTCGATGACACGGTGCTCATCGACGCCGGCACCGGCGTGGGCGACCTGACGCTGGCCGAGATGGCCGCGGTCGACCACATCTTCGTCACCCACTCGCACCTGGATCACGTGCTGGCCATCGGCCTGCTGGCCGACAGCGTCACGCGCAAGCGTGCCGCGCTCGATCGGCCGCCGGTGGTTGTGCACGCGCTTCCTGCCACCATCGCGGCGCTGAAGCTGCACGTGCTCAACGGCATCATCTGGCCCGACTTCACGCGCCTGCCGACGGCCGACAAGCCGGTGCTGGCCTTCCACGCCGTCGAGGTGGGCGACATCGTCGAGGCCGCCGGGCGCCGCGTCGAAGTGCTCAGTGCAGCGCACACGGTTCCGGCGGTGGGCTACGCGGTGCACGCGAGCCATGGCGCCTGGGTATTCACCGGCGATACCGGGCCGAATCCGGCGCTGTGGAAGCGCCTGTCGGCGCTGCGTGTGCGGGCCCTCTTCATCGAGACCGCCTTCAGTGACGATGAGCACGAGCTGGCCACCATCAGCCGGCACCTCTGCCCCTCGATGCTCGTGAAGGAGCTGTCGCAGATGCCGGTGGCCGCCGGCGACGCCCTCGACGTCTACATCACGCACATCAAGCCCGGCGAGATGGATGCGGTGATGTCCGGCGTCGCCGCGCTCGGCAGCCGGCACCGCATCGTCGCCCTTCAGACCGGACAGGTCGTGCACCTGCCGGACTGAGTCCGAGCCGGGTTGCTCGCCGACAATTCTTGTCAGCCCGGACAAATCGGGGCGGGTGCAAGGCCCGCAAAGCGACGCGTCACGTCACTGGGTGCGCAATATCGCACGCTGCGGACCCGGGGTGACGCTGGCACGCCAGTTGCGCGGATAGAGCGTCCCACACCCACCCGCCCCACCGGAGCCCCATTCATGAAGCGTCGCGTCCAACAAGGTTTCACCCTCATCGAACTGATGATCGTCGTTGCGATCATCGGCATCCTGGCCGCCGTGGCCCTGCCGGCGTACCGCGACTACAGCGTGCGCGCGAAGGTTTCCGAACTGATCCTGGCCGCTTCGGCCGCCAAGACCAGCATCGCCGAGTACGCCAACACCAGCGGCGCGCTGCCGCCCAACGGCTACCAGCTCGACTCGCAGACCTCGCCGTACGTCGCCAGCATCGGCTGGGACGGCGCCAAGGTCACCGTGACCGCGACCGCCAAGGAGCCGGCCATCAGCGGCGGCACGCTGTTCCTGAACGCCACGCTGGCCAGCGGCCAGGTGAACTGGACCTGCACGGGCGGCACCATCGCCGCCAAGTACCTGCCCTCCAGCTGCAAGTGATCGCGCTTCCGCTCGAAGCGTGACCAAGGGCCCCCGCGCGGGGCCCTTGCGCTTTTCTGGCGCGCTCGAACGATGCTGTCCACCGCACCGGTCCGGCAACGGGCCGTCGATCGCGCCAACCAATGGCAGGCGCGGCTGCGCGACGTCAGCCTGCCGCTGATCCTGGCCAGCGCGACCCTCGCGACAGCCTGGCTGCTGCCGGGGCACTTCCTGCCCTGGCCATCGTTCCAGCAGGAGGCGGTTGCCGCTGCGGCGGGGCTGCTCTTCTGCTGGGCTTCGCTGCAGTGGCGGTCGGGGATGCCGCTGCGCTGGCCGGTCCTGTGCTGGGTGCCGGCGCTGCTGGCGTGCACGCCCTGGTTGCAGTTCGCCTCCGGCCAGGTCAGGTTCCTCGACGACGCCCTCCTGCCGTCGCTGTACCTGGTCGCACTGGCGCTTTCGATCTGCGTCGGCGCCACCTTGGGGCAGAGCGGGCTTCGCGGCCAGCTTCTGGAGGGCTTCACCGCCGCTGCGGTGACCGCCGGCATCCTCTCCGTGGGCATTGCGCTGTGGCAATGGCTTTCGCTCGACCCGTTCAGCGACTGGCTCGGCGAATTGCCCCCCGGGGGCAGACCCTACGCCAACCTCGGGCAGCCGAATCATCTTTCGACGCTGCTCGTGATCGCCCTGGCCGGCATCCTGCGCTGGTACGAAACCCGCCGCCTGGGCGCCTTCACGGGCGTGCTCGCCGCGGCGTGGCTGGGTTTGGGGATCGCGTTGACGCAGTCCCGTACCGGATGGTTGTGCATCGCCGTGCTCGTCGCCGGCTGCCTGCTGTTGCGCCGCCGCGCCGCCTTGCGCACTTCGCCGGCGGCCGCAGTCGGCCTGGGCTTGCTGTTCAGCCTCTTCGTGAACCTCGCTGCGTCGCTGCAGTCGCTGCTGCTGCTGGGCGCCGCGCCGGCGTTGCGCACGGAGGCCGGCACGCGCCTGGAGCACTGGAAGGTTCTCGGCGACGCCGCACTGCACGCGCCTTGGTTCGGGTATGGCTGGAACCAGGTCTCGATGGCGCAGTACGAGTTCGCGCCGCGCCATGCGGCGGTCGGCGAGTACCTGTTGCACAGCCATAACCTGGTCCTCGATCTGGCGCTGTACTGCGGCCTCCCGGTGGCGTTGCTTGTCACGCTCGGCCTGGCGGCATGGGGCCTGCGCACGCTGCGGACATGCCGCGATGGCCAGCGGTGGGCATTGCTGGCGGTGTGGCTGGCCCTGCTGACGCACGCCATGCTCGAGTACCCGCTGCACTACCTGTACTTCCTGCTGCCGGCGGGCCTGCTGATGGGTGTGCTGCACGTCCCCGCGGCCCGCGGCCCGTGGTCGCAGCAGTCGCTGCCGCGGGTCGTGCTGTGGGCCGCGCCGCTGGCCCTGGCGGTGATGCTGGGCCTCGTGACGATCGAGTACATGCGGATCGAAGAGTCGCTGCGGCGCCTGCGCTTCGCCGTGGCCCGCATCGGGACGACCACCACGGCGGGCCTGACCTCGCCTGAGGTGCACCTTCTCCCCTTGTGGAAGCGGTACCACGACGCCACCGTGACGCAGCCGCGCGCAGGCATGTCGGCGCAGGAGATGCGCCTCGTCGCCGACCTCGCACAGCGTTACTCCTATGTCCCGTCGCTGCAACGCTACGCGGTCGCGCTGGGCCTGAACGGTCAGCCGGAGGAGGCGCGGGCCGTGCTCGGGCGGATCTGCAAGATCTACCGCGAGCCCTTCCTCGGCGGCGCCCGCACCGCTTGGGAAGAGCGCCGGAAGAAGGACGTGGCACTGGCCGGGATCGCCTTCCCCGATTGCCAACAGTAGCCACGGCTAACATCGCAGCCCCTTCACCCGCCCTGCACGACCCGTCGCTTGCGCGCCATTTTGCCGGCCTCTACCGGGAGCAAGGAGCTGCCCGTTGCTCCCGCGGTCGTCGCCGTCGCGGCCGCCGCAGCGCCTTCGCTGCTGGCCTACAACCTCTCGCCTTCGCCGACGTTCCTGAACCAGGCGCTGGCGCTGGCGCTGTGGGCGGCCTTCGTGCTGGCCTGCGCGGCGCGCGCGGTGCACGTGCGCCTGGCCGACACGGCGCTGCTCACCGGCGCGCTGGCGCTCGTCGCAGGGGGGGTGCTCATCTCCTGGGCGCGCCACCTGCCGAGCAGCCTCGCGCTGTCGGCGCTCGGCCTGCTGGCCGCGGCTGCGGTGCTGGCGGTGGCGGGCGCCGCGGCGCGGCGCGACGCGAGCCGGGCCAAAGCCGCCTTCGTCGCCTTCGCTTGCGCCTGGGTGGTGGCCGGCGTCCTCAACACGACCGTCGGCATGGTGCAGGTGTTCGCGCCCGACCTCGCCGACGGCCAGTGGATCGCCAGCACCAACCTCCCCGGCCGGGCCGTGGGCAACCTGCGCCAGCCCAACCACCTGAGCAGCCTCTTGCTGTGGGCGGTGATCGCCGCCGTCGCGCTGGCCGAGCTCGGCGCGCTGTCGCGCCGTCTGGTGGCGGCGCTGATCGCGATCTTCCTCTTCGGCGTCGTCCTCACCGCTTCGCGCACCGGCGTCGTGAGCGTCATCCTGCTGGCGGTGTGGGGCGCGCTCGACCGCCGCCTGGCGCCGCGCATGCGCCTCGTGTTGCTCGCCGCACCCGTGCTCTACGCGCTGGCCTGGTTCGGCATGGCGCAATGGGCGGCGATGTCGCAGCGCACCTTCGGCGGCGCGGTGCGCATGGCCGAGGACGTGGCCGCCGGCGCTGATGTGACCAGCGCTCGGCTGGCGATCTGGTCGCACACCCTGGCACTCGTGCGCGAGTCGCCGTGGCTCGGCGTGGGCTTCGGCGAGTTCAACTACGCCTGGACGCTGACCTCGTTCCCCGATCGCCCGAAGGCGTTCTTCGACCACACCCACAACCTGCCGCTGCACCTGGCGGTGGAACTCGGCCTGCCGCTGGCCGCGGCGGTGATGGCGCTGTTGCTGCTGGCGCTGTGGCGGGCCGCTCGCGCGGCCTGGAGCCTCAGCGCCGAAGGCGCCCGCGGTGTCAGCGCCGAAGGCGCCTGCGATGTCAAAGACGAAGGCGCCCGCGGTGTCAACGACGAAGGCGCCTGCGGCGCGCGCGCCGGCGTGCTGATGGTGCTGATGATCGGCCTGCACAGTCTGCTGGAGTACCCGCTGTGGTACGCGTACTTCCTGCTGCCGATCGCCTGGGCCTGGGGCTACGCGGCGGGCCGGCCTTCGCCAACGCCTTCGCCAACGCAGGCGGCGGCGTCGCCTTCGCCGGCGCGGCCCTCACTGCCACTGGCGGCGGCGGCCGGCGCGGTGGTGCTCGGCGCGGCACTGTCGATCGCCGACTACACCCGCGTCGTCGCCATCTTCTCCGCCAGCGAAGGCGACGCCCCACTGGCGCAGCGCATCGAGGCGGGGCGCCGCAGCGTGTTCTTCGCGCACCACGCCGACTACGCCGCCGTCACCTCGGGCGTGCCGATGCGCGACGCGGCCGCCTCGTTCGCCGACACCACGCACTATCTCCTGGACAGCCGGCTCATGATCGCCTGGGCCGAGTGGCTCGATCAGCAAGGCCACGCCGACCTGGCCCGGCATCTGGCCGCCAGCCTGCGCGAGTTCCGCTCCGACGACGCGGCCGAGTTCTTCGCCGAATGCCCCGGGCGCACGGCGCCTCCCGCGGGCAGCGTGCCGGCGACAGCGCCCTTCCAGTGCCAGCGCCCGGCACGTACGCCGAACTGGCGCGAGTACCTGAGCGTGCGAGCGCGGCGCTGAGTCCCGCCGGCGCTCGTTGCTCAGCCGGGCCCGGGCGCCCGCCACTCCCCCGACTTGCCGCCGCGCTTCTCGAGCACGCGGATGCCTTGCATCACCATGCCGCGGTCCACCGCCTTGCACATGTCGTAGATCGTGAGCAGGCCCACCTGCACGGCCGTCAGCGCCTCCATCTCGACGCCGGTGACGCCCACCGTCTCCACCTGCGCGGTGCAGCGCACACGACTGGCCGCCGGGTCGAGTTCGAAGTCCACCGCCACGCGGGTGATCGGCAACGGGTGGCACAGCGGCACCAGTTCGGCGGTACGCTTGGCGCCCTGGATCGCAGCAATGCGCGCCACCGCCAGCACGTCGCCCTTGGCGGCGCGGCCGCCAGCGACGAGCGCGAAGGTGGCCGGCTGCATCGCGATGAACCCCTCGGCCAGCGCGACACGGTGCGTCGGCCGCTTGGCGCCGACGTCGACCATGTGCGCCTGGCCACTGGCGTCGAAGTGCGTCAGCGCCGCGGGCCGCGGCACCGCGGGGCCCGGAGGGTCGTCGGAGAGACTCATGGCGCGATCATGCCCTTGATACGGTCCAGCAACATGGCGGTGTCATCATCGCCTGCTGGCGCCCTCGCCCTCGCCCTCGCCCCCGTGGTCCTGCTTCCCGCCCGCGTCGCCACCGTTCGCCGAACCCTCGCGCGCCACCGATGACCGCCCGTTCCACTCCGGTTGCTCGCCGCGCCTTGTGCCTGGCGCTGAGCGCCGTGCTCGCCTGGGCGCCGCCGCTGGCGCTGGCCCAGGATGTGGCACCGCCGCCGCGGCTGCCGTCGCTGGGCGACGCCGGCGCCGACGACCTCACCGTGGGCGACGAGCGGCGCCTGGGCGAGCAGATCATGCGCGAGGCGCGGCGCGACCCGGCGCTGCTCGACGACCCGGTGCTGCTGGCCTACGTGCAGTCGCTGTGGCGGCCGCTGGTGCAGGCGGCGCGCGCCCGCGGTGACATCGACGCCAGCCTCGAGCGTCTGTTCCCCTGGGAGGTGTTCCTGGTGCAGGACCGCTCGGTCAACGCCTTCGCGCTGCCCGGCGGGTACGTCGGCGTGCACCTGGGGCTCATCGCCATCACCCACAACCGCGACCAGCTCGCCTCGGTGCTGGCGCACGAGCTGTCGCACGTCACGCAGCGGCACATCGCGCGCAGCATCGGCAACGCGCGCAGCGCCTCGCTGGTGGGCATTGCGGCGCTGCTGTTGGGCATCCTGGCGGCCAGCCGCAGCGGCAATGCCGATGTCGCCAATGCCGCCATCCTCGGCGGCCAGGGCGCCGCGCTGCAAGGCCAGCTCAACTTCTCGCGCGAGATGGAGCGCGAGGCCGACCGCATCGGCTTCGCCGTCCTCGGCGGCGCCGGTTTCGCCGGCGGCGGCATGGCGCAGATGTTCGAGCGGCTGCAGGGCAACGCCGCCGTCTCCGACAGCGGCGCCTTCCCCTACTTGCGCACGCACCCGCTGACCGTCGAACGCATCAGCGAGGCGCGCAACCGCATGCTCCTCGCCGGGCCCGCCGGCCTGCCCCACGCCACGCTGCTGCACACGCTGATGCAGGCGCGCGCGCGGGCGCTGATGGACAACAAGAACGCGCAGGCATTGCAGCGCATGACTGGCGCGGCAACGACGGGTGCCGCCTCGCCGGCCGAGCGCGTGGCGGCGCTGTACCAGGCGGCGCTGGCGCAGGTGCAGCTCGGCCAGGGCGCCGCCGCCGAGGAGACGGCAACGAGGGCGCTGCGCCAGGCGCAGGGGCTGGCGGTTCGCGAACCCGATGCCGAGCGCGTTCTCATGCTGATGCAGGCCGAAGCGCGCCTGGCCGCCGGTGACGGCGCCGGCGCGTGGCACCTGCTCGAAACAGCGGCGCCCACCGCCGCGGGCGCCATTGCGGGCAACGCTGCCAGCGCAGGCGCGACCGCAGGCGCGGCGGGCACGGCCGGGGGCACCGGTGCCGCCGCAGCCGGCGCGCACGACGACCGCAGCGCCCTGACCCTGCGCGCCCAGGCGGCCTTGAAATGGCACGAGCGCGACCCGCGCGCCGCCGCGGGCGCGGTGCGCGCCAGCACCGAAGCGCTGCAGACGTGGCTGGCCGAGCACGGCCAGGACGCCCGCGCCTGGGAGCTGCTGGCCGGCACCGCCGAAGCCCTGGGGCAGAAGCTGCGCAGCATGC
>JAEUPF010000032.1 GCA_016790425.1 Rubrivivax sp.
TCGCGGGTGTCGCCGTGCACGATGACCTTGCCGATCATCGAGTCGTAGTTGGGCGGCACGAAGTAGTTGGTGTACACGTGCGAGTCGACCCGCACGCCGGGCCCGCCCGGTGGGTGCCACATCGTGATGCGGCCCGGCGAGGGGGTGAACTTGTACGGGTCCTCGGCGTTGATGCGGCACTCGATGGCGTGCCCGCGCATCTCGATGTTGCGCTGGCTGAAGGGCAACTTCTCGCCGGCGGCCACGCGGATCTGCATCTGCACGATGTCGATGCCCGTGACCAGCTCGGTCACCGGGTGCTCCACCTGCACGCGCGTGTTCATCTCGATGAAATAGAACTCGCCCTCCTCGTACAGGAACTCGAAGGTGCCGGCGCCGCGGTAGCCGATGCGTTTGCAGGCGGCGGCGCAGCGCTCGCCGACCTTCTCGATGGCGCGGCGGGGGATGCCCGGCGCCGGCGCTTCCTCGATGATCTTCTGGTGCCGGCGCTGCATCGAACAGTCGCGCTCGCCGAGCCACACCGCGTTGCGGTGCTGGTCGGCCAGGATCTGGATCTCGACGTGGCGCGGGTTCTCGAGGAACTTCTCCATGTACACCGCGCTGTTGCCGAACGCCGCGCCGGCTTCGGCGCGCGTGGTCTGCACCGCGTTGAGCAGCGCCGCCTCGGTGTGCACGACGCGCATGCCGCGCCCGCCGCCGCCGCCGGCGGCCTTGATGATGACCGGGTACTTGATCTCGCGCGCCAGGCGCACGATCTCCTTCGGGTCGTCGGGCAGCGCGCCTTCGCTGCCGGGCACGCAGGGAACGCCCGCCTTGATCATGGCCTGCTTGGCCGCCACCTTGTCGCCCATGATGCGGATCGACTCGGGCGTCGGGCCGATGAAGGTGAAGCCGCTTTGCTCCACGCGTTCGGCGAAATCGGCGTTCTCGGAAAGGAAGCCGTAGCCGGGGTGGATGGCCTCGGCGTCGGTGACCTCGGCCGTGCTGATGATGGCCGGCATGTTGAGGTAGCTCTGCGCCGAAGGCGCCGGGCCGATGCACACCGCCTCGTCGGCGAGCTTGACGTACTTGGCGTCGCGGTCGGCGGTGGAGTAGACCACCACCGAGCGGATGCCCAGTTCGCGGCAGGCGCGCTGGATCCGCAAGGCGATCTCGCCGCGGTTGGCGATCAGGATCTTCTTGAACACGAGGCGGCCCGCCTATTCGACGATGAACAGCGGCTGCCCGAACTCGACCGCCTGGCCGTTCTCGCACAGGATGCGCGTCACGCGGCCGGCGACGTCGGCCTCGATCTCGTTCATGATCTTCATCGCTTCGATGATGCACACCGGCTGGCCGACCTTGACCTCGTCGCCGACCTCGACGAAGGCCTTGGCGCCGGGGCTCGCGGAGCGGTAGAAGGTGCCCACCATCGGCGACTTGATCGCCTGGCCGGCCGGCTCGGGGCTCGCCGCCTCGGCCGCCGCGGGCGCGGCGGCGGTTGCGGCGCCGGCAGCAGGGGCCATCGCGACCACCGGCGCGACGGCCGGGGCTAGCGCGGCGGGGTGGGCGGCCACCATCGCCACCGGGGAAGCCTTGACGATGCGCACCTTGCCTTCGGCCTCGGTGATCTCGAGTTCCGAGATGTTCGACTCCGACACCAGGTCGATCAGCGTCTTCAACTTGCGCAGGTCCATCGGCGCTCTCCTCGGGGGATGTGTCGTCAGGCGGCGCGGCGGAAGGTCGCCGCACGCAACCCGCGGACTTTACGCCGAATTGGTGGCCGTAAAGAGCCGTAGAAGCGCTTTTCGCGTTAGTTGCCGGCTTGTTCAGGCCTTGGCGAGGGCGCGGCCCCAGTCGGCCAGCATCTCGAAGCGGGTCTCGCCGAGGTGCCGCCGGGCCACGTTGCCGGCCGCGTCGAAGGCCACGGTGAACGGCAATACACCGCCTTCGTTGCCGAGCTGGCGGCTGAGCGTGATGCCGTCGAAGCCGGCCAATGCTATCGAATAGCTGACCCGGTTCTGGCTCAGGAAGTCCCGGACGGGTTTGTCCTGATCCACGGCAATGCCGACCACTTGCCAGCCTTTGTCGCGAAATTGGCTTGCGAAGCGGTCGAGCGCGGGCATCTCGCGGATGCAAGGCGCGCACCAGGTGGCCCAGAAGTTCACCAGCAGCGGCCGGCCGCGCAGCGTGGCGAAGGCGAGTTCGCCACCTCCGGGCTGGGGCAGGCGCAGAGTCCAGAAGTCCGCCGGTGCCGGCTCGCTGAGCACGCCGGTGCGCTGCCGGGACCACCAGGCGGCGCCGAGGCCGGCGGCGCCGGCGGTGGCGCCGGCCAGCAGCAGCCAGCGGCGTCGAGCCGGGGGATTCGTGTTCACGGGGGTCACTCCTTCTTCCCTGCTTCGTCCAGCAGCAGCCTCTCCAGTGCACCGAGGTCGCCGCGCCACGTCCGGCCGCGCGCATCGGCCTTCAGCGCGCCGCGCAGTGCGTCGTGATCCAGCACGTGCAGGTGCAGCGTCACCGGCTCGGCCAGTTCGCGGCACGGCACGGCCAGGGTCAGCACCGACGCGTCGGCGTCGCTGCCGGGGGCGAGCGCGAAATCGAGGCCGGCGTTGACCAGCGCGATCTCGGCCGCCTTGCCGTCGTCGCAGTAAAGCTCCACGTGCACGGCCGACAGGCGCGTCGCCGTGCCGCGCCACACCGCCCCGGCCAGGTGCGGCCTGAACGCGGCCAGCCGCTGCATCCAGGCCAGCGCCACGCGCCGCAAGGCCGCCAGTTCGCGCGGCTGCGTGTCGGCGCAGAAGAGGGCGATGTGCTCGCGCACGGCCTCTTCCACCGCCTCGTTGCTGGGCAGGTCGGAAGCCCGGGCGCCGCGGCCGCCGCCGCCGCCCCGGTTGCGGCCCAGGTCGCGTGCGGCGCGCCGCTTGGCCGCCGCGTATTCCAGCCCTTCCTCGACGACGAGGCGCGCTGCGGCGACGGCGAGTTCGTCGTTGGCCGATGTCATGGTGCGGACCTGGCCTTGCAATTGCCGCGCCTTCAGCGCGGCAGCTCCACTGCGCCCATGCGCGCGACGATCACCGCGGCGCGCTCGCTGACATAGGCCGAGCCGGGCGCCTTCTCGAACAGCTTCGGTGCCGGCAGCATCACCGCCAGCCGCGCCGCGGCTTCGGGCCCCAGGCGCGCCGCGTCGACGCGGTGGTAGTAGCGCGCGGCGGCCTGCGCGCCGAACAGGCCCTCGCCCCATTCGACGTTGTTGAGGTAGATCTCCAGGATGCGCTGCTTGGACAGCAGCGCCTCCAGCGCCAGCGTCAGCACCAGCTCCTGCGCCTTGCGCGCCGCCGTGCGCTCGCCGCTGAGCAACAGGTTCTTGGCCAGCTGCTGCGTGATGGTGCTGCCGCCCACGAGCTTCGGCGGCCGCCGCGGCGCGGTGCCCGCGCCGCCACGGCGCGCGGCGGGTGTCGCCGCGCGGGCGCCGCTGCTCCTGGCTTCCTCGCGCTGGTTGCGCTCCCAGGCGCGCTCGACCGCTTCCCAGTCCACGCCCAGGTGTTCGGTGAAGGCGGCGTCCTCGCTGGCGATGACGGCGCGCTGCAGATGCGGCGACACCTGCGCCAGCGGCACCCAGCGCTGCGCCCACAGCAGAGGTCGCTTGTCGCGCACGAGGCGCCACATCTCGCTGCGCTGGAAGGTCGTCGATTGGGGATCGACCAGCGCCGTCAGCGCGATGCGCGCCACGAACACGAGCTGCAGCGCGAGCACACAGAGCGCCAGCAACGCGGCGAAGCGCAGCAGTTGGTGGGCGGCGGCGTTCACGGCGATCCCGAGGCCGGCGGCGCCGCCGATGCCGGCGGCGCCTGCGGCGGCGGCGATGCCTGCACCGCCTCCTGGGCGAGCTGCTCGCGCAACGCGGCCAGCACCGGCGCCGCCTCGGGCAGCACGCCGCGGAAGACGAGGAATGCCTCGGCCGCCTGCTGCACCAGCATGCCCAGGCCGTCGCGCGCCACGGCGCCAGCCGCCTCGGCCCAGCGCAGGAAGGGCGCCGCGGCCGGCCCGTACATCATGTCCAGCGCCAGTGCACCCGGCGCCAGCACGCGCGCGGGCACCGGCACCGCCGCGTTGGCCAGGCTGCTGCTGGTGGCGTTGACGACGACGTCGAAGCGCTCGCCGCACTCGTGCAGTGCCTGCGCGGCCAGGCGCACGCGGTGGCGGTCGGCCCACGCCGCGTGCGCGGCGACAAGCGCCTCGGCCCTGGCCGGCGTGCGGTTGGCCAGCACCAGTTCGGCCGGGCCGGCGGCAACGAGCGGCCCCAGGGCACCGGCCGCCGCACCCCCGGCGCCCAGCAGCAGCACGCGCTTGCCGGCCAGCGCGACAGCGGCCCCTTGCTCGATGTCGCGCACCAGGCCCACGCCGTCGGTGTTGTCGGCAAACCAGCCTTCGGCGTCGTCGAGCCTGAGCACGTTCGCGGCGCCGGCGAGGCGGGCGCGATCGCTTCGCCGCGGCGCCAGCGCCAGCGCATCGAACTTGAACGGCACCGTCACGTTGACGCCGCACCCCCCGCCGGCGGCGAAGGCGCGCAGCGTCGCCTCGAAGCCGTCGGCCGGGCACAGCACACGCTCGTAGCGCACCGCCAGGCCGCACTGGCGCGCGAACGCCTCGTGGATGAAAGGCGAGCGGCTGTGTGCCACCGGGCGGCCGAGCACGGCGTACAGCGGCGCAGAGGTCGAGGCTTCCATCAGCGCGCCGTCAGCGAAGTCTCGAGCCCCTCTTCGCGCGTGAAGCGGAAGCGCGCGGTGATGACGATCTGGTCGGCCTGCGCGCGCATCGGGCTGCTGAACGCGCCGAAGGGCGCCGCGGCGCGCACGATCGACATCGCCTTGGCGTCGAGCACGCGCGAGCGCGAAGGCCGCACGACCTCGGTCTCCACCACCTGGCCGGCGGCGTCGACGGTGACGTTCATCACCAGCTCGCCGTACAGCTTCTGGCCCTGGTAGGTGGGGAAGTCGCGCGTGCCGCGGTCCTCGATGCGCCGGCGCAGCGCGTCGTAGTACAGCGCGTACACCTCCTCGCGCGTCGCCGGGCTGATGTAGCGGCGCTTCGGGCGCGCGTTCTCCTCGTTCACGCGCTTCTCGATCTCGGCCAGCATGCGCAGCATCTGGCGCCGGCGTTCCTCCTGCTCGCGTTCTTCGGCGCTGCCCTGGTCGCGCCGCGGGTCGGGCGGCGGCAGCGCGGCGATCTCGCGGCGAAGCTGTGCCAGCAGCTGCTGCTGCTCCTGCTGCAACTGGTCGATGCGCCGGCGCGCCTCGTCGGTGGAGTCGCCCAGCGCCACCTGCGGCGCCATCGGCAGCGGCGACGTGGCGCGGCCCCGTTCCGCCTCGCCGCCGCCGGCAAGGTTGGCTTGCGCGATCGCCTGCGCCTGCACCGGCGCCTCGCGCGAGCGCGCGTTGACGAGGATCACTTCGAGCGGCGTGTCGCGGAACGCGCGCTCGAACCGCTCGGGGTCGACGAAACGCACCATCAGCAGCGCCGCGTGCACCGCGAAGGAGACGAGCAGCGCCCACTGCAGCGCCGAGAGCTCGCGCCAGCGCGCGCGCCACGCCGATGCGGGCCTGGGCATCGCGCGGGCGCCGGGGCGGGCGCCGCGGGCGGCGCCCGAAGCTTCGGCGGCACGGTTGTCGCCGCGGGCCGCGGGCCGCGCCGCGCGCGCCGGCGCGGCAGGCGGCTCCGGCGCGCGCGGGTCGATGATCTGCGTCGGCTCGAAGTCGTTCATCGCTCGCCCGCCGGCCCGCCGCGTTCGCGTACGGCGCCGGTGCCTTCGTGCCCCGCGCGGTCCGGGCCGTCCGGCGCCTTCGGACCCGCGCCGTGCGGCGCCGGCGCGGCTGCATCGTCGTCGGCGGCCGTGGTCGCTGCCTCGGCATCGTCGATGGCCAGGTGCAGCGGCCCCGCGGCCATGCCGTCGTCGTCGTCGCCGGCGTCCGCCTCTTCGGCCTCGATGGCCGCTGCCGCGCCCGCGGCGGGCGTCTCGAGCGCAGCGACGAGCACGGCATGCAGGTCCAGCGTCAGGAGGTCCATGCCGGCGATGCGGGCGCGCACGCGCGCGCCGCGCGGCAGCGCATCGGTGCCGCGCAGCTCGAAGACCAGCGGCAGCGTCTCGGCGCGCACGAGGCCGGGCTTGATGACCGTCGCTTCGATCTCGCTCGCTGCGTTCTGCTGCAGCCAGCGCAGTGTCCAGAAGCGCTCGATGCCGTTCTGGAAGTCGTGGTACGCGGCGTGCGCCGCCTCGTAGGCCGAGATGAGCGCGAACAACGCCGCGTCGCGCGGCTTGAACGGCGCCACCAGCGCGGCCATGCGGCCCTGGCGCGCCACCGCGATGATCTGCCACTGGTTGACGAGGTCGACGCAGCGGCGCAGCGGCGAGGTGGCCCACGTGTAGTGCGGCACGCCCATGCCGGCATGCGGCAAGGGCTTGCTGCCCATGCGCACCTTGACGCCCGGCGCCAGGCTGGCCTGGCTGCGGTAGATGCCCGGCACGCCGTGCTCGGCGAGCCAACCGCCCCAGTGGCTGTTGGCGAGGATCATCGCCTCGGCGACGATGAGGTCCAGCGGCGCACCGCGGCGGCGCGGCGTGATGACGACGCGCTCGTTGCCGGTCGGCTCGCCCGCGTGTTCCGCCGCGGATCGATCGATCGCCTCAGCGCTCGGCGTGCCGGCGGCCGCGGCTGCCGCATCGGCTGGCGCCGCGCCGTCGGGCGGCGCCAGGCGGAAAGCGTAGTCGGGCCGGTTGAACGTCTCGGGCTTGCCGCGTACCAGCTCGCGCGCGGCCTTCAGGGCCTGCGCGAGGCGCCAGCCGAAAGCCAGCTCGGCCGCGAAGGGGAAGCCGGCCGCGCCGCTGGCCAGCGTGCCTGCCGCGACCGCCGCGAGCGCCTCCCCGGTGACGAGGGCATCGAGCTTGTCGTGGCGCAGGTTGGCGGCGATGGCCACGCGCTCCAGGCGCGTCTCGAAGGCCCGCACTTCGAGCGTCGCTTCGTCGACCGTCGCGTACAGGCTCACTGCCGGGCATTCGCGGCCTTCGACGAGCGTGAACGCCTGCACCACGTCGGCCGGCAGCATCGTGATCTTCCACCCTGGCATGTACACGGTGGAAAGGCGTTCGCGCGCCAGCTTGTCCAGCGCCGAATCGGGCGCGATCGCCAGCCCCGGCGCGGCGATGTGGATGCCGCAGGTGACGGTGCCGGTGCCCAGGCCGCGCACCGACAGCGCGTCGTCGATCTCGGTGGTGGCCGAGTCGTCGATCGAGAACGCCTGCACGCCCTCGGCCAGCGGCAAGGGCTCGGCGATGCGCGGCGCCTCCAGCTTCGGCGGGAAGGCGGTGCCGCGCGGGAACGCCTCGAACAGGAAGCGGCGCCAGTGGAACTGGTACGGGCTCTCGATGGCGCCGGCGGCTTTCAGCAGTTCCAGCGGCGCACGGTGCGTGCGCTTGGCCGCTTCGACGACGGCGCGGTACTCGCTGGCGTTCTTGTCCGGCTTGAAGAGGATGCGGTAGAGCTGCTCGCGCACCGGCTCCGGGCAGCGGCCGGCGGCGATCTCCGTGGCCCAGGCTTCGATCTGCTCGGCCTGGCGGCGCTTGCGCTCGATGGCCAGCAGCGCCGCCTTCACCGTCTCCTCGGGCGCCTTGCGGAACTGGCCGCGGCCCAGGCGGCGGAAGTAATGCGGCGCCTCGAACAGGCGGAACAGCGCCGCGGCCTGCTTCTCGGGGCCCGCGCCGGGCTCGAAGTACTCGCGCGCCAGTTCGGCGAAACCGAAGTCGACGTCGGGCGCGAATTCCCACGCCAGGTCGAGGTCGATCTCGCCGGCCAGTGCCTGCGCGCGCGCGATCAGCTCCGCCGGCGCGGGCTTGTCGAAGCGCAGCATCACGTTGGCGGCCTTGACCTTGACGCGCTTGCCCGACTCCAGCTCGATCTGCAACGAGGTTTCGGCGTCGGACAGCACGCGCCCGGCATGGAAGCGGCCGGCGTCGTCGAAGAGGGCGTACATCTAGGGGGCGATTGTCGCCGGGGCAGGGGTCGAAGCCGGGCGCCGGGGCCGGGCGGCCGCGGCGGGCGTCACTGTGCCGGGCGCCGCGTCCGGCCCTTGCCGCGGGCGGCCGTCGTGATCAGGCCAGCACCCGCAGCAAGCGCTTGCGCTCGCCCTCGGTGGCCAGCAGGGCACCGATACCGTTGTCGAAGGTGACGAGCGCGGCCTCGTTGCGGGCGGCGGCGGTCAGCAGGTAGGCATCGGTGATCTGCCGGTGCCCGAGCAGACCGCCGGTGCAGCAGCCCAGCACCTGTTCCAGCCCGAAGTCCAGCGGCAGCAACCGGTGCGCGGCGTGGGCGACGTTGCGCAACAGCAGTTCGGCCGCTTGCGTCACGGCGATCGCGCGCCCCGCGAAAGCCGGCTGCGAGACGATGCGCACGAACGCGGCCTGCGTGAAGGCCGTCGTGGCCCAGCCCTCGCGTGCGTGGCGCTCGAACCAGCGGTGCACGCTGTCGTGATGCTCGTGCGCGGGCCAGCCGAGCGCGATCAGCGCATTGGCGTCGAGCAGCCAGCGCATCGCAACCGCAGCCCTCAGGGGTTCTCGTCGAGCAGTTCGCGCACGCGCTGCGCCGTCACCCGCGGGGCTTCCGGCGGCAGATCGAACACCCACACGCCGTTGCGTTGGCGCAGCGGCAAGCGCGGCGCGCTGCCCAGGCGGATCAACTCCGACACCGCCTGGGACAGCTTCAGCGAGCGCGCGCGGGCGAACGTCTGCGCTTTCTCGAAAGCATCGGGTTCGATCGTCAGCGTGGTTCGCATGGCTGATGCTTGAATGTGATTTGGATGCATTCTAACGGAAAGTGCATCAAACGATTCGCTTTGCACCTGAGTCCTGCGCCTGCGCCGCGCGCCGCGCGCCGTGCGCCGTGCGCGAAGCGCCATGCGTTCCGCGAGGTCCGTGAGGTCCGTGAGTCCGCGTGGGCGCCCTCCACGCGGCGCCTCGCGGCCTCGCCGCAGACGGTCAGACCAGCCGCAGGAAATGCAGGATCGCCGGCAGGTGCGCGGCGAAGTCCGACAAGCCGTGGTCGCTGCCTTCGAGCAACTCGCCGGCGGCGCCCGGGTAGCGCGCGCTCATCTCGCGCCAGTCGAGCAGCTCGTCGCCCTTGGCGATGAGGGCGTAGTAGCGGGCGGGCCGCGTGATCGGCCCCGGCGTCAGCGCGCGCAGCTCGTCGATGTAGCGGGCGTGGAAGTCCAAGCGCAGCGAGGGGTCGTGGAACGCCTCGAGTTCGCCGACGAAGCCGGCGAGGTCGCGCGCGGGGTCGACGGCGGGGTTCATCACCACCGCCGGGCAGCCCCAGCGCTCGGCCAGCACGGTGGCGTAGAAGCCGCCGAGCGAACTGCCGAGCACCGCGCGCGTACCGCGCGGCCAGCTCGCCGTGCCCGCTTCGGCCAGCGCGACCGCCTCGCGCGGCGATGGCGGAAGCTGCGGGCACCACCAGGTCACGCCGGGCCGGTGCTCGGCCAGCCATGCCGCGAGCTGGCGCGCCTTGAACGATTGCGGCGACGAGCGGAAGCCGTGCAGGTAGAGCAGGTGCGTCGGCCGCTCCGCGGGCGGGTGAGTGGCGGCAGTCACGATGGCGCGGAAGTCTAGGCGCTGGCGCCGAGGAGCCGTGTTTTCCCGAACTCGAGCGGCCGCGCGGCCGGCGCGGGATGCGGCGTGCTTAACATCCTGCGGCACTTGTTGCCGAACGATCGCTGCCGCCACGACGGCAGCAGCACGGCGACCCCCACCGCGACCACCACCAAAGCCCTGAGGAGAAACCGCGATGAGCCTGCCTTCCTTCACCCGCCGCGAAGCCCTCTCGGTCGCCGCTGCGACGCTGGCGGCCGCCAGCGGCGTCTCGCGCGCCCAGGGCGGCAAGATCAAGGTCGCGGCGATCTACACCGTGCCCTTCGAGCAGCAGTGGGTCAGCCGCATCCACAAGGCGCTGAAGGCGGCCGAGGCGCGCGGCGACGTCGAATACAAGGCGAGCGAGAACGTCGCCAACGCCGACTACGAGCGCGTGATGCGCGAGTACGCCACCGGCGGCGCGCAGCTCATCGTCGGCGAGAGCTTCGCGGTGGAAGCCGCGGCGCGCAAGGTCGCCAAGGACTTCCCGAAGATCAGTTTCCTGATGGGCAGCTCGGGCAAGCCGCAGGCGCCCAACTTCGCGGTCTTCGACAACTACATCCAGGACCCGGCCTACCTCACCGGCATGATCGCCGGCGGCATCACGAAGAACAACAAGATCGGCATGGTCGGCGGCTTCCCGATCCCCGAGGTCAACCGCCTGATGCACGCCTTCATGGCCGGCGCGCGCGAGGTCAACCCGAAGGTGCAGTTCATGGTCACCTTCATCAACAGCTGGTTCGACCCGCCCAAGGCCAAGGAGGCCGCCTTCGCGATGATCGACAAGGGCGCCGACGTGATGTACGCCGAGCGCTTCGGCGTCAGCGACGCCGCCAAGGAGCGCAAGGTGCTGGCCATCGGCAACGTCATCAACACCCAGGACAAGTACCCCGAGACCGTGGTCGCCTCGGCGCTGTGGCACATGGAGCCCACCATCGAGCGGGCGCTCGGCCTGGTGAAGGCCGGCAAGTTCACCGCCGAGGACTACGGCGCGTATTCGATGATGAAGCACAAGGGCAGCGAACTGGCGCCGCTGGGCACCTTCGAGGCCAAGGTGCCCAAGGCGCTGGTGGACAAGGTGCGCGCCAAGGAGAAGGCGATCCAGGGCGGCCAGTTCACGGTCAAGGTCGACGACACGCAGCCGAAGTCGACGATCTGACCGCGCGCCCACGCTCGATCCCGCCGGCGGGCGCACCGTGAGCGAGCCCGTCCTGCGTCTGGCCGGCATCAGCAAGCGCTTCGGCTCGCTGGTGGCCAACGACGACATCTCGCTGGTGCTGAACCGCGGCGAGGTGCTGGCGCTGCTGGGCGAGAACGGCGCGGGCAAGTCGACGCTGGTGTCGATCCTGTTCGGCCATTACGAGGCCGACGCCGGCCGCATCGAGGTCGAAGGCCATCGGCTGCCGCCGGGCCAGCCGCGCGCGGCGCTCGCCGCCGGCATCGGCATGGTGCACCAGCACTCGACGCTCGCCGACAACCTCTCCGTGCTCGACAACGTGATGCTCGGCACCGAGCCGCTGTGGCGGCCGTGGTCGCGGCGCGAGGCGGCGCGCCGCGCGCTCGTGCAGACCGCGGCGCGCTTCGGCCTGGCCGTCGTTCCCGAGGCGCGCGTGGCGATGCTGGGCGTCGGCGAGCGGCAGCGGGTGGAGATCCTGAAGGCGCTGGTGCGAGGCGCCCGCATCCTCATCCTCGACGAGCCCACCGCGGTGCTGACGCCGCAGGAAAGCGAGTCGCTCTTCGCGACGCTGGCGCAGATGGTGGCCGAGGGTCTGGCGATCATCTTCATCAGCCACAAGCTGGCCGAGGTGCAGCGGGTGTCGCATCGCGTCGTCGTGCTGCGCGGCGGGCGCGTCGTCGCCCAGGCGAAGGCGAACGAGGCGAGCGCCGCGCAACTGGCGGCGTGGATGGTCGGGCACGCGGTCGAGTCGCCGCTGCGTACGCCCGCCGCCGACGTCGGCGCGCCGGTGTGCGAGCTCGAAGGCGTGTGCACCGGGCGCGGCGCCGGCAGCGGCCGCGACCGACTGGACAACGTCTCGCTGACGCTGCGCGGCGGCGAGATCGTCGCCGTCGCCGGCGTCTCGGGCAACGGCCAGGCAGCGCTCGCCGGCGTGCTGTGCGGCACGCACACCGTCACCGCAGGGCGCCTGCGCTACCTCGGTGCCCCGATGCCGGCCGAGCCGGCCGCGCGCGTGGCCGGCGGCGTCGCGCGCATCCCCGAGGACCGCCAGGGCACCGGCGTCATCGGCGATCTGCCGCTGTGGGAGAACGCCGCCAGCGAGCGCCTTGCGGGCGATGCGTTCTCGCGCCGCTTCCTCGGGCTGCGCTGGATCCGTCGCCGCGCGGCGCGCGCCTTCGCCAGCCGCATCGTCGAGCGCTTCGACGTGCGCGGCGGCGGGCTCGATGCGCCGGTGCGGCTGCTTTCGGGCGGCAACATGCAAAAGCTCATCCTCGGGCGCGCGCTCGCCGTGCCGGCGGCGGCAACGCCCGTTGCGCCCGCCGTGCCGGGTCCGCGCCTCATCGTCGCGCACCAACCGACCTGGGGGCTCGATGTCGGCGCGGTGGCCGCCGTGCAGCGGCACCTCATCGCCGCGCGCGATGCGGGTGCTGCCGTGCTCGTGATCTCCGACGACCTCGACGAGGTGCTGGCGCTGGGCGACCGGGTGGCGGTGATGCACGACGGCCACCTCGGCCAGGCGCGGCCCGGCCCGGCGTGGACGCGCGCGGCGATCGGGCTGGCGATGGCTGGCGCGCGCGCCGATGGTGACGGCGACGGTGATGGCGGCGGCGACGGTGATGGCGACGGCGACGGCGGTGCCGCGCCGCAGGCCGCGGCGGGCCCCGGCGGCGGTGGGGCGGCGCAACCCGGCACGGCGCCCGCCGGCAGCCGATGAGGCTCGAGCGTCGCGACGAACCTTCGGCGCTGGCGCTCGTGCTGGCGCCGCTGGCCGCGGTGGCGGCAACGCTGGCGGTGTGCGCCTTGCTCGTCGCCTGGGCCGGCGCGCCGGTGGGCCGCACCTACGCAGCCATCGCCTCCGGCGGCTTCGGAACGCTCTTCGCCTGGAGCGAGACGCTGACGCGCGCCGTGCCGCTCATCCTCACGGGGCTGGCAGCGGCGGTGGCCTTCCGGGCGCGGCTGTACAACATCGGCGCCGAGGGCCAGCTCTACGGCGGCGCGATGGCCGCGGTGATGGTGGCGAGCTGGCTTGTCGGCGAAGGCGCCGAAGGCACCAGCGCCTTGCTGCTGCCGGCGTGGCTGTCGCTTGCGCTGGTCCTGGTTGCCGCGGCGGCGGCCGGCGCGCTGCTGCTGCTGGGGCCGGCCTGGCTGAAGGCGCGCCTCGGTGTCGACGAGGTGGTGACGACGCTGCTCTTGAACTTCGTGATCCTGCTGGCGGTGTCGGCGCTGCTCGATGGGCCGATGAAGGACCCCGGCGCGATGGGCTGGCCGCAGAGCGTGCCGCTGCCGGCCGAGCTCGAACTGAGCCGGCCGCTGCAAGGCCTGCGGCTGCACAGCGGCCTGTTCATCGCGCTGGCCCTGGCGCTGGCGCTGGCGGTGGTCTTCCGCTTCACGCTGCTGGGGTTTCGCATCCGTGCCAGCGGCGCCAACGCCCGTGCTGCCGCCTTCGCCGGCGTGCCGGCCGTGCGCACCACGCTCGTCGTGGCGGCTTTGTCCGGCGCGCTGGCCGGGCTGGCCGGTGCCATCGAGGTGGCCGGGCGCGCCGGCTACGTGACGCTGGACATGTCGCCCGGCTACGGCTACTCGGGCATCGTCATCGCGATGCTGGCGGCGCTGCAGCCGCTGGCCGTGCCACTGGCGGCCGTGTTCGTCGCCGGCGTGCTGGTGGGCGCCGACAGCATGAGCCGCGTCGTCGGCGTGCCCACCTACATTGCAGACGTGGTGGTGGCCACGGCGCTGATCGCCGTGCTCGTGGCGACCCTGCTGGCGCAGTACCGCTTGCGCTGGCGCCCGGCGGCCGGGCCGGCAAACGCGGCACACTGAAGCCCATGGCGCCCGTGCACCGGATCGACAGCGGCGAGCATATCGACCGCCAGCGGCCTGCAGGCGAGCGAGCGGTTTCGGCGCGCTCGCCGCGCCGCCGCGCCGCGATCGCCGCCGGCGGCGTGGCCGTCGTCGCGCTGTTGGTCGCCGCCGCCTGGTGGGGGCTGGCCCCGCGCGACGCCGGCCCGGCCCGCGCCGAGACGCCGTTCCCCTGGGGTCGCGCGCCGGCCGGCAACGAGCCATTGGCGCAGGCAGCGGCCGCTGCGCCGCTGCCGGGCGCCAGCGATGCCGCTGCCGCGGCGGCCTTCGCGGCTTCGGCGGCGGCGCCCTCGGGCCCGGTGGCGTTCGATCTCTGCGGCCTCGGCCGCATTGTCGTGCCCGGGCGCGACACCGACCGCGAAAGCGGCTCGCTGGCCGGTTTGCCGCCGCCGGTGGGACGCTTGCCGCTGCAGGAGGCGCTGGCGCGGCTGGCCGGCACGCTGGCCGCCGGCGACCCCAAGCAGCGCGTCGCGGCGCGCATGCTGCGCCAGCCCGGCGACGACGACCCCGCGGCGCAGGCCGCGTGGGCGCGCGGGCTGGTCGCCGACGCGCTGGCCAGCCGCGACGCGCAGGCCCTGCGCTGGGCCGGCGCCGCGTGCCCGTTCGTCGAAGACGAGGCACAGTGCCGCACTCGCCTGGCGCGCGCGCGCGTGCAGGCCGAGCCTGCCAACGCACTGCACTGGCTCGAGTGGGCGCACGAGGAACCGGCCGCCGCCGATGCGGCCTGGGCCGGGCTGCAACGCGCACAGTACTGGCGCGAACAGCCGCTCGGCCTGGCCGGGGTGCTGCTGCGCGCGGTGCCCACCGATATCGCACCGTACCTGCAGTCGGCGCTGGCCGTGGAGGCGATGGCGCACGACGTGGCTTTCCCTGCGCCGCCGCTTTCGCCGCTGCTCGAACGCTGCCCGGCGCGCGGCGCTGCCGGCGCGCCGGCTGCGGCCTGCGAGCGCCTCGCTCGCCTGCTGCTGGAGCGCAGCGACTCGGTGCAGGCGCTGATGCTCGGCCGCGAACTGGGCGAGCACATCGGCTGGCCGGCCGAGCCACTGACGCGGCTGGAACGCGAGATCGACGCGCTGCAGCGGCAGGAGGCGCACTGGACCGTCGACGAACAGCGGCCGCTCGGCTGCGCCACCGTGGAGAGCCAGCGCAGCCACATCGCGGCGGTCGAGCGCGAAGGGGAACTGGCGGTCCTGCGGCGCAACCTGGCGTCGCTGCCCGCGCCTGCGGTCGCCGCCGCGCCCGCCCCGGCCGCCGCGCAGGCCGCGGCGCCCGCCGCTGCGCCGCGCTGAGCGCAAACGCCGGGCCGCACCGATCCGCGCACCATGCTCGAGTCCCTCGACATCGTCGCCAGCGAAGCGTTCTGGGTCGCCGTGCTGCGCATCGCCACGCCGCTGGTGCTGGGGACGCTGGGTGTGCTGCTGTGCGAACGGGCCGGCGTACTCAACCTCGGCATCGAAGGGATCATGGTCGCCGGCGCGTTCTGCGGCTGGCTGGCGGTGTACGCGGGCGCCGGGCTGTGGGCGGGCGTCTTGGTGGCGGCCGGCGTCGGCGCCGCTTTCGGCCTCTTGCACGCCGCGCTGACCGTGGGCCTGGCGCTGTCGCAGCATGTCTCGGGGCTGGGCATCACGATGCTCGCCACGGCGCTGTCGTACTACGGCTACCGCGTCGGCTTCCCGAAGGTGACGACGCCGCCGACCGTCACGCCTTTCGCCGAGATGAGCGCGCTGCCGCTGCCGGTGCTCGCGCACGAGACGCCGCTGACGCTGCTGGCGCTGGTGCTGGTGCCGCTGGCGGCGTGGTTCATCCAGCGCACGCCGGCCGGGCTGGCCTTGCGCATGGTCGGCGAGAACCCGCAGGCGGCCGAAGGGCAGGGCATACCGGTGGCGGCGGTGCGCACCGCGGCCGTCGTCGCCGGCTCGGCGCTGATGGGCGTGGCCGGCTCGTTCCTCACGCTGGCCGCTTTCGACGCCTTCTTCTTCAACATGGTCAACGGCCGCGGCTGGGTCTGCGTGGCGCTGGTGGTCTTTGCTTCGTGGCGGCCGGGCAAGGCGCTGGCCGGGGCGCTGCTGTTCGCCTTCTTCGACGCGCTGCAACTGCGCCTGCAGCAAGGCGGCGGCGGCTTCGCGGGGGTGCCGTATCAGGTGTACCTGATGCTGCCGTACCTGCTGTCGATCGCCGCGCTGGTGCTGGTGGCGCGGCGGGCGACGTATCCGCAGGCGCTGATGAAGCCTTACCGCAAGGGGGAGCGCTGATGCTCGATCTGCTCGTGCGCCGTGCCACGCTGCCCGACGGCCGCCGCGATGTCGGCATCGCCGTTCAGGACGGGCGCATCGTCGAAGTGCGCGCAGGGCTCGGCGCTGATACGCAGGCGCTGCCGCCGGCGCGCGATGTGCTCGACGCCGAGGGCTGGCTCGTCAGCCCGCCGTTCGTCGACGCGCACTTCCACATGGACTCGACGCTGAGCTACGGCCTGCCGCGCGTCAACGCCAGCGGCACGCTGCTGGAGGGCATCGCGTTGTGGGGCGAACTGAAGCCGCAGCTCACGCAGCAGGCACTCGCCGAGCGGGCGCTCGCGTACTGCGACTGGGCGGTGGCGAAAGGGCTGCTGGCCATCCGCTCGCACGTCGACGTGTGCGACGAGCGGCTGCTCGCCGCCGAGGCGCTGCTCGACGTGAAGCGCCGCGTCGCGCCGTACCTCGATCTTCAGCTGGTCGCGTTCCCGCAGGACGGCGTGCTGCGCTCGCCCGGGGCGCTGACGAACCTGAAGCGCGCGCTGGCGATGGGCGTCGACGTCGTCGGCGGCATCCCGCACTTCGAGCGCACGATGGCCGACGGCGCGGCGAGCGTGCGCCTGCTGTGCGAACTCGCCGCCGAGCAAGGCCGCCTCGTCGACATGCACTGCGACGAGTCCGACGACCCGCTGTCGCGCCACGTCGAGACGCTGGCGGCCGAGACGGTGCGCCTGGGCCTGCCCGGCCGCGTCACCGGCTCGCATCTCACCTCGATGCACAGCATGGACAACTATTACGTCAGCAAGCTGCTGCCGCTGCTGGCCGAGGCGCGGCTGAACGTCGTGGCCAACCCGCTGATCAACATCACGCTGCAAGGCCGGCACGACAGCTACCCCAAGCGTCGCGGCATGACCCGCGTGCCCGAGCAGCTGGCCGCCGGGCTGACGGTGGCCTTCGGGCACGACTGCGTGATGGACCCGTGGTACAGCCTCGGCTCGGCCGACATGCTGGAGGTGGCCTCGATGGGGCTGCACGTGGCGCAGATGACCTCGCGCGCGGCGATGCGGCAATGCTTCGACGCGGTGACCGCGGCGCCGGCGCGCATCCTGCAGCTCGAGGGCTACGGCATCGAAGCCGGCTGCCACGCCGACTTCGTGCTGCTGCAGGCGCGCGAACCGCTGGAAGCGATCCGCCTGCGCGCGGCGCGGCTGGCCGTCTATCGGCGCGGCCGCCGCGTCGCTGCAACCGCGCCGGCCACGGCCACGCTTGCGCTGCCTGGGCGGCCGGCGAGCGTGGACTTCACGCTGCAGCGGTAGGGGTTGCGGCGCCCTGTGCCGCTGCCGCCAGCGGGAGGGGGCGCCACGGCCCGCTACGTGCCCTGCCGGATCAGCGGCGCCTTCAGCGCTTCGGAAAGCGTCGCCAGGCTGTCGGCGAGGTGCGCGCGCGCCATCGGTGTCCAGGCGCGCGATTGCAGCGCGGCCTTCAGCGACGCCTCGAGGTCGAGCGCCACCTGCCGGTGCACCGAGCGCACGTCGGCCGCCGCGCCCGAGGTGGCGCGCAGCACGCCGCCCGCCAGGCGCCGCACGTGTTCGCGCTGCAGGTTGCGGCGCAGGCTGTCGATCTCGGCCGGCGGGCCGCCGCGTTCGGCGCCGGCCTTGTCCCTGGCCGCCTGGCGCCCGCCCGCCTTCGGCGGCGGGGCGATCTCCGCCCACACCGCTTCGCGCAGCTTCTCCTGCAGTTCGGCATAACCGAGCAACTGAGCCGAGTCGGTGACCTTCACTTCGGCGTCGGCCAGGCGCTGCGCGACCGCGTCGGACATCAGCGCATCGAGGGCGCCGCGCTGGATGCCGAGCACGGTGGACGCGAGGCTGAAGTCGGCGACGCGGCCGCTGGCGTTGATGTCCAGGCGGTCGACGCCCAGGCGGCTGAGATAGCGCGGCTCGAAGCGGAAGCTCGAGCTCGAGAACACCTCGCCCAGCAGCGCCGCCAGCGCCTCGCGCTGCTGCGGCGCCGGCACCGGTTCCACCAGCGGCTTGTTGGCGCCGGCGGTGGCGCGCGTGGTGAAGGCGCCGCCGATGTACTTGCCCAGCAGCTGCACCGCCACCGACACGCGCGCCAGGCCGCGGCCGAGGTTGCGGCGGTAGACCTCCATCGTGTCGTCGGGCGGCAGCTCGCGCGCCTGGGTGCGCGTCCACAGCTCGTGCGCCAGCGCGAGCTGGCGCTTCGCATACGCCAGCGGGTCGTCGCCGAGGTCGAAGCGGTTGACCAGCGGGTCGTCGGCGGCGGCGTCGCCGTCGGTGGCGAAGGCGAGCGCGGCATCGGTGTCGCCCTGGGCGGCCAGCCGCGACAGCGCCTGCCCTTCCTCCACCGGCCCGGTGTACTCGCGGTAGGCGTACTCGATGGCCCAGTAGTCGTAGGCGCCCAGCCCCGGCATGTGGATGTCGGCCACCGCCTCGCCGGGCAGCGCGATGTTCGGCGGGTTGTAGTCCATCACCGAGTTGGACACGCCGCGCTGCGCGGTGAAGCTGCGGTCGCGCAGCTGCGCCTGCGTGATGCCGGTGGAGGCCTTGAAGTTGTGGCGCAGGCCAAGCGCGTGCCCGACCTCGTGCACGACCACTGCCTTGATGCTGGCGTTGACGTAGCGGTCGGCCTCTTCGCTGCCCTGGGCGATGTCGCCGCGCAGCTGCAGCAGTTCGAGCCCGACGGCCATCTGCTCGAGCGCGTCGCTGGCGAAGCTGCACTCGGCGAAGCGCTGCGCGAACTCGCCGCGCGTGCCGCGCCACGCCGCGGCGGCAGCGGGGGCGTCGGCGAGGCCGGCCGTGCCGGCGCCGGGCAGGCGCGGCGCCGTGTCGGTGACCACCGAGCGGTCGAAGCGCACCCAGTTCTCCGGGATGATCGCCGCCCCGCGCAGGATCTCGCCGGTGCGCGGGTCGGCCTGGCTCGGGCCCACCGCCGTGGCGCCGGGACCTTCCATCGCGAACCAGCGCACGGCCAGCAAGCGCGTGCCTTCCACCGAAGCCCAATCGGCGTCGGCGGCCTGCTGCTCGACGACGATGGCGTTGCGGAAGCCCGCGCGCTCGAAGGCCTTGTTCCATTCGAGGATGCCTTCGCGCACGGCGGGCCGCCACTTCTCGGGGATGTTGCGGTCCATCACGGCGCGGATCGGTTCCTTCGGGTCGGACACGGCCGCAGCGGCGTCCTTCTTCTCCAGGCGCCAGCGGTTGACGAAGTGCGTGCGCCGGTTGTCGCCGCCCGCCTCGTTGTCGTAGTCGATGAAGGCTTCGGTGAAGTAGCCCACGCGCTGGTCGGCGCGGCGTGGCTTCATCGGCACCGCCGGCAGCGGCGCCATCGTGTAGGCCAGCGAGAGGAAGAAGCTGCGCGCGTCGGGCACGGCGCGCGGCGGGTTAGGCAGCAGGGCCGGGTTCGGCGGCGCCGCGCCCGGCGGCGGTGGCGAGGGCACCTTGGGCACGAAGTAGTGGTTGCGCATCGTCAGCGAGGTGCCGGCGGCCGCCGTGCGCGTGCGCTCGACCGACGAGTTGCCGCGGTCCAGCGCATAGCCGACGCGGAAGGCGCCCTCGAAGAAGCTCTGCAGGTTGGCGATGTCGCCGCCGAGCAGCACCTGCGCGTCGACGAGCAGCGACTTGCGCTCCGGTTGCGGCGCGGCGGCCAGCGGCGCGCTGGCGAGCAGGCTGCCGGAATAGCTCTCGCCGATGGCGCGTGCCACCGGCGAGCCTTCCTTGGCGCGCGCGTGCATGTTCACCGCCACCAGTTGCACGCTGTTGGCCACGCGCTGCAGCACGACGACCTGCTCGGTGCCCATCAGGCCGGGCAGCAGGAAGCCCTGCCCGAGGCCGGAGGCGAGCGAGAAGCCGAAGAAGAAAGGCTTGTCGAGGCGGTCGGCAGGGATCTCGAACCAGGTCTTCTCGTCGCGCGTCCAGACGGTGAGGAAGCCGTCGCTGCTCTTGGCGCCGCGCGTCACTTCGGCGAACGGCGGCGGCGTGCCCGGTGCCGGTGGGGTCGGCGGTCGCGCGCCGGGACCCGAGGCCGCGCCCGCCGGGGCGGAGGCGGCGGTGGCGGCGGATGCCACGGCGGTGGCCGCCGGCGCCGAGGCGGCCGCGCGCGGGCCGGCGGCGGCACCGGTCGTTGCGGCAGGTCCGCCTGCCGGCGCAGTGGCGCAGCCGGCGAGGACGGCTGCGGCGAGCGCCGCCAACGTGTGGTTTCGGGTCGAGTGCGCGGTGGAACGGGTCATGGTTGGCGCGAGGTGTGCAGCAGGGGCGGTTGAACGGAGGAGCAGCCAGCGGAACGGTGAAACGCAGCGCAGGGACGGCGGCGGCGAGCGCCGGCGGAGCGCGAACGGTAATCCTTCCGGCATGAAGGGCGGGAGCGGCGGGCGACGAATCGCCCAGGCAGCGGGATGAACGAAGGTTCTCCTGGCTCAGCGCGCCGCACCCCGGGCCGGTGCGGGCCCGCGCACAGCCAGCGCTTCGAGCAGCCGGTCGTGGATGCCCTCGAAGCCGCCGTTGCTCATCACCAGCACGTGGTCGCCTTCGTGCGCCGCGGCGGCCACCGCGGCCACCAGCGCCGGCACGTTGTCGGCCACCCGGGCCCGCGCGCCCAGCGGCGCCAGTGCCTCGGCGACGCTCCAGCCCCAGGCGCCTTGCAGCGCGAAGGCGAGGTCGGCCTGCTCCAGCGCCCACGGCAGCTGCGCCTTCATGGTACCCAGCTTCATCGTGTTGGAGCGCGGCTCGAACACGGCCAGGATGCGCGGCGCGCGCCAGGCCGCGCCGGGGTGCGCGAGCTGCTCGCGCTCCAGCCGGTGGCGCAGGCCGCCGATGGTGGCGCGCATCGCGGTGGGGTGGTGCGCGAAGTCGTCGTAGACGCGGACGCCCCCGGCCTCGCCGCGCAGCTCCAGGCGCCGGCGCACGCCCTTGAAGCCGCACAGCGCGGACGCCGCGGCCTGTGGCTCGATGCCGACGTGCTCGGCCGCGGCGATGGCGGCCAGTGCGTTGAGCTGGTTGTGCTCGCCCAACTGCTCCCACTCGACGCGGCCGACCTTGAGGCTGCCGCGCAGCACGTCGAAGGCCTGCGGGTCGCCGCGCGCCGAGAGGCCGCCGGGCTCCTCGCGCTTGGTGGCGAAACGCTGCACGCGGCTGAAGCAGCCGCGCTTGAGCACGCGCGCCAGTGCCTCGTCGCGGGCGTTGACGACGATGAGCGCGCTGGCGGCCATCGTGCGCACCAAGTGGTGGAACTGCGTCTCGATGGCGGCGAGGTCGGGGAAGATGTCGGCGTGGTCGAGCTCGAGGTTGTTGAGCACGGCGGTGCGCGGCCGGTAGTGCACGAACTTGCTGCGCTTGTCGAACAGCGCCGTGTCGTACTCGTCGGCCTCGATGACGAAGGGTTGGCCGCGCTCGGCACGGCCCAGGCGCGCCGAGACGCCGAAGTCCAGCGGCACGCCGCCGACGAGGAAGCCGGGTTCGCGGCCGCCGGCTTCGAGGATGTGCGCCAGCATCGCCGTGGTGCTGGTCTTGCCGTGCGTGCCGGCCACCGCCAGCACATGGCGGCCGTGCAGCACGTGCTCGGCCAGCCACTGCGGGCCGCTGGTGTAGCGCTCGTCGCCTTCGAGCAGCGCCTCGAACAGCGCATTGCCGCGCTTGACGACATTGCCGACGACGTAGACGTCGGGACGGAGCTTCGTCTGCGCGGCGTCGTAGCCGGGGATCAGCTCGATGCCCAGGCTTTGCAGCTGCTCGCTCATCGGCGGGTACACCGCCTCGTCGCAGCCGGTGACGCGGTGCCCGGCCTGGCGCGCCAGCGCCGCCAGGCCGCCCATGAACGTGCCGCAGATGCCGAGGATGTGCAGGTGCATGGCCCGATGATTCTAGGAACGCGGTGCCTGCGGGCATCCCCGCGGGCGCGCTGGCGTGCCTGGGTGGCGAGTGGCAGCGGCTGCTGCCGCGCCCGGTTGCGCCGGCGCCCGCGGCTGGGCCGCTCGCCCGCTCAACCGCGCAAGGCCTCGCACGCCGCGGCGACGGTGGCGGCGATGTCGGCTTCGCTGTGCGCGGCCGAGACGAACCCCGCCTCGTACAGCGCCGGCGCCAGGTAGACGCCGCGATCGAGCATCGCGTGGAAGAAGCGATTGAAGCGCTCCTTGTCGGTGGCCATCACGGCGCCGTAGTTCTGTGGCAATCCGTCGGCGCCGGCGCGCACGAAGAAGAAGCCGAACATGCCGCCCTCGCAGTCGGCCGCCAACGGCACCCCGGCTTCGCGGGCCGCGCCGGCCAGGCCCTCGACGAGGCTTCTCGTGCGCGCGGCCAGCCCCTCGAAGAAGCCGGGCCTGCCGATCTCGCGCAGCGTCGCCAGCCCGCACGCCGTGGCCACCGGGTTGCCCGACAGCGTGCCGGCCTGGTACACCGGGCCCAGCGGCGCCAGCTGGCTCATCAGCGAGCGCGCGCCGCCGAACGCGGCCAGCGGCATGCCCCCGCCGATGACCTTGCCGAACACCCACAGGTCGGGCCGGAAGCCGGGGATCAGCTTCGCGTAGTGCGCGTGCGCGCCGCCCAGGCCGACGCGAAAGCCCGTCATCACCTCGTCGAAGACGAGCAGCGCGCCGTGCGCCGCGGTGAGCTCGCGCAGCCGTTTCATGAACGGCACGCTGGCGCGCACGAAGTTCATGTTGCCGGCAATCGGCTCGACGATGACGCAGGCTATCTCGCGCCCGCCGAGCGCGAACGCCTCCTCGAGCTGGGCGACGTTGTTGTATTCGAGCACGGTGGTGTGCTGCACCACCTCGGCCGGCACGCCGGCACTGGTGGGGTGGCCGAAGGTGGCCAGGCCCGAGCCGGCCTTGACCAGCAGCGCGTCGGCGTGGCCGTGGTAGCAGCCTTCGAACTTGACGATGCGCGAGCGGCCGGTGGCGCCGCGCGCCAGCCTGAGCGCGCTCATGCCGGCCTCGGTGCCGCTGGAGACCAGGCGCACCTGCTCCAGGCCGGGGACGTGGGCGATGATCGCCTCGGCCAGCTCGATCTCGCGCTCGGTGGGGGCGCCGAAGCTCAAGCCTTCGGCGGCGGCGCGCTGCACCGCTTCGAGCACCGCCGGGTGGCCATGGCCGAGGATCATCGGCCCCCACGAGCCGATGTAGTCGATGTAGCGCCGCCCTTCGGCGTCCCACAGGAAGGCGCCTTCGGCGCGGGCGATGAAGCGCGGCGTGCCACCGACGGCCCGGAAGGCGCGCACCGGCGAATTCACGCCACCGGGGATGACGCGCTGCGCGCGTTCGAACAGTTCGGCGTTGCGGGTCATTGCGGATCCTTCGCGCCGGCAAGGCGCGCCGAGGTTTCAGCCGAGGCAGGAACGGGCGCTGCGGCGCACGCCGGCGTCCGGTGCACGTTCAGTGCACGCGGCGCGGCTGGCCCTTGCCCTTGGGGTCTTCGCGCTCGCCCGGCGGCGCGCCGCCGGGCCCGCTGCTGCTGCCGCCGCCACCGCTGCCGCTGCCGCCGGCCGGGCCGGCGCTGCCGGCTTGTCCGTCCTGCCCTTCCTCGCCTTCCTCGGGCGGCGGCAAGGCCCAGAAGAAGCGGTCGGGCACGATGTTGCCCATGCCGGGGCGGAAGCCGGCGTCCAGGCTCTGGTCGAGGAACGACAGCGCCTCGCTGACGGCGCTGGTCATGTCGCTGCCCGAAGCGAGCAGCGCGGCCAGCGCCGCGGCCAGCGTGTCGCCGGCGCCGACGAAGGCGGTGTCGAACATCTCGAACTTCTCGCCGGCGATGGCGCCCTGCGGCGTGGCCAGCACGTTGTCGATGTACTGCTCCTTGCCCTTGCTCGGCAACAGGATGCCGGTGACGAGCACGTGCCGCGTGCCGTGCTCGCCGGCGGCCACCGCGAGCTCGCGCGCCGAGGGCGGCCGCTCGTTGTCCCAGTCGGGCAGCAGGAAGTCGCGCAGCGCCTGGTGGTTGCCCACCAGCACTTCGGCCGCGGGCAGGATCAGTTCGCGGAACGCGTCGAGGTACGGCTGCAACTGGTCTTCGGGCAGCCAGGTGAGCGCCGGCAGGTAGGCCACCAGCGGCACCTCGGTGTAGTCGGAGAGGATCTCGGCCACCGCGCTGACGCCGTCGGCGCTGCCGAGGAAGCCGACCTTCCACGCCGCCACGGTGACGTCTTCGAGCACGGTGCGCGCCTGTTCGGCCACCGCGTCGGGGTCCACCAGGTGCTGGTCGAACACGTCGGCGGTGTCGCGCATCACGATCGAGGTGACCACCGGCAGCGCGTGCGCGCCCATCGCCGCGACGGTGGCGATGTCGCCGGACAGGCCCGCGGCGCCGCTGGCGTCGCTGGCGTTGAAGCACATCACGCAGGCGGGCGCGGGTGGTTCGCTGCCGGCTTGCTCGGGGTCGGCGGGGGAGGGGTTCGGAGCGGTGTCGGCAGTCATCGTGGGGCAGCTCCGGTGCCTGCGGCCAAACCTACAGCAGTGCCTGAGGAACGCTGCGTAGGTCCTCACAATTCCTCGGATTTCCGAGGAACCGCGTGGCTACAATCGGCCGCCATTGTAGTGACGAGACCGTCCCGACGTGGTTTCTGCGAGCGAAGCGCGCACCTGGATGTGCCTGATCTGCGGCTGGATCTACAACGAGGCCGACGGCGACCCCGAGCATGGCATTCCTCCCGGCACCGCGTGGGCCGACGTCTCGATGAACTGGACCTGCCCGGAGTGCGGTGCACGCAAGGAAGACTTCGAGATGGTGCAGATCTGACCGGGCGCGACGACAACCGTTCACGCCCCGCAGGCACCGAGGGACGGAGGCACGAGGAGCAAGCGCTTGGACAGCAGCCCCCAGCAGCAGCCAGACAGCACCGACAGCCAGGGCGCCAAGGTCCTGGTCATCGACGACAGCAACACCATCCGCCGCAGCGCCGAGATCTTCCTGCGCCAGGGCGGGCACGAGGTGGTGCTGGCCGAGGACGGCTTCGATGCGCTGGCCAAGGTCAATGACCATGTCCCCGAGCTGATCTTCTGCGACATCCTGATGCCGCGGCTTGACGGCTACCAGACCTGCGCCATCATCAAGCGCAACCCGCGCTTCGCGCACGTGCCGGTGATCATGCTGTCGTCCAAGGACGGCCTGTTCGACAAGGCGCGCGGGCGCATGGTGGGCTCGGAGGACTACCTCACCAAGCCGTTCACGAAGGAGCAACTGCTGCGCGCGGTGGAGACGTTCCGCCGCGCCGCTGGCTGAGACGGCGGCCGGCGGCGGCGCCCGCGAGGGATGCGCTGCCGCCTGTCGCACGAAGGACTTTCCCATGGCGATCCAGAAAGTGCTGCTCGTCGACGACTCGAAGACCGAGTTGCATCACTTGTCGGAGATCCTGCTCAAGCGCGGCTTCCAGGTGCGCACGGCGGAGAACGGCGACGAGGCGATGCGCCGCCTCAACGAGGACAAGCCCGACCTGATCCTGATGGACGTGGTGATGCCCGGGCAGAACGGCTTCCAGCTCACGCGCGCCATCACGCGCGACCCGCGCTTTGCCGACGTGCCGGTGATCATGTGCACCAGCAAGAACCAGGAAACCGACAAGGTCTGGGGCATGCGCCAGGGCGCGCGCGACTACATCGTCAAGCCGGTCAACGCCGACGAGCTGGTCGCGAAGATCAAGGCATTCGACTAGCACCCGATGGCCAACCGCGAAGCGCTCCGCGAACTGCAAGGCCGGCTGGCGGCGCGGCTGCAATCGGCGCAGGACCAGTCGCGCACCGCCAACTGGCTGGCCGTCGAATGCGGCGGCCAGGGCTTCCTGTTCGGCCTGGCCGACGCCGGCGAGATCTTCCCGCTGGCGGCGCTGAAGCCGGTGCCGCATACGCATCCGTGGTTCGCCGGTGTGGCCAACCTGCGCGGCGGTCTGCACGGCGTCGTCGACTTGGCCGCCTTCCTCGGCCTGCGCGCACCGGCGCTGCCCGAGTCGGTGCGCGAGCACGCGCGCCTGGTGGCGCTCAACCCGGCGCTCGGCGCGCAGTGCGCGCTGCTGGTCGAGCGCCTGGCGGGCCTGCGCCTGCCCGAGCAGCTCGAGCGGCTGGAGGACGGCGACAGCGCAGCGCGGCCGGCCTTCGCCGGGCCGGTGTGGCGCGACCGCGAAGGCCGGCTGTGGCAGGAGCTGGACCTGGCAGCCCTGGCGAGGCACGAGCAGTTCCTGGGCATCGCGGCATGATGGACCTCACGAGGGCGACATGAACTTCCTGGACCGGATCAAGGGCAATTCGTCGCGCAACAAGGGGTATCCGCAGACCGCGCCATCGCAGCTCCCCGATTACGACGACGTGGTGCCGTCGACCAGCTCGATGGACGCCACCGTGCGCCTCGGTCCGGCCGCGGTGGCCGCCGCGCGCAGCGGCGCCGGCAACGACATCGGCCTGGCTCCCACCGCCGTGGGCGCGCCGCAGCGCGGCGCGCGGCCGCCCGGCAGTGCCGGCGCCTCGTCGATCATCGCCGAGGCGGCGCCGTCGGAGATGAAGAGCGAGTTTCCCGAGACGCGCCTGCCCGGCGACCGCACCGAGGCCGCCAAAGCCCGCCGGCGGCTGCCGACGCTGCCGATGATCGGCAAGTGGCCGCTCGAACAGCAGCAGCGGGCGCTGATCGGCCTGTTCGTCGCCGGCCTGCTGCTGTTGCTGGGCGCCGTGCTGGTGGCGTTGATCTCCGGTGCCCGGGTGTCCTCGCAGGTGGCCGCCGCCGGCCAGGCGCAGATGCAGTCGCAGCGGCTGGCGAAATCGGTCTCGCAGGCGCTGGTGGGCAACGCCACCGCGTTCCCCGAGGTGCGCGACAGCGTCGAGGTGCTGACGCGCAACCTGCGTTCGCTCAAGACCGGCGAAGGCGACGTGGCGGCATTGCCGGGCGGCCTGCAGCCGCTGCTCGACCCGATCATGCCGCTCGTCGACCGCGCGGAGAAGAACGCCGCCATCGTGCTGACGCAGCAGAAGACGCTGACGCAGGTGGGCCAGGCGCTGCGCGCCATCAACCGCCAGAGCGCCGACCTGCTCGAGACGGCCGAGACGGTGTCGTCGCTGAAGCTGCAGCAAGGCGCCTCGGCGGCCGAGCTTTCTGCGGTCGGCCAGCTGGTGATGCTGACGCAGCGCATCGGCAAGAGCGCCAACGAGTTCCTCACCACCGAGGGCGTCAGCGCCGAGGCGGTGTTCCTGCTCGGCAAGGACCTGAACAGCTTCAAGGAGATCGCCCAGGGCGTCATCAACGGCAACGCCGACCTGCGCCTGCCCGGCACGCGCGATGCCCAGGTGCGCGAACGACTGCAGCAACTCCTCACCCAGTACGAGCAGGTGCGCGCCGACGCCGGCGCCATCCTCGGCAACTTGCAGGGCCTGGTGGCGGCGCGCGAGGCGCAGACGAGCGTCATCACCGACAGCGAGCCGCTGCGCCGCGGCCTCGACTCCCTGCAGGAGGGGCTCGCCGGCGGCGGCGGCCTCGGCGTGCTCGGCGTGCTGGCGGTGCTGCTGGGCCTGGCGTTCATCGTCGGCGCCGGCTACGGCCTGTTGCGCTTGTTCGTGCAGGACCAGACCAACCGCTCGCGCCTGGCCGAGCAGCAGCGCCAGGAAGCCGAGCGCCAGGAGCAGGAAGCCAAGCGCGTCAACGACGCCAACCAGGCGGCCATTCTGCGCCTGATGAACGAGCTGCAGACGGTGGCCGAAGGCGACCTGACGCAGACCGCCACCGTGACCGAGGACATCACCGGCGCCATTGCCGACTCGGTGAACTACACGGTGGAGGAACTGCGCTCGCTGGTGTCGCAGGTGCAAAGCACCGCGGCGCGCGTCACCGACACCACGCTGCAGGTGGAGCAGACCTCCACCGAGCTGCTGGCCGCCTCGACCGAGCAGCTGCGCGAGATCCGCGACACCGGCGAGTCGGTGCTGCAGATGGCCGGCCGCATCAACGACGTCTCGGCGCAGGCGCAGCAAAGCGCGCAGGTGGCGCGGCAGTCGCTGCGCGCGTCCGAGTCGGGCCTGCAGGCGGTGCAGAACTCGATCGGCGGCATGAACTCGATCCGCGAGCAGATCCAGGAGACGTCCAAGCGCATCAAGCGGCTGGGCGAAAGCTCGCAGGAGATCGGCGAGATCACCGAGCTGATCTCCGACATCACCGAGCAGACCAACGTGCTGGCGCTCAACGCCGCCATCCAGGCGGCCAGCGCCGGCGAGGCGGGCCGCGGCTTCTCGGTGGTGGCCGAGGAAGTGCAGCGCCTGGCCGAACGCTCCGGCGATGCGACACGGCAGATCGCCGCCATCGTGCGCACGATTCAGACCGACACCCAGGACGCGGTGGCCGCCATGGAGCGCAGCACGCAGGGCGTGGTCGAAGGCGCCCGGCTGTCCGACGCGGCCGGCGCGGCGCTGGCCGACATCGACCGCGTCACGCGCGAGCTGGCCGACCTCATCGAACGCATCTCGAGCAACGCCTCGCGCGAAGCCGAGTCGGCCAACGAGGTGGCGGCCAACATCCAGCACATCTTCGCGGTGACCGAGCAGACCTCCGAAGGCACCCGCTCGACGGCGGCGATGGTGCGCGAGCTGTCGCGCACGGCCGACGAGCTGAAGGCGTCGGTGGCGCGGTTCAAGGTCGCGTAGGGCGGCCGCTCCGAGCCTTGGCCCGCAGCCAGTCGCGGTGACACGATGAACGCAGCCGTTTCCGTTCCCGCAGCGAGCGCCGCCGCCGCCGGCCCCGGCGACGACCTGAGCGCGCTCGCCTGGGTGCACGACGAGCTGCGCCGCTCGCTGGAGGGCGCGCACAAGTCGCTGCGCCGCTACCTCAAGGAAGCCGAGGCGGCCGGCGGCTCCGATGTCGACACCGTCGACCCCGCCGTGCTGCGCAACGCCCGCGTGCAGATCCACCAGAGCGCCGGTGCGCTCGAACTGGTGGGGCTGTCCGAGGTGGCCGACGTGCTGCGGGCCGGCGAGAACGTCGTCACGCGGTTGGCGCAGCGGCCGCAGGCGATGGACCAGGCCGCCGTCGAGACGGTGGAGCGGCTGTCCTTCGCGGTGCTCGATTTCGTCGCCCGCCAGCTGGCCGGCAAGCCGGTGTCGCCGGTGATGCTGTTCCCGCAGTACCGCGCCGCGCAGCAACTCGCCGGCGCCGACCGCGTGCACCCGGCCGACCTGTGGCGCATGGAGCTGCAGTGGCGCGAGCTGCCGCCGCACGGCGACAGCGCCACCGCGTTGCCGGCCGACGACGAGGCGCGCACGGCGATGGAAGGGCTGACGCTGGCGCTGATGCGCCAAAGCGGCGCCGACACGCTGGCGCGCATGAGCGACCTCTGCGCCGGCCTGGGCGCCGGCGCCGTCGGCCCGGCGCGTTCGCTGTGGCAGCTGGCCGCCGCCGTGTTCGAGGCGCAGGCCACCGGCGCGCTGGCCGCCGACGTCTACACCAAGCGGCTGGCGTCGCGCCTGTTGACGCAGTTGCGCATGGCCGTGCGCGGCCAGGAAGAGGTGAGCCAGCGGTTGGCGCTGGACCTGCTGTTCTTCTGCGCCCACGCCAAGCCCACTTCGGCGGCGCTGACGCCGCGCCTGGAAGCGGTGCGCCAGGCCTGGCGACTGAAGCCCGGCGCCGATGTCGACTACGAGACGCCGCGCCTGGGCCGCTTCGACCCCGCCGTGGTGGGGCTGGCGCGCAAGCGCGTCGCCGCCGCCAAGGACAACTGGGCGGCGGTGGCCGGCGGCGACATGCATCGCGCCGCCGCCTTGACCGAGCAGTTCTCGCTGGTGGGCGATTCGCTGGCGCGGCTGATGCCCGGCGGCGACCTGCTCGGCGCTTCGCTGCAGGCGGCGGTGGCGCCGGCGGCCAACGCGCTGCAGGCGCCCTCGGCGCCGCTGGCGATGGAGGTCGCCACCGCCATCCTCTATGTCGACGCCACCATCGAGGACGGCGAGCTCGACCACCCCGAGCTGCCGGCCCGCCTCAGGCGCCTGGCCAAGCGCATCGACGACGTGCGCATCGGCGTCGAGCCGCTGCCGCTCGAACCGTGGATGGAGGAGCTGTACCGCCGCGTCAGCGACCGCCAGACGATGGGCAGCGTCGTGCAGGAACTGCGCGCGTCGCTGTCGGAAGTCGAGAAGCAGCTCGACCAGTACTTCCGCAACCCCGCCGAGCGGCAGGTGCTGATCCCGGTGCCGGCGCAGTTGTCGGCGATGCGCGGCGTCTTGTCGGTGCTCGGCCTCGACCAGGCCTCGGCGGCGGTGGTGCACATGCGCGACGACATCGACGCGCTGGCCAACACCGAAGTCGACGTGCAGCGCGCGCGCGAGACCGGCGCCTTCGACCGCGTCGCCGACAACCTCGGCACGCTCGGCTTCCTCATCGACATGCTCAGCGTGCAGCCGGCGCTGGCGAAGTCGCTGTTCCGCTTCGATCCCGTCACCGGCAACCTGAGTGCGGTGATGGGCCAGAGCGAGCGGCCGTCGTCGTTCGGGGGCCTGGACAGCGGCCGCGGCGGCGACGACGAGCGCGACACCGAAGCCGGCGGCCTCACGGTGGCCGGCGAACTGCCCAGCGGCGAGAGCGCCAGCGGCGAAGGCTTCGCGCCGCTGACGCTGGAGGACTACGCACGCCAGGTCGGCTCGGCAGCGCTCGACCCCGACACCGGCGTGCCGGCGCTTTCGCGCCAGCTCGAGCGGCTGGCGCAGCGCGCTCTGACGGCCGAGCAGCCGGCGCTGGCGCGCATCGCCGGCGACGCGCTGGACCGCCTGCGCCGCGTCAGCGAAGAGCCGCAGCGGCGCGCCGTGCGCACCGACCTCGCGCGCAACCTGGCCGGCCTCGGGCCGCCGGTGCCCGAACCGCTGCCGCCGCCCGCGCCGCTGCCGCCGCCGCGGCCGCCGGCCGCCGCCGGCGGCACCGGCCTCGAAGAAGACGCCGAGATGCGCGAGGTCTTCATCGAGGAAGCGCGCGAGGTGCTGCGCGACGCTCAGGCCGCGCTCGAGCGGCTGGCCGACGCGCCCGAGAGCCCCACCGAGATGACCGCGGTGCGGCGTGCCTTCCACACGCTGAAGGGCAGCTCGCGCATGGTTGGCCTGGCCGCCCTCGGCGAGGCGGCGTGGGGCTGCGAGCAGCTCTACAACGCCCGCCTGGCGCAGGCGCCGCGCATGGACGCGCCGCTGCGCGAGTTCACGCAGGAAGCGCTGACCTACCTGTCGAACTGGGTGGAGGCCATCGCCGCCGGGCGCGACGACGGCCACCGCGCCGAGGCCGTCGCCGCCGCCGCCGAGGCGCTGCGCGTCGAGGGCCGGCGCGTGCCGATCCCGGCGCCGCGCGAGCCCACCGTCACGCTGCTGCGCCCGTCGCTTCCGGCGCCCCCGCCGGCCACCGGGGCCGAAGTCACCACCATCGTGCTGCCGCGGCGTGCCGACGCGCCGCCACCGCCGCCGCCGTTGCCGGCGCAACTCCAGATCGCCGCCGCGGCGGGCGAGCCGCGCACGGTGGCCTTGCCCGGCCGCGCGGCCGCTGCCCCCGGCGCCGCGCCCGGGGCACCGGGAGACGAGCCGCGCACGGTGGCGCTGCCGGGCCGCCCGCGCGAGGTGGCGCCCGATTCCGGTTTCGGCTTCGAGCTCGACCTGCCGGAGCTGACGTCGGCCGAACCGACCCTCCCGGCGCAAAGGCTCGCCGACAAGGTGCCCGAGCTGCCGGCGGCCGAAGACCTCGAACTGCACCCGCGTGCCGCCTCGCCGTTCCTCGAGGCGCCGCTGCCCCCGCTGGACATGGCGGCCACCGTCGCGCTGCCGCCGGTGGATGGCGGCCGCTCGCCGCCGCTGGGCCCCGGCGCCGCCGCGCCGGGCGCCGCACCCCGGCCCGGGTCCGAACCAGGGCCCGAACCCGTTTCCGGGCCCGTTTCCGAGCCCGTTTCCGAACCGCTCTCGTTCGACTTCGAGTTGCCGCCGGCAGCGGCCGCCGCCCCAGGGGCGACCGCCACCGCAGCCGGTGCCGATGCGCCGCTGCCGGTGCCCGAAGTCGAGCCGTTCGACCTCGACCTCGGCAGCCTGGAGGAGCCGGCCGCCGCGGCGCCGGCCGCGCTGCCGGACCTCGATCTCGGCGCGCTGCCGTCGGTGAGCGGCGTCGATGTGCCGGCCGGCGACGCGCAGGCGCTGGATATCGACGCGGCCGAGCTCGAGCGCGTGTTCGCCACGCAGCCGCAGCCGGCGCCGGCACCTCCGCCGCCGCCGGCCGAAGGCGTGCTCGACGAGCCGGTCAAGGTGATCGGGCCGCTGCGCATCTCGATCCCGCTGTTCAACATCTTCCTCAACGAGGCCGACGAACTGTCGCGGCGCCTCGTCACCGAACTCGCCGAGTGGGGCCTGGAGTCGACGCGGCACCCGGTGCCCGAGAGCAGCGTCGCGCTGGCGCATTCGCTGGCCGGCACCTCGGCCACGGTGGGCTACGGCGATCTGTCGGCGCTGGCGCGCTCGCTGGAGCATGCGCTGGCGCGCTCGCACGCCAGCGGCCGCGGCCGCCGCGGCGAGCCGCCGCTGTTCAACGACGCGGCCGACGAGATCCGCCGCCTGCTGCACCAGTTCGCCGCCGGCTTCCTGCCGCCGGCTTCGGCGCAGCTCATGGAGCGCCTGGCCGAGCACGAGCACTGGCCCGAGCCGTCGGCGGTGGGCGGGGTGCCCGGCGTGGCGGTGGAGATCTCCGACTTCCTGCCGTTGATGGCCGAGCCCGAGCCCGGCGCTGCGGTGCGCGCCGACGCCTTCGACGACGACGAGGACATCGACGCCACCGATGCCGTCGACGCCGAGCTGTTCCCGGTGTTCGACGAAGAAGCGGCCGAGCTGCTGCCGCAGCTGCAGACGCGCCTGCGCGAGTGGCACGAGCACCCGGGCGACCGCGACGCGCCGGCGGCGTGCATGCGCGCGCTGCACACGCTCAAGGGCGGGGCGCGGCTGGCCGGCGCGATGCGCCTGGGCGAAATGGCGCACCGGCTGGAGACGGCCATCGAACACCTCGGGGGGCACGGTGCGGTGCACCCCGACGAGATCGAGCCGCTGCTGCTGCGCTCCGACCGCATGGCCACCGTGCTCGATGCGCTGCGCGCCGCCGCCGCCGGCGAGCCGGCACACCCGGCACACCCGGCGCATCCAGCGCATCCGGCGCATCCGCCGTTCACCGCCGCGCACGAGACGGCGCCTTCGCGCCCGACCCCGGCGAGCGCCGGTCCCGTGCTGGCGGCCTCGTCGGGGTCCACCGCGCCTGCCGCCCCTGCAGCGCCGGCGCAGCCTTCGCCGCCCGTTCCTGCCCCTTCCGGGCGTCCGCAGCTGCACGTGGTGCCTCCGGCACCGGCGCCCGAACCGGCCCCGCCTGCGCGCGAGCCGGCCGTTGCGCTGGCGCCGGTGGCGCCGGTGCCCTCGGCCCAGCAGCCCCTGGCGCCGGTGCCGCCCGCGCCGGCGCCATCGCCCGTGGGCGAGCCGGCCGCGGCCGGCAGCGTGCGGCGAGCCACCGGCGCGGGCACCGTGCCCATCGACTGGTACCGCTTCCACGCCGGCAGCGCGGCGCTGGCCGAGCGCGCCGAGCGTGCACTCGCCGGTGCCGCTGCCGCGGTGCGCGTGCGCGCCGGCCTGCTCGACCGCCTCGTCAGCCACGCCGGCGAGGTGAGCATCACGCGCGAGCGCATCGCCGCCGAGATGAAGCAGTTGCAGGGGTCGCTCACCGAACTCACCGACAGCCTGGAGCGCATGCGCCGGCAGCTGCGCGACATCGAGGTGCAGGCCGAGACGCAGATCGCCTCGCGCATGGAGACGGCGCGCTCGGCGGGGCAGACGTTCGACCCGCTGGAGATGGACCGCTTCACGCGCTTCCAGGAGCTGACGCGCTTCATGGCCGAGTCGGTGGCCGACGTGGCGACGCTGCAGCGCACCGTGCAGCGCACGCTGCAGTCCACCGAAGACGAGCTGGCGGCGCAGGCGCGCCTGACGCGCGAGCTGCAGGACGACCTCCTGCGCACGCGCATGGTCGAGTTCGAAAGCGCCTCCGACCGCCTGTACCGCACCGTGCGCCAGGCGGGCAAGGAAACCGGCAAGGCGGTGCGGCTGGACATCGTCGGCGGCGCCATCGAACTGGACCGCGGCGTGCTCGAGCGCATGGTCGGTCCCTTCGAGCATCTGCTGCGCAACAGCGTCGTGCACGGCATCGAGCCGCCCGAGCAGCGCGCCGCCGCCGGCAAGGACACCACCGGCCGCATCGTCGTGCAGGTGGCGCAGGCCGGCAACGAAGTGGCGGTGGAGTTCGGCGACGACGGCGGCGGCTTCGACTACCGCCGCATCCGCCAGCGCGCCGAGGAGCGCGGCCTGATCGAGGCCGACCAGGCCGTGAGCGACGCCGAGCTCGCGCAGCTCGTGTTCGCGCCGGGCTTCTCCACCGCCGAGACGGTGAGCGAGCTGGCCGGCCGCGGCGTCGGCCTCGATGTCGTGCGCGCCGAGGTCAACGCGATGGGCGGGCGCATCGAGACGCAAAGCGCGCGCGGCCAGGGCACGCGCTTTCGGCTGCTGCTGCCGCTGACGACGGCGGTGACGCAGGTGGTGAACCTGCGCTGCGGCGAGTTCCAGGTGGCGGTGCCGTCGACGCTGGTGGAGGTGGTCAAGCGCGTGCCGCGCGCCGAGACCGAGGCCGCCTACGCCCGCGGCAGCCTCGAATTCAACGGCGAGCGGCTGCCGTTCTACTGGCTGGCGGCGCTGCTGCAGGCCGGCACGCGCGGCGACACCGGGGGGCGCACGCAGGCGGTGGTCGTCATCCGCTCGGCGGCGCAGCGCGTCGCCATCCACGTCGACGAAGTCGTCGGCAACCAGGAAGTGGTGGTCAAGAACGTCGGGCCGCAGTTGTCGCGCCTGCCCGGCCTCGTCGGCGTGACGCTGCTGCCCTCGGGCGCCGTGGCGCTGATCTACAACCCGGTGGCGCTGGCGGCGGTGTACGCCGAGAACGCGCGCTCGCGCATGACGCAGCCGCAGCGGCCGGTGGGCACCAAGCCCGAGCAGCCGACGCAGGCGGCGGCACCGCTGGTGCTGGTGGTGGACGACTCGCTCACCGTGCGCCGCGTGACGCAGCGGCTGCTGACGCGCGAGGGCTACCGCGTCGCCACCGCCAAGGACGGCCTCGAAGCGCTGGAGCGACTGGCCGAGGAGCGGCCGGTGGTGGTGCTGTCGGACATCGAGATGCCGCGCATGGACGGCTTCGACCTCGTACGCAACCTGCGCGCCGACGAGCGGCTGGCCGACCTGGCGGTGATCATGATCACCTCGCGCATCGCGCAGAAGCACCGCGACTACGCCGCCGAGCTGGGTGTCGACCACTACCTCGGCAAGCCGTACTCCGAGGAGGAACTGCTGTCGCTGGTGGCGCGCTACGCGCACGGCGAGACCCTGGTCTAGCGGCGCGGCGGCTCGCCGCCCGACAATGACTCCGTTCAGGGGGGTGACAAGAACGACACGACGCCGCGCGCCAAGACGCGGCGCAGCGCCCGATGACCCTCGTCGTTGAACACCTGGCCGAGCTGACCGGCTTTCGCGACCGCGACCTGCTGGACGTGATGCTGGTGAGCACCCTGCGCGACCTGCTGCGGCCGGTCTCGGTGGGGATCTACCGCGTCGTCGGCGATGCGCGCCAGCAGCACTGGCTGACGCGGGCGCGCATCGGCGAGCACGACACCGCGCCGGCGGCCGACCCGTTGTGGAGCGAGCTGGAGGATCTCCCGGCGCTGCACGACTGCCCCGAGCGCGAGCGCTGCCTGCGCGAGGAGCGCCCCATCGAGCGCGCACCCGCGGCGCCCGGCGAAGCGGTGCGGCTGCATTTCCCGATCGTCACCGAGCACGAAGCGGCCGGCGTCCTCGAAGTCGAGACGAGCGCACCGATGCCCGACGAGCAGCGGCGCACCACCGCCGGGATCCTGCGCATCTACCGCAATTTCCAGAGCCTGCTGGACTACAGCGAGCGCGACACGCTCACCGGGCTGCTCAACCGCAAGACCTTCGACGAATGCTTCCTGCGCCTGGCGGTGGAGGCGGCCAACGGCGAGCGAACGCGCGCGCAGGGCGGCGGCCGGCGCATCGACGGCGCCGCGTTCGTGCACCTGGCCGTCATCGACATCGACCACTTCAAGCGCGTCAACGACCTGCACGGGCACCTGATCGGCGACGAAGTGCTGCTGCTGCTGTCGCGCCAGTTGCGCGCCTGCTTCCGCTTCTACGACCACCTGTTCCGCTTCGGCGGCGAGGAGTTCGTCGTGCTCGTGCGCTGCGCTTCGCCGCAGGCGGCGCCGGAGGTGTTCGAGCGCATGCGCGCCACGGTGGCGGCCTGCGTCTTCCCGCGCGTGGGGCAGGTGACGGTGAGCGTGGGCATGAGCGCCCTGCGCAGCGGCGACACGCCCGGGGCCGCCTTCGAGCGCGCCGACAAGGCGCTGTACTGGGCCAAGCAGCACGGCCGCAACCGCGTCGCCGACTTCGAGGCGCTGGTTGCCGCCGGCGAGCTGAGCGAGGCTGCGCGCACGGGCGACGTCGAGCTGTTCTGAGTCTTCCGCGGCGCCCTCGCGGCCATCGTCCAGCCGCTAGACTCGCGGCCCCGCGTTCCTCGTTGCACCCCGCACGGCCCGCGCCACGAGCGCGATGCCGCTGCGGCTGCTTCCACTTCGCATGCGTCTCCCGCTCGCCCGCCCGGCGGCCGGCCCTCGTCTTGCCGGCTGCGCTGCCGCCCTCGCCGCGATCGCGGCCATCGCGGCCGTCGCCGCCCACCGCGGGGCGGCGGCCGCCGACGCGCCCGCCGGCAAAGCCAGCGCTGCTGCAGCAGCGGCCAGGCCTGCCCTCACCGTCACCGTCGTCTCGCCGGCGACGGCGACCTGGCCGCAGACCGTGGCGGCCAACGGCTCGATCTTCGCGTGGCAGGAAGCCAGCGTCGGCGCCGAGGCGCCGGGCTGGCGCCTTGCCGAAGTGCGCGCGCAGGTGGGCGACACGGTGCGCCGCGGCCAGGTGCTGGCGGTGTTCGCCACCGAGATCGCCGAGGCCGACCTGGCGCAGCAGCGCGCTGCGCTGGCCGAAGCCGACGCGGTGCTCGTCGAAGCCACCGCCAACGCCAACCGGGCGCGCGAACTGCAGCCCAGCGGCGTCCTCAGCGCCCAGCAGACGCAGCAGATCCTCACCACCGAGCGCACGGCGCAGGCGCGCGTGGCGGCGCAGCGCGCGGCGCTGGCAGCGCAGGCGCTGCGCTTGAAGCAGGCGCAGGTGCTGGCGCCGGACCACGGCGTCATCTCGGCGCGCACGGCCACCGTCGGCGCGGTGGTGCAGCCGGGGCAGGAGTTGTTCCGCCTCATTCGCCAGGGCCGCCTCGAATGGCGCGCCGAGGTCGCCGCCGCGGACCTGGCGCGCATCCAGGTCGGCCAGCGCGTGCGCATCGCCCCGGTGGGCGCAACGCCGATGAGCGGCCGCGTGCGCATGGTCGCACCGACCGTCGACGCGGCCACGCGCAATGGGCTGGTCTTCGTCGACCTGCTGGCGCCGGCACCGGCGGCCCCTGCTGCCGCCCCGGCTGCTGCCCCTGCTGCCGCTTCCGCCGCCACTTCCGCCGCCGCTTCCACTGCCGCTTCCACTGCCGCTTCCACTGCCGGTGCCGCGGCCGCCGCCCCGGCCCGCGCGGGCATGTTCGCGCGCGGCGAGTTCGAAGTCGGCAGCGCGCCGGCGCTGACGCTGCCGCAGGCGGCGGTGCTGCAGCGCGAAGGGTTCAACTACGTCTTCCGCGTCGGCGCCGACAACAAGGTGCAACAAGCCAAGGTGAGCGTCGGCCGCCGCGTCGGCGAGCGCATCGAGATCACCGGCGGCCTCGACGCCGGCGCGCGCGTGGTCGCGCAAGGCGCCGGCTTCCTCGGCGACGGCGACCTCGTGCGCGTCGTCGAGGGCGCGGCGGCGGCCCCGGCGGCGGTGGCAGCGCCGCCTGCGGCGGCCAAGCCGGCCGCGCGCGCCTCGGCAACGGCAGCGGCAGCGAAGTGACACGCCGATGAACGTCTCCGCCTGGTGCATCCGCAACCCGATCCCGGCGCTGATGCTGTTCGTGATGCTCACGCTCACGGGCGCGTTGGCGTTCCGCTCGATGAAGGTGCAGCAGTTCCCCGACATCGACCTGCCGACGATCAACGTCACCGCCAGCCTGCCCGGCGCCGCGCCGGCGCAGCTGGAGACCGAGGTGGCGCGCAAGATCGAGAACGCGGTCGCCGCGCTCACCGGCGTCAAGAACATCTACACCAAGGTGCAGGACGGGGTGGCCATCGTCACCGTCGAGTTCCGCCTCGAGAAGCCGACGCAGGAAGCGCTGGACGACACGCGCGCGGCGGTCTCGCGCATCCGCGCCGACCTGCCGGCCGACCTGCGCGACCCGGTGGTGACCAAGCTCGACCTCGCCGGCACGCCGATCCTCACCTACACGGTGGCCAGCGAGCGGCCCGAGCGCATGGACGACGAGGCGCTGTCCTGGTTCGTCGACAACCAGGTGACCAAGGCCGTGCTCGCCGTGCGCGGCGTCGGCTCGGTGGCACGGGTGGGCGGCGTGGCGCGCGAAGTGCGCGTCGAGCTCGACCCGGCGCGGCTGCTGGCGCTGGGTGCCAGCGCCGCCGACATCTCGCGCCAGCTGCGCGCCACGCAGCAGGAAGCCCCGGGCGGCCGCGCCGACGTGGGCGGCATCGAGCAGAGCGTGCGCACGATCGCCACCGTGAAGAGCGCCGAGGAACTGGCGCGCATGGAGGTGACGCTCGCAGACGGCCGCCGCATCCGCCTGGACCAGGTGGCCAACGTCGCCGACACCGTGGCCGAGCCGCGCAGCGCCGCGCTCGTGAACGGGCGGCCGGCGGTGGGCTTCGAGGTCGTGCGGTCGCGCGGCGCCAGCGAGACCGAAGTGGCCGACGGCGTGCGCGCGGCGCTGGGCAAGCTGGCCCAGGAGCACCCGGAGATCAGGACCACCGAGGTCTTCAACTTCGTCGAGCCGACGGTGGAGAACTTCCACGGCTCGATGATGCTGCTCATCGAAGGCGCGGTGCTGGCCGTGCTCGTGGTGTGGCTCTTCCTGCGCTCGTGGCGCGCGACGCTGGTGGCGGCGACGGCGCTGCCGCTTTCCGTGCTGCCGGCGTTCGCGGCGATGCACTACGTCTTCGGCTTCTCGCTCAACGTGGTGACGCTGCTGAGCCTGTCGCTGGTGGTGGGCATCCTCGTCGACGACGCGATCGTCGAGATCGAGAACATCGTGCGTCACCAGCGAATGGGGAAGACGCCCTACGACGCGGCGATGGAAGCGGCCGACGAGATCGGGCTGGCGGTCATCGCCACCACCTTCACGCTGATCGCGGTGTTCCTGCCGACGGCGTTCATGGCCGGGGTGCCGGGCAAGTTCTTCGTCCAGTTCGGCTGGACGGCGGCGATCGCGGTGTTCTTCTCGCTGGTCGTGGCGCGCATGCTGACGCCGATGATGGCCGCGTACCTGCTGAAGCCGCCGAAGACGGCGCGGCCCGAACCGCGCTGGATGACGATGTACCTCGGCTGGGCTGCGTTCTGCCTCAGGCACCGCATCGTGACGATGATCGTGACGGCGGTGTTCTTCGCCGGCAGCTTCGGGCTCGTGGGCCTGCTGCCCACCGGCTTCATCCCGCCCGACGACTTCGGCCAGACGCAGGTGAGCGTGACGCTGCCCCCGGGCTCGACCTTCCAGCAGACGCTGGCCAGCGCCGAGCAGGCGCGCTCGCTCGTGCAGGGGCACCGGCAGGTGCGGCTCGTCTACACCACGGTGGGCGGCGGCAGCACCGGGGCCGACATCTGGACGCCCGGCGGCGGCCTGCCCGACGTGCGCCGCGCGACGCTGACGCTGAAGCTCACGCACCGCAGCGAACGCCCCGGCATCAGCAAGCAGGACGTCGAAGCCGACCTCCGGCGCGCGCTCGAGGTGCTGCCCGGCGCGCGCGTCAAGGTCGGCTTCGGGCAGAGCAGCGAGAAGTACGTGCTCGTGCTCGCCGGCGAGGACGGCGCGGCGCTGGCCGCGCACGCCGTCAAGGTCGAGCGCGAGCTGCGCACGCTGCCGGGCATCGGCAACGTCACGTCGTCGTCGAGCCTGGTGCGCCCCGAGCTCATCGTGCGGCCCGACTTCGCGAAGGCGGCCGACCTCGGCGTCACGTCGGCGGCGATCGCCGACACGCTGCGCATCGCCACCGCCGGCGATTTCGACCAGAGCCTGCCGAAGCTGAACCTGGCGCAGCGGCAGGTGCCCATCGTCGTGCGCCTGCCGGCGGCGGCGCGCACCGACCTCGGGTTGCTCGAACGGCTGCCGGTGCCGGGCAAGGGCGGCTCTGCGGTGCCGCTGGGCAACGTGGCCACCATCGCCATCGACAGCGGCCCGGCCGAGATCGACCGCTACAACCGGCAGCGCAACGTCAACTTCGAGATCGAGCTGAACCAGCAGCCGCTGGGCGAAGTGAAGGACGCGGCGCTGGCGCTGCCGTCGTTGAAGAGCCTGCCGGCGGGCATCATCGTCACCGAGATCGGCGACGCCGAGGCGATGGCCGAGCTGTTCGAGAGCTTCGGCCTGGCGATGCTCACCGGCGTGGTCTGCATCTACATCGTGCTGGTGCTGCTGTTCAAGGACTTCGTGCAGCCGGTGACGATCCTCGGCGCGCTGGTGCTGTCGATCCCCGGCGCCTTCGTGGCGCTGTTCGCCACGCACACGGCGCTGTCGATGCCGAGCATGATCGGGCTCATCATGCTGATGGGTATCGCGACGAAGAACTCGATCCTGCTCGTCGACTACGTCATCCTGGCGCGACGCGAGCACGGCCTGGCCCGCCGCGAGGCGGTGCTCGACGCCTGCCGCAAGCGGGCGCGCCCGATCGTCATGACGACCATCGCGATGGCGGCCGGCATGACGCCCATCGCGCTGGGCATCGGCGTCGATCCGAGCTTCCGCGCGCCGATGGCCATCGTCGTCATCGGCGGGCTCGTCACGTCCACGTTCCTGAGCCTGCTGGTGATCCCGGTGCTGTTCACGTACGTCGACGATGCGATCACGCACATCCGGCGCTGGCTGCGGCTGAAGCCGCGCTCGTACGGCCGGCTGCCGGCGGCTGCGAAGGCGGCCGACTGAACGCCCGGGCCGGCGCGCACGCGGCCATCGACGGCGCGCGCTGCGCCGCCGGCGCCGGCGCTCAACGCTCCTTCACCACCGCGTAGCGCGCCAGGGCCTCCCGGCGCGCCAGCGCGTGCTCGACGATCGGCAGCGGATAGTCCACGCCCAGCCGCACCGAGGCGGCCTCCAGATCGGCCGGCCGCGCCAGCCACGGCGCGTGGATCAGCGCGTCGGGAAGCCGGGCCAGTTGCGGCAGGTAGCGGCGGATGAAGCGGCCCTCGGGGTCGAACCTGCGGCTCTGGCTCACCGGATTGAAGACGCGGAAGTACGGCTGCGCGTCGCAGCCGCTGCCGGCCGCCCATTGCCAGCCGCCGTTGTTGGCCGCCAGGTCGTAGTCGTTCAGGTGCAGCGCGAAGTACGCCTCGCCGCGCCGCCAGTCGATGCCGAGGTCCTTGGTGAGGAAGCTGGCCACCACCATGCGCAGGCGGTTGTGCATGTAGCCGCTGCCGTTGATCTGGTGCATCGCCGCGTCGACGAGCGGATAGCCGGTGCGGCCTTCGCACCAGGCGGCGAATTGCGCCTCGGCGTGCTTGCCGTGGTGCCAGCGGATGCGGTCGTAGGCCGGCTTGAAGGCGGCTCCGACGACGCGCGGGTGGTGGTGCAGCAGCTGCTGGTAGAACTCGCGCCAGGCGAGTTCGGCGAGCCACATCTCGGCGCCGCGCATGCCGGCGGCGGCGCGCTCGTGCGCCTCGCGCACGACGCGGCGGACGGAGACGGTGCCGAAGCGCAGGTGCACGCCGAGGTAGCTCGGCCCCTTCACGGCGGGGAAGTCGCGCGTCTCGTGGTAGCGCTCGATGCGGCCGCCGAGGAAATCGGCCAGCAGTTCCTCGGCACCGGCCGGGCCGCTGGGCAGCTTCAACTCGTGCAGGTTGGTCGGCTCGAAACCGAGGTCTTGCAGGGACGGCACGCCGCGCGGCCCGGACAGCTCCTCCGGCAACGGCGCCAGGGCGCGCGCGCGCGGCGCCACCGGACGTGGCGCCAGCGCCTCGGGCCCGGCGGCGTGCAGCGCCTTCAGCCAGGCGGCCTTGTACGGCGTGAACACCGAGAACGGCCGGCCGCCGGCGGTGAGCACCTCGTTGCGCTCGAAGACGACCTGGTCCTTGCCCAGGTGCAGTGCCACGCCGGCGTGCGCCAGCTCGCCGTGCACGCGCAGGTCGCGTTCGCGCGCGGCCGGCTCGTCGTCGTGGTTGGCGAACACGGCCTGCACGTGCAGCTCGCCCGCCAGCCGCGGCACTTCCGCGACGGCGAAGCCGTGGCGCACGATCAGGCCGGCGCCGGCCACGCCATGCGCGGCGGCCAGCTCGCGCAGCTCGGCATCGACTCCGACCAGGCTGTCGCGGATGAACTCCACCCGCCGGTCGGCGCGGCGCCCGGCGGCCAGCAGCCCATCGAGGATGGCGCGGTCGAAGACGAAGCAGCACCACACCTGCCGCGCCGCCGCCAGCGCGTGCGCCAGCGCCGCGTGGTCATGCACGCGCAGGTCACGCCGCAACCAGACGAGGGCGCGCTCGAAGCGCGGCGGTTCCTCGTGGCGGTGGCCGTCGCGGCGGTGGGTCACCCCCTGGGTCCGGGCGGGGTCTTGCATCGGCTGCCAAGTGTGAGGCCGGAATAAGATACGCGCATGGCAGCCGGTTCTCGCATCGACCTGACGAACCAGTTCCTGATCGCCATGCCGGGCATGGTCGACGACACCTTCAAGGGCGCCGTTGTCTACCTGTGCGAGCACACCGAGAAGGGCGCGCTCGGCCTGGTGATCAACAAGCCCATCGACATCAAGCTGAAGAACCTGTTCGAGAAGGTCGATCTCGGCACGCCGCCGGCGCCGCTGGCCGAGCAGCCGGTGTACTTCGGCGGCCCGGTGCAGACCGAACGCGGCTTCGTGCTGCACGAGCGCCAGGGCGAGGCCGGCGCCTCGTACAACTCGACGCTGGCGATCGCCGACAGCGGCCTGGAGATGACGACCAGCAAGGACGTGCTGGAGGCGATGTCCAGCGGTGGCGGCCCGAAGAAGGTGCTCATCACGCTGGGCTACAGCGGCTGGGACGCCGGCCAGCTCGAAGACGAGATCGGCCGCAACGGCTGGCTCACGGTCGACGCCGATCCGGCGATCATCTTCGACACGCCCACCGACAAGCGCTACGACCGCGCCTTGTCGCTGCTGGGCATCGACCCGCGCATGCTCTCCCAGGAGGCCGGGCACGCATGAACGCGGCGGCGCCGCGCAACGCGCCGGCCCGCCCCGTTGCCTTTCTGGCGTTCGATTTCGGCACCCGGCGCGTCGGCGTCGCCGCCGGCAACTCGCTGCTGAGGAGCGCGCAGCCGCTGGCCACCGTGAGCGTGGCGGGCGAAGCGCGCTTCGCGGCGATCGCCCGGCTCATCGGCCAGTGGCAGCCCGATGCGCTCGTCGTCGGCGTGCCGTTCCATCCGGACGGCGCGCCGCACGACAATACGCGCCGCGCGCGTGCCTTCGGCCGCCAGTTGCACGGCCGCTTCAAGCTGCCGGTGCACGAGGTGGACGAGCGCTACAGCACCACCGAAGCGCGCGCGCGGGGCGTGGGCGATGCCGGCGTCGATGCGGCCTCGGCGGCGGTCATCCTCGAGCAGTTCCTGCGCAGCCTGCCCGACGACGATCCGCCCCTGCCGAACGGAACGACGAGAACGACGAGAACGACGAGAACGACGAGAACGACGAGAACGATGCCGATGCTCGAGCTTGACGCCGAAGCGCTCTACGCCGACCTGCGCGAGGCGGTGCGCCGCCTGCTGCGCCCCGAACGGGCGGCCGGCACCAGCCTCGTGGGCATCTGGTCCGGCGGGGCGTGGCTGGCCGAGCGGCTGCAGCGCGACCTGGCGCTGCCCGGTGCGGCCGGCGTCATCTCCAGCACGCTGCACCGCGACGACTTCGGCTCGCGCGGGCTGGCCGCGCACAGCGACGCGACGAACCTGCCCTTCGACATCGAGGGCCGGCACATCGTCCTCGTCGACGACGTGCTCTACACCGGCCGCACGGTGCGTGCCGTGATCAACGAGCTGTACGACTTCGGCCGCCCGGCCAGCGTGGCGCTGGCGGTGCTGGTGGACCGTGGCGGCCGCGAGTTGCCCATCGAGCCGGCCTGCGCCGCGGCGCGCATCGTGCTGCCGGCGGCGCAGAAGCTGACGCTGGCGCGCGGCGAGGGCGGCGGCTTCTCGTTCTCGATCAGGCCCCGCGACGACGCCAACGACGGGGAGCGGCGCTGATGCTCGCGCGCCGCAACCCGCAGCTCAACGCCAACGGCGAGCTGATCCACCTGTTGTCGATCGAGGGGCTGCCGCAGGCGATCCTGGTGCAGATCCTCGACACCGCGAGCACCTTCCTCTCCGTCAACGAGCGCGAGGTGAAGAAGGTGCCGCTGCTGCGGGGCAAGAGCGTCTTCAACCTGTTCTTCGAGAACAGCACGCGCACGCGCACGACGTTCGAGATCGCCGCCAAGCGGCTGTCGGCCGACGTCATCAACCTCGACATCGCGCGCTCGAGCACCGCCAAGGGCGAGAGCCTGCTCGACACCATCGCCAACCTCTCGGCGATGCACGCCGACATGTTCATCGTGCGCCACGCCGAAAGCGGCGCGCCGTACCTGATCGCGCAGCACGTGGCGCCGCACGTGCACGTCGTCAACGCCGGCGATGGCCGCCACGCCCATCCGACGCAGGCGCTGCTGGACATGTACACGATCCGCCACTTCAAGCGCGACTTCAGGAATCTCGTCGTCGCGGTGGTCGGCGACATCGTGCACTCGCGCGTCGCGCGCTCGGACATCCACGCGCTGACGACGCTGGGCGTGCCCGAGATCCGCGCCGTCGGCCCGAAGACGCTGGTGCCGGGCGATCTGGCGGCGATGGGCGTGCGCGTTTGCCACTCGATGGCCGAGGGCATCCGCGGCGCCGACGTGATCATCATGCTCAGGCTGCAGAACGAGCGCATGAACGGCGCCCTGCTGCCGAGCGCCGCCGAGTTCTTCATGACCTACGGCCTGACGCCGGAGAAGCTGGCGCTGGCGAACAAGGACGCGATCGTGATGCACCCGGGGCCGATCAACCGCGGCGTCGAGATCGATTCGCAGGTCGCCGACGGCCGCGCCAGCGTCATCCTGCCGCAGGTGACCTTCGGCATCGCGGTGCGCATGGCGGTGATGAGCCTGATCGCGGGGAACCAGGCATGAAGATCCTCGTGCGCGGCGGGCGCGTCATCGACCCGGCCAGCGGCCGCGACGAAGTGGCCGACGTGGCCATCGCCGCCGACCGCATCGTCGGCATCGAGGGCAGCGGCGGCAGCGATGGCCGTGGCCGGCTGCGCGATTTCGCTGCCGAGCGGGTGATCGACGCCAGCGGCCTGGTCGTGATGCCGGGGCTGGTCGACCTGGCGGCGCGGTTGCGCGAGCCCGGCCACGAGCACGAAGGGATGCTCGAAAGCGAGCTCGCCGCGGCGGCGGCCGGCGGCGTGACGAGCCTCGTCTGCCCGCCCGACACCGACCCCGTGCTCGACGAGCCGGGCCTGGTGGAGATGCTGAAGTTCCGCGCCCGCAAGCTCTCGCGCTGCCGCGTCTTCCCGCTCGGCGCGTTGACGCGCAAGCTCGACGGCGCCGCGCTCACCGAGATGGCCGAGCTGACGGCGGCCGGCTGCATCGGCTTCAGCCAGGCCGACGCGCCGGTGCGGGACACGAACGTGCTGATGCGCGCGCTCCAGTACGCGGCCACCTTCGGCTGCACCGTGTGGCTGCGGCCGCAGGACCCGTGGCTGGGCAGCGGCGTCGCCGCCAGCGGTGCGGTGGCCACGCGCCTGGGCCTGTCGGGCGTGCCGGTGGCGGCGGAGACGATCGCGCTGGCACAGATCATCGAGCTCGTGCGCGCCACGGGCGCGCGGGTGCATCTGCAGCGCCTGTCCAGCGCCGCCGGCGTGGCGCTGGTGCGCGCCGCCAAGGCCGAGGGGCTGCCTCTGACGGCCGACGTCAGCATCAACTCGCTGCACCTGACCGACGTCGACATCGGCTTCTTCAACGCCGACATGCGCCTGACGCCGCCGCTGCGCCAGGGCGCCGACCGCGAGGCGCTGCGCGCGGCGCTGGCCGACGGCACGATCGATGCGCTGGGCTCCGACCACAACCCGGTGGCCGAGGACAT
>JAEUPF010000074.1 GCA_016790425.1 Rubrivivax sp.
TACCACTCGCGCGTGGCGTTCCCGGTCTACGACAGCCTCGTCGGCCGCGACGAGAAGTTCAAGCTCGAACCGGCGCTGGCCACCTCGTGGCAGATGACCGGCCCGACGACCTGGCGCTTCAGGTTGCGTGCCGGCGTGAAGTTCCACGACGGCAGTGCCTTCACCGCCGACGACGCCGTGTTCTCGGTCGAGCGCACGATGGCGCCGCCGTCGCAGCGCGCCTTCCAGTTGAAGGGCCTGAAGGCGGCCAGGAAGATCGACGACCTCACCGTCGAGTTCCAGCTCGAGGCGCCCGACGCCGTGCTGCCCGAGAAGCTGCAGTTCGTGGCGATGATGAGCAAGGCCTGGTGCGAGAAGCACGGCGTCACGAAGGCGCAGGACTTCAACGGCAAGCAGGAGACGTTCACGGTGCGCAACGCCAATGGCACCGGGCCGTTCCGCCTCAAGAGCTTCCAGCCCGACGTGCGCGTGCTGCTCGAGCGCCACGAGGCCTGGTGGGGCTGGGCCGACAAAGGTGCCGACGGCAAGCCGCGCCACGGCAACGTCGCCGAAGTGAGCTTCGTGCCGATCAAGAGCGATGCCACGCGCCTGGCCGCGCTCGCCTCGGGCGAAGTGGACCTCGTGCTCGACCCGCCGTACCAGGACATCGCGCGCCTGAAGGCCGATACGCGCATGACGCTCGTGCAGACGGCCGACATCGGCCAGCAGTACCTCACCTTCGACCAGGCGCGCGACGAGCTCGAGTTCAGCGACGTCAAGGGCCGCAATCCCTTCAAGGACCTGCGCGTGCGCCGCGCCGTCTACCACGCCGTCAACGTGCCGCTGATCATCGACAAGGTGCTGCGCGGCCAGGCGGTCCCCACCGGAACGTTCCTGTCGACGCTGGTCGACGGCAGCCCGGCCGACCTCGACCGGCGGCTGCCGTTCGACCCCGCGCAGGCGAAGGCGCTGCTGGCCGAAGCCGGCTACCCGAACGGCTTCGCGGTGACGCTGGACTGCGTGAACGTGGCTTGGCGCGAGAACGCCTGCCAGGCGATGGCGGCGATGCTGACGCAGGTGGGCATCCGCACGACGCTGCGCAGTTCGACCACCGGCACGTTCTTCCCCAAGCTCAGCCAGGCCACCGCCAGCTTCGTCGAATTCGGCTGGACCGCCGCGCCCGACGCCTGGAACTCGCTCAACGCGCTCTTTCGCACCTACGACAGGAGCGGCCTGGGGACCTTCAACGCCGGCCGCTACAGCAACCCGAAGCTCGACGCGCTGATCGACCAAATCCGCACCGAGCCCGACCTGACGCGCCGGCGCGCGATGGTGGCCACGGTGCTGCGGCTGGTGGCCGAGGACCTGCCCTACATCCCGCTGTACCGGCGCACGCTCACCTGGGCGATGCTGAAGAAGGTGAGCGCGGTGCAGTGGCCCAACGACATCATCGAGCTGCGCTGGGTGCGCGTGAAAGGCGACGCGCGCGGCGGCGGCGCGAACTGAGCCGCGGCGGGCGCCGGCGCGGGCGCGGGCACGGCCCGTGCGTCTTGCGGAACTCCTTGGGCATCACGGCGCCGGACGTGGCGTGCACGCCGCGGCGCAATGCCGTGGCCATGCGCTCTTCCTTCATCAGCGGGCCGCGGTCGAAGCGCGTGCGCGTGCTCCACGCATGCCCTTCGGCGACCATCCACTTCGACAGCGACTGCCCCTCGACGACGACACCGCCGACGGCGCGCCCGTAGGAGTCGTGGGCGCTGAAGGTCAGCGTCGCCGGCTTGCCGAGCGCGAAGCCCTCCAGCGCCTTCTTCGCCTCGACGCCGTAGTCCTGGCAGATCTCCGGCGCGTCGATGTCGCGCAGCCGCACCTCGATCGGCGGCCGGCCGGGGGGCTGCAGCGTCAGCGTGTCGCCGTCGATGACGCGGCTGATGACGCCGGCGATGCCTTCGCCCTTCTTCAAGGCGCCTGCGCGCGCCGACGCCGCCGGCGCCGCCTGCGCGCGGGCCTCCTCCGGCACCGCCGCCGCGCCGGCCAACCCCAGCGCGAACGAGAACGCGAGCGGCAGCGCGAGGCGCCGCGCCGAGTCAAGGCTTCCCGGGCGTTTCATGGTCGATCGACTCCTTCTCTTCGGGGCGCGGCCCGTCTTCGGCCGCTGCCGGCGGCGATGATGCCGCAGCGGCCGCCTTGCGCTGCAACGTCGCACGCGGCGCCTTCGAGGAGCGCGCCGCCCGGGCGCCGGCGACCGCGTCGGCCGCATCGAGCGAGCGCTCGGCTTCGGCGAGCAGGCGGTCGATGCGGTCCTTGAGCTTCTCGGTGGTGAGCTGCTCGCGGAAGCGCTCCACCAGCAGCGGCAGCGCGAACGGACTCGGGTGCTTCAGCGCCACGCGCTGCAGCGGCAACGCCGCCAGGCGCTTGAGCGCGGCGCGCAGGCGTTCGAGTTCCAGCTCCTGGCTCAGCACTTCGCCTTCGGCCTGGCCGAGCAGGCGGTTGCCGGCGTCGTACTTGCGGAACACCTCGTAGAACAGCGAGCTGGACGCCTGCAGCTGACGCAGGCTCTTCGGCGCGCCCGGGTAGCCGCTGAACACGAGGCCGGCGACGCGCGCGATCTCGCGGAAGCGCCGCTGCGCCAGTTCGCCCGAGTTGAGGCTGGCCAGCACGTCGGCCAGCAGGTCGCGGCCGCTGAACAGCGCCGTCAGCGCCTCGTCCGAAAGCGCCATCGGCTTGGCCGCCAGCACTTCGAGGCCGTAGTCGTTCACCGACAGCGAGAACGTGTTCGGCTCGCTTCGGGCCAGCCGCCATGCCAGCAGCTGCGCCAGGCCGATGTGCACGTTGCGCCCGGCGAACGGGTAGAAGAAGAAGTGCTGGCCCTCGCGTGAGCGGAACTCCTCCACCAGCAGGTGGCCGCGCTGCGGCAGCTGCGACAGCCGGGCCTGCGCCTGCAGCATCGGCCGCGCGCACTGCATCTCGGGCTCGAAGAAGTCGCCCTGCGCCGCGCCTTCGAGCATCGCCAGCACCGCGTCGCCGAGCTCGTTGGACAGCGGCATGCGCCCGCCGGCCCACGCCGGCACGACGCCCTTGTTGTTCTTCGTCGCGCGGCGCACGTAGGCCGCCATGTCCTGCGTGCGCACGTACTCCAGCACGCGGCCGGCGAAGACGAAGTGGTCGCCCTTGTTCAGGCGCGCGATGAAGCCTTCCTCGATGGTGCCCAGCGTGCCCCCGCTGAGCCACTTCACCTGCATGCTGGCGTCGCTGACGATGGTGCCCACCTGCAGCCGGTGCCGCCGCGCGATGCCGCGGTCGGGCACGCGCCACACGCCATCGACGAGCTGCACGCGGTGGTACTCGGGGTAGGCGGCGAGGCTGTCGCCGCCGCGCTCGACGAAGGCGAGCGCCCAGTCGAACTCCTCGCGCGTCAGCTCGGCATAGGCCGGCGCCGTCCTGACTTCCTCGAACAGCGCGTCGGCACCGAACCCCCCGCCTTCCTTCGCATTGGCGGCAAAGCCGCCGCCGAGGGCCACCGTCACCAGGTGCTGCACCAGCACGTCCAGCGGCTTGTTCGGGCTCGTGCGCGACTCCACCCGGCCGGCCAGTGCCGCGCGCCGCGCGGCGGCCGCTTCCACCAGTTCCAGCGTGTGCGTGGGCACCAGCGTCACGCGGCTGGCCCGGCCCGGCGCGTGGCCGCTGCGGCCGGCGCGTTGCAGCAGCCGCGCGATGCCCTTGGCGCTGCCGATCTGCAGCACCCGCTCCACCGGCAGGAAGTCCACGCCGAGGTCGAGCGAACTGGTCGCGACCACCGCCTTCAACCGCCCTTCCTTCAGCCCCGCCTCGACCCACTCGCGCACGCTCTTGTCCAGCGACCCGTGGTGCAGCGCCACGACACCGGCCCACTCGGGCTTCGCGGCGAGCAGCAGCTGGTACCAGATCTCGGCCTGCGAACGCACGTTGGTGAAGACGAGCGTCGTCGAACTCTTCTCGATCTCGTCGACCACCGGCTGCTGCATCTGCGCGCCCAGGTGCCCGCCCCAGCTGAAGCGGCCGGGCTCGTGCGGCAGCAGCGTGTCGATGACCAGCGCCTTGTCGACCTTGCCGCGCACCAGAAGCGGCGGCGGGCCGGCGCTGCCGCCGGGCGATGAGCCGACGAGCGTGGCCATCGCCTGCTCGAGATTGCCCAGGGTTGCCGACAAGCCCCACACGATGAGCCTCGGGTTCCAGCGCCTGAGCCGCGCCAGCGCGAGCTGCACCTGCACGCCGCGCTTGTTGCCGATCAGCTCGTGCCATTCGTCGACGATCACCGTGTGCACGCCGCCGAGTTCGGCGGCCGCGTTCTCGCGCGTCAGCATCAGCGTCAGCGACTCGGGCGTCGTCACCAGCGCCTCGGGCGGGCGGCGCTCCTGGCGGGCGCGCTCGGCGCTGCCGGTGTCGCCGGTGCGCTGCCCCACCTGCGCCCACGGCGCCAGCGCCGGCAGCGGGCGTTGCAGCGCCTTCGTCGTGTCGGCGGCGAGCGCGCGCATCGGCGTCAACCACAGCACCTGCAGGCCGCCGCTGCCCTTCGCTCCCCGCTGAGGCGCCCGCAGCCGCGCCAGCGCCCCCATCCACACCGCGTAGGTCTTGCCGCTGCCGGTCGTGGCGTGCAGCAGGCCGCTGGCGCCTGCGGCCATCGCGGCCCACACCTCGCGCTGGAAGTCGAAGGGGCGATAGCCGTTCGCGGCGAACCACGCTTCGGCGGCGGCCATCGACGCGGTGCTCGCTTGTGCAGTCACGGCCGCTTCGACGCGCCTTCACACCGGCCCGACGATCCAGCCTTCGACGCCATCGACGACCTCGGGCAACCCGTGCCGCGGCTGCCGTTCGGCCCAGGCGGCCTGCATCAGGCACAGCACCGCGTCGATCAAGTCGCCGCTGGCGTCGGCCACGATGGCGGCGCGCTCGCTGGCGCCCAGGCGCAGCGCCAGGCCGAGCGGGCTGCGGCCGCGTTCGAGCGCCGCCAGCATCTCCTCGCGCGCCGCGCGCCGCTCGCTGTCGTCGCGGTTCTTGTACGAGCGGCGGCCGATCAGCTCGAACGCCAGCCGGCCCGGGTAGCCCTCGACGCCCACACGCGCCGCGTCGCCGCTGCGCAGCCCGGGCAGCATCAAGCCCGCGGCGACGAGCCGGGCGAAGCCCTCGTAGTACATGAATCCCACCGGCACGTAGCGCGTCTGCAGCGGACTCGACGACGTGGCCGCGTGTGCGGTGTCGGTGCGGCGGTGGATGAGCCGCTGGCCGCTGGCGCGCGCGTTGCCCCAGGCATCGACGAGCGCGCGGAACTGCATTCGCGCCGGGCAGCGCCGCTTCAACTCGGCGATCACCGCGTCGGCGCTGTCGCCGAGCGCGTGCGCGTCGACGAATGCGCGCGGCAGACCGAACGGGAAATCGAAAGCGCCGAACCACGGGCCCGGTGCGGCGAGCGCGCTCTCGAACTGGGCCAGCGTCGGCAGCGCGTCGATGCCGAGCAAGCGCACGGCGCCATGGCCCTGGCCCTGGCCCTGGCCCTTGTCTTCGCCCTGGCCTTCGCCTGCGCCCCGACCCTCGCCTGTGCCCTGGCCTTCGCCTTCCCGCCGGCCGCGCGCCACGGTGATGGGCTTGCGGCGCGAAGGCGCGCAGCTGAAGTCCACGCCCAGCAGCAGCGGCGGCTGCGAAAGTGCGGCCGCCACGCCGGCGGCCACTCCGGTGGCCCGCGCCGACCGGGCGCCGGGCGCGTGCAAGTCAGCGGGAAGGTCGGCAGCGTGGGTCATGGCGAGCGGCTCGCAGGCATTCTGGCCGCTGCCGCCACAATGCCGGCGCATGAACGCCAACCCCGTCCTGGCCGAGGTGCTGCGCGGCGGCATCGCCGAGAGTTTCCATCGCGGCGCCGTCGCCGTCGTCGACGCGCAAGGGCGCGTGCACACCGCCATCGGCGACATCGAGCGGCCGATCTTCCCGCGCTCGGCGGTCAAAGTGCTGCAGGCGCTGCCGCTGGTGGCCAGCGGCGCGGCCGAGCGCTTCGGCCTCACCGACGCCGAACTCGCGCTCGCCTGCGCCTCGCACGGCGGCGAGCCGCAGCACACCGAGACGGCGCGCGCGATGCTCGCCAAGGCGGGTCTGGGCCCCGAGGCGCTCGAATGCGGCACCCACTGGCCCTACCACGAAGGCAGCCAGCGCGCCCTGGCCGCCGCAGGCCAGCAGCCGAGCGCGCTGCACAACAACTGCTCGGGCAAGCACGCCGGCTTCGTGTGCCTGGGCTGCGCGCTCGCCGGCCGCAGCGGCGCGGCCGACTTCGTGCGCGGCTACGTGCAACCCGGCCACCCCGTGATGCGCGAGGTGACCGCTTCGCTTCAGGACGCCACCGGCTTCGACCTCGCCGCCACCGCGCGCGGCACCGACGGCTGCTCGATCCCCACCCTCGCGGTGCCGCTGCGCCACCTGGCGCACGCCTTCGCGAAGGTGGCCACCGGCGTCGGCCTCGATGCCGACCGCGCCCGAGCCGCGCGGCGCCTGCGCGAGGCGGTGGCGCGCGCCCCGGCGATGGTGGGCGGCAGCGGCCGCTTCGACAGCCGCGTGGCCGAGCGCCTGGGCGAGCGGGTCTTCTGCAAGGTCGGCGCCGAAGGCGTGTACTGCGCTGCCTTGCCGCAGCAAGGCCTGGGCGTGGCCTTGAAGATGGACGACGGCAACACCGCGCGCGCCGCCGAAGTGGTGATGGCGGCGCTGATCGAGCGCCTCGTGCCGCCGGCCGGCGACGACGAAGCGGCCTTCGTTGGCGCGCTGGCCGACGTGACGCTGCGCAACTGGAACGGCATCGAGGTGGGCCGGTTGCGCGCCGGCGGGGCGCTGGCCAGAGCCTAGGCCCGCGCCGCGAGCCGGCGGGCGGCCTCATCCCGCTAGCGGTTGCCTAACGCTGCACGCCGACACTTCAATCGCTGCACCGCCATTCGGCCGGTGCCCCGCCTGAACTGGAAGGGAGACAGCGATGAAGAAGGCTTCCTGCCGCGTTGGCCGCCGCGTGCTGGCCGCGCTTTGCACCCTGGCGCTGGCAGCCGGCTGCGGCGGCGGGGGCGGTGGCGACGGTGGAGGAAGCGGTGCCGGTGCCGGTGGCGGCGGAGGAGGCGGCGGCGGAGGCGGCAGCGGCGGCGCCATCGCCTTCAACCTCTCCGGCACCATCACCATCGCCGAGACGGCCGCGGTGGACTCCGACACCAACGACGTCAACCAGTCCGGCTACACGGGCAACGACACCATCGGCACCGCGCAGCCGCTGACGACGCCGGTGCTGCTGGTGGGCAGCGTCAACAAGCCCGACACCGGCCCGCGCGGCAACAACAACGACGGCAGCGCCACGCGCGGCGACGCCGACGACGTGTACCGCGTCGACCTCGTTGCCGGCCAGGTGGTCGAGCTGGAGTTCGCCAACGACCCGGCCACCGCCGATGTCGACCTGTACCTCTACAGCCCGAGCGGCGGCACGCCGGTGGGCGCTTCCAACGGCACCGGCTCGCGCTTCGAGTGCGTCACGGTCACCCAGGCCGGCACCTACCTACTGCGCGTCAACGCCTTCAGCGGCGCTTCGATCTACAACCTGCGCATCGGCGCGCCGGGCACCGCCGCCGCCTGCGCGCAGCGCACCGCCGAGAGTGCGTTCGTGCCCGGCGAACTGGTGCTCGAACCGCGGCGCGCGCCGGTCGACGCCGCCACCGGCATGGCCAAGCCCGAGGCAACGCCGGCGGCGCTGAAGCTGGCGCAACAGTGGCTGCGCGCCGCCGGTGCGCAAGTCGCCTCCGGCGCCGACGGGTCGGCCGGCGAGCTGCGCACCGACATCGGCGCCCAGATGGTGAAACTGCCCGCCGACGCGCTGGCGCGCAGCGACGGCCTGGCCAAGCTTTCCGAACTCACCGCCGCCGGCGGTGCCACGCTCGCCGCCGCGCGCGCTGCCTCGGCGCACGACCTGCGCCGGCGCGCGCTGGCCGCCGCCGACCCCTGGCCCGAGGCGCTGGAGACGCTGCGCTACGCCAAGGCGCTGCGCGCCAGCGGCGCGTTCGAGTACGTGGAGGTGAATCGCCGCTTCGACACGCTGGCGCTCACCGGCAACTTCCCGCCCAACGACCGCGGCTACTCGTACCAGCGCTGGCACTACGAGCAGATCAACCTGCCCGCGGCGATGGAGCGCATCACCGCGCTCGGCCTGCCGGGCACGCAGGTGCGGCCGCTGGTGGCCGTCGTCGACTCGGGCGTGGTGATGAACCACCCCGACCTGGCGCCGCAGCTCTTCGGCAACGGCCGCAGCTTCGTCAGCGTCAACGCCGACGGCGACGGCGACGCGGCCAACGGCGACGACCCCTCCACCGCCGCACAGACGCCGCGCTTCCACGGCACGCACGTGGCCGGCACCGTGGGCGCGGCCACCTACGACGGCGTCGGCGGCGCCGGCACCGCGCCCATGGCACAGATCCTGCCGCTGCGGGTGTTCGCCCCGGGGGCATTGGCGCGCACCAGCGACATCCTGCAAGCGCTGCGCTATGCCGCGCGCCTGCCCAACCGCTCGAACCTCGTGCCGGCGCGGCGCGTCGACGTCATCAACATGAGCCTGGGCGGCCAGGGCGCGTGCGACGCCGCCTGGACGACCGCCATCGCCGACGCGCGCACCGCCGGCGCCGCGGTGGTCGTCGCCGCCGGCAACGACGCGCACAACGCGAGCGGCCAGGCGATGCCCGTGGCCGCGCCGGCCAACTGCGCCGGCGCCATCGCCGTCAGCGCCACCGACGCCCAGCGCAACATCGCCAACTACTCGAACACCGGCAGCGCGATCCTCGTCGCCGCGCCCGGCGGCGACCTCTCGGCGTCCACCACGGGCAACGGTGCCAGCGACGGTGTCTACAGCGCCGTGGCCACCTTCGACGCGGCCGGCACGCGCCAGCCTTCGTTCGGCGGCAAGCAGGGCACGTCGATGGCCGCGCCGCACGTGGCCGGTGTCATCGCGCTGATGCGGTTCGTCAATCCGGCGCTGACGGTGACGCAGATCGACAACCTGTTGGCCGCCGGCAGCCTCACCGACGACCTCGGCGCCGCCGGCCGCGACAACACGTTCGGCTTCGGCCTCGTCAACGCGCGCAAGGCGGTCGACGCGGCGCTGGCGGCGCTCGGCACGCCGCCGCCGCCGCCGGCGGTGCAGATCGTCGCGCTGCCGTCGTCCGTCGACTTCGGCTCGCTGCAGACCAGCGCCGTGATCGAGCTGCGCGCGCCGGGCACGACGACGGAGTCGGTCAGCGGTGCGCCGGCGGTGGTCCTGGCCGCGGGCATGAACAGCGGCTCGGTCGCGGTGGCGCCCACCGCGGTGGGCGCGGGCGGGCTCGGCCGCTACACCGTCACCGTCAACCGCAGCGCCATCCCGGCCCCCGGCGGCTACTTCCCGAGCGTGCGCTTCACGCTTTCCAGCGGCCGCACGCTCGCCGTGCAGCTGGCCGTCAACAAGCCGGCCGGCAGCGTGGCGCGCGGCAACTGGGGCCCGGTGTACGTGCTGCTCATCGACCCGGCCAGCGGCCACGTCGAGCACACCGTGCTCGCCTCGCTGGCCAGCGGCCGCTACACCTGGAGCATGACCGGCTACGCGAAGAGCCGCGTGCAGATCGTCGCCGGCGGCGACACCGACAACGACGACTTCATCTGCGCCCGCGGCGAGACCTGCGGCGCCTTCCCGGTGCTGCCCGGCGGCGACGCCTTCACCATCGTCGAGCTCACCGGCCACCGCAGCGACCTCGACTTCCAGCTCGCACCGCTGTCGGGGATGTCGCCAGCCGAAGGCGGCAGCGGCCGCAGCGGGCTGCGGAGGACGCGATGACTGCCGAGGGGTTCCCCTCGGGAATCAGAAGTACGGAAACGACACCACGAACACCGCGAACAGGCCGATCAGCAGGTGCGAGCACACCACGCCCACCAGCGTCGGGTGGCGCGAGTACAGCCAGCCCCAGAACAGGCCCATCGGGAACACCGCCAGCGCGAACACGACGCCGGTGTGCAGGTGCGTCGAGGAGAACAGCAGCGTCGACATGAAGATCGACATCGGCACGCGGTGGCGGCCGCGCAGGTACATCGCCAGCGAGCTCTGGATGCCGCTGCGCGCCACCATCTCCTGCACCGGCACGAAGAGGGCGTAGGCCGCCGCCACCGCCAGCGTGCCGCCCGCGCCGAGCGCGGCCGGGCGGTACAGGTCGAAGAGCTGGCGGCCCTCGAACGCCGGCGAGGCGTGCAGCAGCAGCCACTTCAGCCCCACGATGGCGGCCAGGATCGGCAGGCTGAACAGCACCGCTTCGCGCAGCGCCGGCCGCCAGCCCTCGAGCGTGAAGCCATAGGCCCCGGGCGGGAACATGCTGGTGCGGATGTTCAGCCACAAGCCGAACGCGAAGCCCAGCAGCACCAGCACGCTGAAGACCGTGCTGTCGGGCACCAGCGCGCGCAGCGGCTGCATCAGGACCATCGCGAACATGTACAGGCAGGTGCCGATCAGCACCCGGCTCATGAAGCGGCCCATCTCGACGCGCGTGCGCGCTTCCAGCAGGCTCGCCTCGAGGTGGCGCACGGTGCCCGAGGTGACGTGGCGCATCTTGCGCGCCATCTCCCCGGCCAGGTTGAGCTGCATCTGCAGCGCCGGGTCCAGTGCTGCGGCGGCCGCCCGCGCGGGGTCGCCGAGCTGCAGCACCAGGACCGACGCGTCCGCGAGCGCGCGCACGGTGGTCGAGCGCGTGCCGCGGTCCAGCAGCGCCACTTCGCCGACGACGCTGCCGCTGTCCATCTCGCCGATGCGGTGGTCCACGTCGTCGCCACTGCCGCCCTCGCTGCGCTTGCGCACCTCGAAGCGGCCGCTCTCGATGAAGTAGATCGCGTCGGCCGCGTCGCCTTCGGTGACGAGGTCCTCGCCCGCGGCCAGGTGCAGGCGGTGCGCCGAGCGGCGCAGCAGCGCGGCCAGCGCTGCGGGCTCGATGCCGGCGAAGAGACCCGACTGCGCGGCGAGCAGCCGCTCGACCAGCGGCGCCAGCTCCGCCTCGGCGAGCGCTGCTTCCTTCCCGGCCGTCGCCGCCACCACCACCGTCGCCACCGCCACCGCCACTGCCACCGCCACCGCCGCCTCTGCCGCCCGCACGCCGCCGGCGCGCTACAGTGCCGCGCCACCGCCGCCGGCGGCGTCGAGCGGATCGGACGTGATCGGAAAGCACCTCGCGCGCATCTTCCTGCGCCTTGCCGGCTGGCAGTTCGAAGGCATGCTGCCCGAAGTGCGCCGCTTCGTGCTGATCGCCGCGCCGCACACCTCGAACTGGGACTTCGTCTTCATGATGGCGATGGCTTGGTCGACCGAAGTGCCGTTTCGCTGGATGGGCAAGGCCTCGTTGTTCGCGCCGCCGCACGGCCGGTTGTTCAAGGCGCTGGGCGGCGTGCCGATCCGCCGCGGCACGCGTTCGGGGCTCGTGGCCCAGAGCGCGGCCTGCTTCGAACAAGCGCGCAGCGCCGGCGCCGACTTCGTGCTCGCCGTGCCGGCCGAAGGCACGCGCGAACGGGCCGCGTTGTGGCGCTCGGGCTTCTATCACATCGCGCGCCTGGCCGACGTGCCCGTGGTGCTGGGCTACCTCGACTACGCGCGCAAGCGCGGCGGCCTCGGCCCGGCGTTGCACGCCAGCGGCGACGTGCGCGCCGACATGGACCGCATCCGCGCGTTCTATGCCGGCAAGACGGGCCGCCACCCCGGGAAGTTCACGCCGCCGCGGCTGGCCGAGGAAGACGAGGCGGTGCCGGCGGCGGCAACCGCGACGCCGGCCGCGGCAACGGCGGCAGCACCAGCGGGGTCGGGAACAGCGCCCGAAGGCGCGCTGCCCGCGCCGGCGCCCGCGGCCGCGGAAGGCGCCTGAGCAGGCCGCGGCGGCACGTCAGGCCGGCACGTCAGGGCGGCACCACAGGCCGGCACCTCAGGCCGGCACCACAGGCCGGCACCTCAGGCCGGCACCTTGCGCAGGCGCTTCTCGAAGCGGTCGAACAGCCCCTGCACGACCAGCGCCAGCAGCGCCGCCGGCACCGCGCCGGCCAGCATCGCGGCGCTGTCGTTGACGGCCAGCCCGGCGACGATGCGCTCGCCGTAGCCGCCGGCGCCGACGAACGCGGCCACCGTGGCCGTGCCGACGTTGATGACCGCCGCCGTCTTGACGCCGGTGACGATGGTGGGCAGCGCCAGCGGCAGTTCGACGAGGCGCAGCGCCTGCAGCGGTTTCAGGCCGAGCGCGCGCGCCGCCAGCGACAGCTCGACCGGCACCGCGGCCAGCCCCGCGTGCGTGTTGGCGACGATCGGCAGCAGCGCGTAGACAAAGAGTGCCAGCAGCGCCGGCCAGAAGCCGATGGTGCCCAGCACCGCGATCAGTACCGCCAGCAGCGCCAGCGAGGGCACGGTCTGCAGCACGCCCACGACGGCGAGCACCCAGCCCGCCAGCCGCGGCCGCCGCCACGCCAGCACGCCCAGCGGCACCGCGACCGCCGCTGCCAGCGCCACCGAGGCGAACACGAGCCACAGGTGCTGGCGCGTCAGGCGCATGAGGTCCGGCGCGAACAGGCGCCGCCACAGCCCCGCCGGCGCCGCCGCGGGCGCTGCGCTCGCCCCGGCGCTCGCCGCCGCCGCAGCGGGGGCGCCGGGCGGCGCCGCGAGGAAGCCGCGCGCCACCGCGGCGAACGGCTTGCCGTCGATTTCCGCTTCCGCGTTCAGCGCCGTCATGCGCGCCTCGTCGATGCGGCGCACCAGCGGCAGCAGCAGGCTCTCGTCGACGGTGAGCCGCATCAGCAGCACCGCGTCGTAGCGCGGAAAGAAGGCGCGGTCGTCGGCGAGCACGCGCAGGCCGTCGCGGCCGATGCGCGCATCGGTGGAGTAGGCGTCGATGAGGTTGACGCGCCCGGCCTTCACCGCGTCGTAGGCAAGGCCGTGGTCGAGTGCATTGCCGGCTTCGAACGGCAGCCCGTAGGCGCGCTTCAGCGCCGGCCAGCCGTCTTCGCGCACGATGAACTCGTGCGACAGGCCCGGCTGGACGGCACCGGCGGGAACGCGCGCGAGGTCGGAGACCTTCGCCACGCCCAGGCGCTGCGCCACGGCTTCGGGCATCGCCAGCGCATAGGTGTTGTTGAAGCCCAGCGGCACCGCGGCCTTCAGCCCGCGCGGCGCCAGCCACTCGTTCAGTTCGGCCAGCGTCGGGTTGCCGGCGGCGGCGCCTTCGCGCTTGAGGATGGCGCGCACGATGGTGCCGGTGTACTCGGGGTACAGGTCGACCTCGCCGGCCGCGAGCGCCTGCTCGAGGATGCCGGTGTTGCCCAGCCCCTGTCGGTGCGTGCACGGCTGGCCCTGCGCGGCGAGCGTGCCGCAGACGATCTCGCCGAGGATGTAGCTCTCGGTGAAGCGCTTGGAGCCGACGACGATGGGCTTGCCGTCGACGGCAGCGGCGTTCGCCGCCATCGTCGCCGCCAGCGCTGCAGCCGCGGCAGCGCCGGCGAGCCGCAGCGCCGCACGCACGCCGCTCAGTCCTTCCGGGCGGCCGGCGCCGAGGCAGACAGCAGCGGAATCGAGCCGTCGCTGCCCGAACCGAGGAGGCCGCTGCGCGTGTACACGCCCAGCTTCTCGCGCGTGTCGACGATGTCGAGGTTGCGCATCGTCAGCTGGCCGATGCGGTCGGCGGGGCTGAAGGCGCCCTGCCCCTTCTCCATCGTCAACCGCTCGGGGTGGTAGGTGAGGTTGGGGCTTTGCGTGTCCGCCAGACTCCAGTCGTTGCCGCGGCGCAGCTCGATCCACACTTCGCCGGTGATGGCGCGCGCCACCCAGCGCTGCGCCGTTTCGCGCAGCATCAGCGCCTGCGGGTCGAACCAGCGGCCGTGGTAGAGCAGCTTGCCCAGGCGCCGGCCGTTGGCGCGGTACTGCTCGATCGTGTCCTCGTTGTGGATGCCGGTGACGAGGCGCTCGTAGGCGATGTGCAGCAGCGCCATGCCCGGCGCCTCGTAGATGCCGCGGCTCTTGGCTTCGATGATGCGGTTCTCGATCTGGTCGCACATGCCCAGGCCATGGCGGCCGCCGATGCGGTTGGCTTCCTCCAGCAGCGCCACGGCGTCGCTGAACGTGCGCCCGTTCAGCGCCACCGGCACGCCCTCCTCGAAGCGCACGGCCACGACCTCGGCCTTCACCTCGACCTCGGGCTTCCAGAAGGCCACGCCCATGATCGGGACGACGATCGTCAGGCCCTTGTCCAGGAATTCGAGGTCCTTGGCCTCGTGCGTGGCGCCGAGCATGTTGCTGTCGGTGCTGTACGCCTTCTCGACGCTCATCTTGTAGTCGAAGCCGTTGGCGACGAGGTACTCGCTCATCTCCTTGCGGCCGCCCAGCTCGTCGATGAAGCGCTGGTCGAGCCAGGGCTTGTAGATGCGCAGCTGCGGGTTGGCCAGCAACCCGTAGCGGTAGAAGCGCTCGATGTCGTTGCCCTTGAAGGTGCTGCCGTCACCCCAGATGTGCACGCCGTCCTCGCGCATCGCCACCACCAGCGCGGTGCCGGTGACGGCGCGCCCGAGCGGCGTGGTGTTGAAGTAGGTCTGGCCGCCGGTGGCGATGTGGAACGCCGAGCACTGGATGGCGGCGATGCCCTCGGCGACGAGCTGGGCGCGGCAGTCGACCAGGCGGGCGATCTCGGCGCCGTAGGCTTTCGCCTTGCGCGGGATCTCCTCGTAGTCGCTCTCGTCGGGCTGGCCGAGGTTGGCGGTGTACGCGCAAGGGATGGCGCCCTTGGCGCGCATCCAGTGCACGGCGGCGCTGGTGTCCAGGCCGCCGGAGAAGGCGATGCCGACGCGCTCGCCGCGCGGCAGGGATTGCAGGATGTGGGTCATGGTGTTCGCTCGCGGGTCCGAAGCGCGATTGTTGCCGCTGGCGGCGCGCCCGGCCCCGGGCGGGGGGCTCAGCCGCCACGCTGCAGCGGCGAGCGCGCCGCGGCGCCGCAGTCCAGCGCCCCTTCGCCGCGCGCGATCGCCGCGTCGAGCATCGCCGCCACGGCGGGCATCAGCAGCAGGTCGACGCCGCCGCGCGAAGCCTCCTCCTGCATCAGCCGCACGTCCTTGCGCGCCATCGTCGTCTCGAAGCTGGCCGGCAGGTACGGGCCCTTGTCGATGCGCGCGGCACGCGCCACCATCGCCGCGCCCGGGTTGAAGTGCTCGAACAGCGTGTTCGCCTCGGCCGCCGGGATGGACAGCGCCTGCGCCAGCCGCGCCACGTCGCCGAGCACGCCGAGAAGCCCGAGGATCACGAGGTTGCCGAAGAGCTTGAAGGCCGCGGCGCGCTCGGGCGCTTCGCCCAGGTACAGCACCTTGCCGGTCATCGTTTGCAGGTGCGGCCGCAGCGCCTCGTGCGCGGCGCTGTCGCCCGAAAGCAGCATCACGCCGGTGCCTTCGGCGCAGTTGGCCGGGCTCATGAACACCGGCGCGTGCACGAAGCGCTTGCCGCGCGACCGCCAGCGTGCCGCGCGCTCGGCGGTGGGATGCGGCGCGGTGGTCGTGTGGTCGACGATCCAGGTCGATGCCGGGATCGCCGCCGCCAGCGGCTCCAGCACCGCGTCGACCGAAGCGTCGTCGGCCAGCGAGAGGTGGATGTGCCCGGCGCCGGCGCAGGCCTGGCCGGCTTCGGCGAAGGCGCGCGCACCCTGTGCCTGCAGCGCGCGCGCCTTGTCGGCGCTGCGGTTCCACACGCGCACGTTGTGCCCGTTGGCGATGAGGCGGCGGACGAAGCCCGTGCCCATGAGGCCGGTGCCGAGGAAGGCGATGTCCATGGCCGTTCAGGCTTTGGCAGCGCAGTTGATCATCCACTGCACGCCGAACCTGTCGGCGAAGCTGCCGAAGTAGGCGCCCCAGAACATGTCCTGCATCGGCATCTCCACCTTGCCACCGGCCGAAAGTGCCTTGAACAGGCGGTCCGCTTCGGCGCGCGTGTCGGGCTCCAGGTTGATGTGGACGTTGTTGCCCGGTGCGCACTTGAAGCCCATCGACTCCGGCGCGTCGGTGCCCATCAGCACGTGGCCACCGGTGATCGGCAGCTCGACGTGCATGACGAGGTTGCGGTCGCCCTCGGCCAGCGGCGGCATGCCGGGCTGCGGCGGCATCTCGCCGAAGCGGTGCACGGGGCCGTTGAACTCGCCGCCGAAGACGCCCTTGTAGAAGAGGAAAGCGGCTTCGGTGCTGCGCGGGAAGTTGAGGTAGGTGCTGACGCGGGCCATCGGTCGGGTCTCCTCGTTGTGGAGCCGCCTTTGCACCAGCGCGCCGGCGGGGGTCGCCGTTGTACCGCGTCCGCTCCCTTCCCTTGGCTTGGCCGGGTGAGCGGCGCAGAATTGCGGGTCTCTCTCGCCCCCGGCGGCCGGGGCGGGCGGCCACCGCGCCCGTCACCGATGGTTACAGGCCCACCGTCCGCCGCGGCCGAAGCGGCCCCCTAGACTGCCCCATGACCCGCAGCAGCAAGAAGCCCGACCCCTGGGCGCACACCACCTTGCCGGGCGAGCTGCAGCCCGCCGGCCCGGCGCCGGGGTCCAACGAGCTGGAGCGCTTCGTCCACGCCCAGGATCCGGCCTGGGAGCATGTGGTCGAGGAACTGGAAGAAGGCGCCAAGCAGACGCACTGGATGTGGTTCGTCTTCCCGCAACTGCGCGGCCTGGGCCGCAGCGACCTGGCGCGCCGCTTCGGCATCGCCTCGCTCGCCGAGGCCGAGGCCTACATCGCGCACCCCCTGCTGGGGCCGCGCCTGACGCGCTGCTGCGAGATCCTCGATCGGCTGCAAGGCCGCACGGCGCTGGCCATCTTCGGCAGCGTCGACGAACTCAAGCTGCGCTCGTGCCTGACGCTGTTCGAGCGCGCCGCGCCCGAAGAGCCGCTGTTCACGCACCTGCTGGAGAAGTACTTCGGCGGCCAGCGCGACGCGGCGACGCTGGCGCTGCTGGACAACGTGCGGGCGGGTTGAGGCCGCTTTCGCGGCTGCGCACGGGTTGCCGGCGCGGGTGGCGGCGCGGCAACGCAGCTAGAACAGCTCGCCGTCGCGCCGCGCCAGCGGCGCCTCGATGGCGAGCAGCCGCTCCTTCACCGCCACGCCGCCGGGCGCGGAGAAGCCGCCCAGCTTGCCGCCGGCGGCCAGCACGCGGTGGCAGGGCACCACCAGCGGCCACGGATTGCGGCCGAGCGCGGTGCCCACGGCGCGGGCATCGCTTGCGCCGCCGCCGAGTTCGCGCGCCAGCTCGCCGTAGGTGCGGGTGGCGCCAGGGCCGATTCGTTGCGTCGCTTCGTAGACGCGGCGCTCGAAGCCGCTGACGCGAGTCCAGGCGAGCGGCACGCCGGCGAGCGCGGCCGCTTCGCCACGCAGCAGCGCCTGCATGCCATCGACCGCCCGGCGCACGAACGGCGGCCAGGGCGCATCGGTGGCGTCTTCGCCGCCGCTCAGGTGGCGCAGCAGCGAGCGCGGTGCGGCGCCGTCGGCGGCCGGCAGCAGCACGTTCGTCAGTTCGTCGCCCTGCCAGGCGACGCCGCAATCGCCGATGGCGGTGGCGAAGAGCGCGAAGCGGCGCGCGGGCGCCGTGCCGGTGGAGCGCTCGGCCGTGTTGCGCATCGCTGGCTCGCAGCCGCGCCTCAGAGCCCGAGCTGGCGCGCCGCGAGGTCCTTCAGGATCTCCTCGCTGCCGCCACCGATGACCATGACCTTCACCTCGCGGTACAGGCGCTCGCTCTTGGTGCCGCGCATGTAGCCCATGCCGCCGAGGATCTGCACCGCTTCGCTGGCGCAGAAGGCCATCGCCTGCGTCGCCTGGATCTTGGCCAGGCAGGTGCGCGCCACGAGGGCTGCCTCGTCACCGGCGCGATGCATCAGCCGCCAGGCCAGCGCATGCACGAACTCGCGCGCCACTTCCACGCGCTGCACCATGTCGACGAGCTTGTGGCGGATCACCGGGTGCTCGGCGAGCGCGCGGCCGAAGGTCTTGCGCTCGCGCGCCCAGGCGAGCGCCTCCTCGGTGCAGGCCTGCGCGTACCCCACGGCGCTGGCGGCCATGATGAGCCGCTCGTGGTTGAAGTTGCGCATGATGGCCTTGAAGCCCTCGCCCTCTTCGCCGAGCAGGTTCGCCGCCGGCACGCGGCAGCCCGTGAAGCGCAGGTGCGCGGTGTCGCTGGCCCACCAGCCGGTCTTCCTGAGCTCCGTGCGTTCGAGGCCGGGCGTGCCGCCCTCGACGAGCAGCAGCGACAGGCCGGCGGCGCCGCGGCTTTGCGGGTCGGTGCGCACGGCCACGGTGATGAAGTCGGCGCGCACGCCGCTCGTGATGAAGGTCTTCTCGCCGTCGACGACGTAGCCGTCACCGTCGCGCACGGCGCGCGTGCGCAGCGCCGCCACGTCGGAGCCGCCACCGGGCTCGGTGATGGCCAGCGCGGCGATCTTCTCGCCGCGCAGCACCGGCGGCACGACGCGCGCCTTCAGCTCGGCGCTGCCCAGCGCCAGCACCGGCGGCAGCCCGATGTGCAGCGAGCCGAGCGACGCCTGCACGCCGCCCGTTCCGGCGCGCGCCAGCTCCTCGGCGGCAACGACGGCGAACATCGTGTCCGCGGGCGTGCCGCCGTACTCCTCAGGGTAGCCGATGCCCAGCAGGCCGAGTTCGGCGGCCTTCGCATACAGCGAGCGCGGGAAGGTTCCGGCCTCGTCCCACTCGGCCGCGAAAGGCGCGATCTCGCGCTCGGCGAAAGTGCGCACGGCGGCGCGAAACGCCTCGTGCTCGGGGCCGAAGTGGTGCGGCGCGGGGGGCAGGTCGAATGGCGACACGGCAGGTTCCGGTGGCGGTCGGATCATGCGCCCGCCGGCCCGGCGGCCGACACCCAGCGCTCGACCAGCGCGCGCGCCCGCGGCACCAGCTCGGCCGCCGGCGTACCGGGAGCGTAGAGCGATGAACCGGTGCCCACGCCGGTGGCGCCGGCGGCCTTGAACGCGGCGAGGTTGTGCTCGCCGATGCCGCCGACGGGGAACATCGGCGTCGCCTTCGGGAACACGGCGCGCCACGCCTTCAGCACCGGCGGGCCGAGCATCTCGGCGGGGAAGAGCTTCAGCGCGTCGGCACCGGCGGCCAGAGCCTGGAAGCCTTCGCTCGGCGTGGCGACGCCGGGCATGGCCAGCAGGCCGCGGATGCGCGCGCGGCGCACGACAGCGGCGTCGAAGTTGGGCGCCAGCACCAGGCGGCCGCCGGCGTCGGCCACGCGCTCGGCGTCGTCGGGGCTGAGCACGGTGCCGGCGCCGACGAGCAGCTCGCTGCCGAACTCGCGCGCCAGCAGCGCGATGCTGTCGAACGGATCGGGCGAATTGAGCGGCACCTCGACGATGCGAATGCCGCCCTCGACGAGCGCCCGGCCCACGGCCGGCACCTCGGCCGGCGTGATGCCGCGCAGGATGGCGACGACACCTTGCAGCGGCGGTGTGCTCACGACGATGCCCCTTCCTGGCCAATCTCTTGGCCCAGCTCCTGGCCCAACTGCTGGCCCACCCCTTCGTCCAACCCTTCGCCCACCCCTTCGGCGACGAGCCCGGCGGCGGCGGCCACGCGCCACTGGCCGCGCGTGGTGGCATCGGCGGCGACACGTTGGTGGCTGATGCGCGCGAGGTCCAGCGCGAGCGCGTAGCGCGCGCACAGCGCCGGCTCGCCGAGCAGCGCCACGCCGGCCGGCCTGCTGGCGCGGGTGGCGCTGCCGATCTCGATGCCGATCAGCAGCCCGGAGAGGAAGTCCGGCAGCGCCGCGGCGCCGATGCGTCGCGTCAGCCCCGCCGTGCGGGCCGCGAACAGCACATGCGTGGCGCTGGCGTATTCGGCCAGGCCGAGCTGCACGCCCTCGGCGAAGGCCGCTGCGCCGCCCGGTGCGCCTGCCGCGGCGGCGGCCGGCGGGGCCGGAATCGCCGCTTCCTCGTTGCCGCCGAAGTCCATCAGGCGGCCGAGGATCGAGTGGCGGGCCAGCACGGCGTACAGCTCGCCGGTCATGAAAGTCTGGAAACTGCGCACCTCGCCGCCCTCGCCCAGCCAGGCCCACTTCGAGTGGGTGCCCGGCAGCACGCAGCAACTGCGGGGCGGCAGCGCGGCGCCGAAGAGCTGCGTCTCCTCGCCTCGCATCACGTCGTCCTGCCCGTCGGCACCGATGCAGGCGAGCCCGGGCACGATGTGCAGCGTGCCGCCACTGGCCATCGGCACCGGCACGAGGTGCGCCGCCACCTGCGACAAGCCGGCCGGGCACTGGACGTAGGGTGCTTCGCGCCAGCCCTGGCGGCTGCCGATCATGCCGCTGGCCACCAGCGGGCAACGGTGACGGTCGATCCAGTCACCCACGAGCGCCATGAGCGGCGCCTCGAAGCGGCCGGCGCCTTCGTCCGTTGCGGCCGGAGCACCCGTGGCGCCCGGAACGGCCATCACGCCGGCCGCGGCCGAGCGCGTGGCCAGCACGCGAGCGCCGCTGCCGAGCAGGCTGGCGCGCAGGTTCGACGTGCCCCAGTCGAGCGCGATCAGTCGGGCGGCGGTGTCGGCCATGGTCTGGCGGCTTCGGGCGGGCGCGTTTCGGGCAGCGCGGTTCGGTGCGGCGGCAGTCTAGTGGCTGGGCGCAGAATGCCGGCCCCGCCGCATCCTCCCGAGGGCCGGTACCGGCCCCGCTTGATTCGGACAACATCGGTACGTATCATTCGTGCATACCAAAGTCGTCTGAAGCCTTCGATCAGATTGCGGAGTTTCCCCCCATGGACGCCACGGTGGCCGAACGCGGCCAGATCACGCTGCCCAAGGCGGTGCGCGACGCCCTCGGCCTGACCAAGGGCACCAAGCTCAAGGTCGAGATCGACGGCGGCCGCATCATCCTGCGCAAGGACGTGGGCGACGCGATCTCGCGCGTGCGCGGGCGGCTGAAGCTGCCGCCGGGCGTGCGCACCGACGACATCATGCGCGAGCTGCGCGGCCGCGCCCCCGGCGACCCGACCCCCGAGTGGGACCAGCCCCTGCCGCCGGCCAAGCGCCGTTGACGCCGCCGCCGATGCCGCTCGCGCACTGAAGCCGTGCCGACCTTCTCGCGATGATCGCCGTCGACAGCAGCGTCCTCATCGACATCATCGGCGACGACGCCGTCGCCGGCGATGCCGCCGACGCCGCACTGCGCCGGGCGCTTTCCACGGGGCCCGTCGTCGCCTGCGAGGTGGTGCTGGCCGAGGTGGTGGCCGGGCTCGGCAACGGCTCGGTGGTGGTCGAGGCGCTGGAGGAAATGGGCATCGACTTCCAGCCGCTGGAGCAACGCTCGGCGGTGCGCGCCGGCGAGATGCAGCGGCGCTACAACGAACGCCGCCGTGCCGCCGGCGAGGCCGGTCCCGGCCCGCGCACCGTGCCCGACTTCCTCATCGGCGCGCACGCGCTGCTGCAGTGCCAGGGGCTCATCACGCGCGACGCCGGCTTCTACCGCGACTACTTCAAGGGCCTCAAAGTCATCGTCCCGAAAGCCCCCTAGCGCAGCATCCGGCCCGGACGAACGGGTCGAACACCCCTCCCCGGCCTCCTCCCGCGAGGCCCACAAGCAAGAAGGTTCCAACGCACCATGCCACACGCCTACGCCAACACCCTGAAGACCTTCAAGACCGCTTCCGGCAAGGAAGGGCGCCTGTTCAGCCTGCCCGAGCTGGCCAAGGCGTTCCCCAACGTCGCGCGCATGCCGGTGAGCCTGCGCATCGTGCTGGAGAGCGTGCTGCGCAACTGCGACGGCAAGAAGGTCACCGAAGAGCACGTCAAGCAGCTCGCCAACTGGCGCCCGGTGGCCGAGCGCAGCGACGAGATCCCCTTCGTCGTCGCCCGCGTCGTGCTGCAGGACTTCACCGGCGTGCCGTTGCTGGCCGACCTGGCGGCGATGCGCAACGTCGCCGCCGACCTGGGCCATGACCCGAAGACGATCGAGCCGCTGGTGCCGGTGGACCTGGTGGTCGACCACTCGGTGATGATCGACCACTTCGGCCGCAAGGACGCGCTCGACCTCAACATGAAGCTCGAGTTCGAGCGCAACCGCGAGCGCTACGAGTTCATGAAGTGGGGCATGCAGGCGTTCGACACCTTCGGCGTCGTGCCGCCGGGCTTCGGCATCGTGCACCAGGTCAACCTCGAGTACCTGGCGCGCGGCGTGCACAAGGGCAAGGACGGCGTCTACTACCCCGACAGCCTCGTCGGCACCGACAGCCACACGACGATGATCAACGGCATCGGCGTGGTCGGCTGGGGCGTGGGCGGCATCGAGGCCGAGGCCGGCATGCTCGGCCAGCCGGTGTACTTCCTGACGCCCGACGTGGTGGGCTTCGAGCTCACCGGGCGGCTGCGCGAAGGCGTCACCGCCACCGACCTCGTGCTCACCGTCACCGAGATCCTGCGCAAGCACAAGGTCGTCGGCAAGTTCGTCGAGTTCTTCGGCGAGGGCACGCGCACGCTGGCCCTGCCCGACCGCGCCACCATCGCCAACATGGCGCCCGAGTACGGCGCGACGATGGGCTTCTTCCCGGTCGACGAGCGCACCCTCGAGTACCTCGAGGGCAGCGGCCGCACGAAGGACGAGATCGAAGCCTTCGCCGCCTACTTCAAGGCGCAAGGCATGTTCGGCGTGCCCAGGGCGGGCGAACTCGCCTACACCAGCACCGTCAAGCTCGACCTCGGCACCGTCGTGCCGAGCCTGGCCGGCCCGAAGCGGCCGCAGGACCGCATCGAGATCACGAACCTGGCCGGCAAGTTCGCCGAGCTGTTCAGCAAGCCGGTCACCGAGAACGGCTTCAACCAGCCGGCCGACAAGCTGGGCAAGGTGTTCAAGGCCGACGGCGGCGTCGAGGTGCGCAACGGCGACGTGCTGATCGCCGCCATCACGAGCTGCACCAACACCAGCAACCCCGGCGTGCTGCTGGCCGCCGGCCTGCTGGCCAAGAAGGCCGTGCAGGCGGGGCTGAAGGTGGCGCCGCACATCAAGACCTCGCTGGCGCCGGGCTCGCGCATCGTCACCGAATACCTCACGCGCGCGGGCCTGCTGCCGTACCTCGAGCAGCTCGGCTTCTCGGTGGCCGCCTACGGCTGCACCACCTGCATCGGCAACGCCGGCGACCTGACGCCCGAGCTGAACAAGGTCATCACCGACAACGACCTCATCTGCGCCGCGGTGCTCTCGGGCAACCGCAACTTCGAAGCGCGCATCCACCCCAACCTGAAGGCCAACTTCCTGGCCAGCCCGCCGCTGGTGGTGGCCTATGCCATCGCCGGCACGGTGACGCGCGACCTGATGACCGAGCCGGTGGGCACGGGCAGGAACGGCCGCGCGGTGTACCTGGGCGACATCTGGCCCACCAGCGACGAAGTGCACGCGCTGATGAAGCTGGCGATGAACCCGAAGGCCTTCCGCGCCAACTACGCCAAGGTGAAGAGCGAGCCCGGCGCGCTGTGGGACGCGGTGAAGGGCGTCGCCGGCCAGGTCTACACGTGGCCCAAGAGCACCTACATCGCCCGGCCGCCGTTCTTCGACGGCTTCACGATGCAGCCGGCAGCACTGGACGCCGGCGTCAAGGGCGCCAAGGTGATGGCGCTGTTCGGCGACAGCATCACCACCGACCACATCAGCCCCGCGGGCAGCTTCCGCGACACCTCGCCGGCAGGCAGGTTCCTCGTCGCGCAGGGCGTCCAGAAGGCCGACTTCAACAGCTACGGCGCGCGCCGCGGCAACCACGAAGTGATGATGCGCGGCACCTTCGCCAACGTGCGGGTGAAGAACCTGATGCTGCCGGCGAAGGCCGACGGCAGCCGCGAGGAAGGCGGCTACACGCTGTACCAGCCCACGGCCGCCGAGGCGGCCGCTGGCACGGCCGGCGAGAAGATGCCCGTCTACGACGCGGCGATGAAGTACATCGCCGCCGGCGTGCCGACCGTGGTGTTCGGCGGCGAGGAGTACGGCACCGGCAGCTCGCGCGACTGGGCCGCCAAGGGCACGCAGCTGCTGGGCATCAAGGCGGTCGTCGCCCGCAGCTTCGAGCGCATCCACCGCAGCAACCTCGTCGGCATGGGCGTGCTGCCGCTGCAGTTCAAGGCCGGCGACTCGTGGGAGAGCCTGGGGTTGCGCGGCGACGAGACCGTCGACGTGCTGCTCGGTGCCGAGATCAAGCCGCAAAGCGACGCCAAGCTCGTCATCACCCGGCCCGATGGCACGAAGCGCGAAGTGACGGTGACGCTGCGCATCGACACCGCGATCGAGGTCGACTACTACAAGCACGGCGGCATCCTGCCGTTCGTGCTGCGGCAACTGCTGGCGGCCTGAGCGCGCCGGCGGCTCTTGCCGCAGGCCGCCGGCCCCGCCTTCGCGAGGCGCCGGCGGCGCGGGCGGCGCGGGCGGCCGAGGTTTCCTTCAGCGCCCGCGCAGGAACAGCGCGTCCAGCTCCTGCATCGTCACCTGCCGCCACGTCGGGCGGCCGTGGTTGCAGGTGTCGGCGCGATCGGTGGCTTCCATGTCGCGCAGGAGCGCGTTCATCTCCTCCAGCGTCAGCCGCCGGTTGGCGCGCACGGCACCGTGGCAGGCCATCGTGGCGAGGATGTCGTCGCGCGAGCGCTGCACGATGCGGCTGGCGCCGCCGCTGTCGGCCGCGGCGAGTTCGGCCAGCACCGAGCGCGTCAGTTCGGCCACGTCGGCGTCGGGCAAGGCCGCGGGGCGGCTGCGCACGGCCAGCGTCGTGGCGTTGAGGCGCCCGACATCGAGGCCGAGTTGCGCGAGCGTGGCCTGCTCGCTCTCGGCCGCCGCGAGCTCGGCCGCGGTGGCCTGGAAGGTCACGGGGATGAGCAGCGGCTGTGCCGGCAGCGGCCTGCCGGCTTCGCTGCCGTCTTCGCTGCCGGCTCCGCCGTCGGCATGCGCAGCGGCGGCCGCACGCTTGAGTCGTTCGTAGACGATGCGCTCGTGCGCGGCATGCATGTCGACGACGACGAGGCCGTGGCGGTTCTCGGCGAGGATGTAGACGCCGCCGACCTGCGCCAACGCCCGGCCCAGCGGCCAGGCCGGCTGTTCACCGCTGCCCGCCGACCCATCGCCGCGCAGGCTTGCGCCGGGTGTCACGGGTGTCAGCGGTGTCAGCGGTGTCAGGGGCGAGCGCAGCGCGGCCCATGCGGCCAGGCCCGCTCCGCTCGAAACCGCGGCAGTGCCAGCCGGGCGCTGCGGTGCTTGCGCCCAGGGCGGGGCAGGCTCCTCGGCGCGCCAGCGCGCGACCGATGCAGCGGCTGCCGCCTCGTTCATCGCGCCCGCTTCGGCCAGCGCCAGCGCAGGCTGCCACGAGGTCACCGCGGCCGCCTCGTTGCCGCGCGCCGCCGGGGCGGCCTCGCCGGCTGGCGCCGCCTGCATCGCCCGCGTCGGCGCCAGTGCCCGTTCCACCGCCTGCCGCACCGCCTGGTGCACGGCGCGGCTGTCGCGGAAGCGCACCTCGATCTTCGTCGGGTGCACGTTCACGTCGACGAGTTCGGGCGCGATCGAGAGGAACAGCGCATACGCCGGCTGCCGGCTGCCGTGCAACTGGTCCTCGTAGGCCGAACGCACCGCGTGCGCCAGCAGCCGGTCGCGCACGAAGCGGCAGTTGACGAAGAGGTACTGGTGGTCGGCGCGCGCCCGCGCCGCCTCGGGGCGACCGATGCGGCCTTCGAGCGCGAGCGGCCCCGCTGCCGCATCGAGCGCCACGCTGGCGGCGATGAACGCCGCCCCCAGCACTTCGGCGCGCCGCGCCGCCGCCGCGCTGGCCCGCCATTGCGCGACCAGCCGCCCCTCGTGCCACACGGCGAAGCCCACGTCCGGCCGCGCCAGCGCGTGCCGGCGCACGGCCTCGATGCAGTGCGCCAGTTCGGTGGCGTCGCTCTTCAGGAACTTGCGCCGCGCCGGCGTGGCGAAGAAGAGTTCCTGCATTTCCACCGTGGTGCCGCGCCCGCGCGCTGCCGCGGCGATGTGGCCGTCGCGCGCATCGAGCCGCCAGGCGTGCTCGGCAGCAGCGGTGCGGCTGGTGATCGCCAGTTCCGCCACCGAGCCGATGGCCGCCAGCGCCTCGCCGCGAAAGCCCATCGTCGCCACCGATTCGAGGTCGGCGAGGTCGGCGATCTTGCTCGTCGCGTGCCGCTGCACCGCGAGCACGAGGTCCTCGCGCGCGATGCCCAGGCCGTCGTCCTCGACGAGGATCGAACGCACGCCGCCGCCGGCCAGGCGCAGCGTCACCTGCGTGGCACCGGCGTCGAGCGCGTTGTCCACGAGCTCGCGCACCACCGAGGCGGGCCACTCGACCACTTCGCCGGCGGCGATCTGGCTCACCAGGTCGTCGGGCAGGGCACGGATGCGGCGCACGGCGGCGCCGCCGCCTTGGCGCAGGTCAATGCGCTCGCCGTTCATCGCGAAGATTCTAGGGGTGGCTCACCTGGGAAGCCGCCGGGTTCCCGCTCGGCGAGTGCGCCTAGACTCCGGTCCTGTCAATGGCCTTCCGCGCGAACACGCCGCATTCGAACGCGCGGCGCCGGGGGAGGCAGTGAATCGTTGGGGAAACGACAGATGTCGACGTTCTTTGCCGACCTGGTCGGCCGCACGGACGAAGATCGCCGCGCGTTCGAAACGCATCCGGCGGTCCTCGATGCCGTTGCCCAGGGCATGCCGCTGGAGCGGTATCGCAGGCTGCTGCTCGAGCTGTACCACGTCGTGTGGCACTTCAACCCGGCCAGCGCCGCGGCGGCCAGCCGCATGGGGCACCCGGGGCACGACGCGCTGCAGCCGATCCGCCACTTCCTCTACCAGCACATGCAGGAGGAAAGCGGGCACGAGACCTGGGTGCTCAACGACCTGGAAGCCATCGGCGTGCCCGGCAGCGACGCACGCGCCTACTCGCCTTCGGTCAACACGTTGAGCTTGGTGGGCTACAACTACTGGGCCGCCGACCGCGGCCATCCGTGTTCGGTGCTGGGCATGCTGTACGCGCTGGAAGTGGTGGCCAGCGTCTACGGCGGGCCGTTCGCCGCAGCGATCCGCGAATCGCTGCTGCTCGAAGGCGAGCGCGGGGTTTCGTTCATCGCCTCGCACGCCACGCTGGACGCGCAGCACATGGCCGACCTCCGGCAGGTGCTGAACCAGGTGCGCGACGAGGCCGGGCAAGCGGCGATCGTGCAGTCGGTGCGCGTCAACTTCCATCACTTCACGCGCATCGTCGAAGGTGTCTGAAAGGCTGGCCCCCGAAGTGGCCGCACCCGCTTCAGGTTCAGCGGCCGGACCCGCGGCGGGTCCGGCGCCTGCGGCCGCGCCCGCGGGGGCGCCGGGCGTCGGTGTGGCCGGGCTGCTCGGCCGGCCGTACAAGACGATCCGCCTGGAGTGGACGAGCGACCTGCGCCTGCTGCGCGTGCGCCTTTGCGTGCGGCCGATCCAGTGCTACAGCCTCGCGGCGATGGGCGAACTGCAGCAGATGCTGGACGACATCACCGCCAATCCCGGGCTGGTGCGGCACTTCGTGATGACCTCCGACGTGCCGCAGGTGTTCAACTTCGGCGGCGACCTGGCGCTGTTCGTGCTGCTGGTGCGCGCCGGCGACATCGAATCGCTGGAGCTGTACGGGCGCCGCTGCGTCGACCTCGTGTGGTGGATGGAGAACGCCGCCGACCTGGGCATCCACACCACCGTGCTGGCGCAAGGCGACACGCTGGGCGGCGGCCTGGAGAGCGTGCTGCCGTTCCACAAGGTCATCTTCGAGCGCGGTGCGCAGGCGGGCTTTCCCGAGGTGCTGTTCAACCTCTTCCCGGGCATGGGCGCCTGGGACTTCACCATCCGCAAGGGCGGCCTGGCGGTGGCCAACGAGATGATCCTCTCCGGGCGCCTGTATACCGCCGAGGAACTGCAGTTCCGACGCCTGGTGGACGTGGTGGCCGAGCCGGGCGAAGGCGAAGCGGCGCTGGAGCGCGTGGTGCGCGAGGTCGACCCGCGCCACCGCGGCACCATCGCGGCGCTGCGGGCGCAACGCATCGCGGCCCCGGTGCGGCACGAGAGCCTGCTGGCCATCGTCAAGCTGTGGGCCGAGAGCGCGATGGGCCTCACCGACCGCGACCTGCGGCTGATGGAGCGCCTGGCGCGCGCGCAGGCCCGCAAGGCCGGCGGCGCCGACGAAGGCGCCGTCGAGGAGATCAAGCGCCTGGAGCTGGAGAACGCCTGGGGCGGCGACCGCCGCAGCGGCTTCGAGCGCCGCGCCGCCAACAGCGGCGACCGGCGCACGCGCGGCTGAAAGCACAGGCCGGGGCCGGTGCCCTCGGCGCGGCAACCCCGCGCTCGATGTCGCCAGCCGGCCGGGCGCTGCACGCAGGCCTGAACCGCGCCTACCGCGCCGGCGCCGGCCGCGTCGCCAGCCAGATGCCCGGCAGGATGAGCGCCGCACCGACGCCGTGGTACCAGCGCGGCACTTCGCCCAGCACCCACCAGGCGCCCAGCGCGCCGTACACCGGCGCCAGGTACTGCATCAGCGCCGTGCGCGCCGCGCCCAGTTCGCGCTGCAACAGCGAATAGGCGCCGTAGCTCAGCACGCCGGGCAGCACCGCGGCGAGTGCCACCAGCCAGGCGGCGCGCGCCGTGAAGGGCAGTGGCGGCGCCGTCATCGCTTCCCACACGGTGGCCGGCAGCAGCGCGAGCAGGCCGCCGGCGATGATCGCGGCCAGCCGCTCGCCCGGGCCGAGCGCCGAGGGCCAGTGCTTGAGCAGCAGCGAATACGCCGTCCACGCCACCACGGCGGCGACGATCCACGCGTCCCCGGGCGCGAGCTGCAAGGCCAGCAGTGTCGCGAGTTCGCCGCGCGCGATGACGAACAGCACGCCGGCCAGCGCCGCGGCAACGGCCGCCCATTGCAGCGACGACATGCGCTCGTGCAACAGCTTCACGCCGATGATGGCAATGGCCACCGGCGCCGCGGCGTAGATGAGCGCGATGTTGGCCGCGCTCGTGCTCTGCCCGCCCAGGTACACCCAGGCGCCGCAGATCCACATGCCGAGCGAGCCCAGCACGAGCAGATGCTGCCACTCGCGCCGCACCGCCTGCCGCCGCTCGAGAAGGCCGCGGCCGACGAAAGGCAGCAGCAGCACCAGCGCCACCGCCCAGCGCCCGAAGGCGAGCGCATGCGGATGCACCACGCCGCTGGCCAGCCGCGCGATGAGGTAGTTGGACGACCACAGCGCCGGCACCGCGAAGAGCAGCATCGGCGCCCACCAGCGGGCGGCCCTGCTCGTCGTTGCCTGCGCCGCCATCGTCGGCGTCGGCGCCATCGTCGGCGCCATCGTCGGCGCCGTCGTCGGCGCCATCGCGGCCGCCTGCGCCGCCGTCGAAGGCGCTGCCGCTGCCGCTGGCCGGCCGCGCAGGCTTAAACCCAGTCGGCCATGCGCTGGCCCATGCGGATGTCGGCGCCCGGGGCCCAGGCGATGTTCCAGGCCAGCCGCGGCGAAGGGAACAGCAGCACGACGGTGGAGCCGAGCTGGAAGCGGCCCATCTCCTCGCCTTGCGCGAGCGCGATCTTCTTGTCCTCGTAGGACCACTGCCGCAGGTGCGTGGGCCTGAGCGCGTTGACCACGCCATGCCAGGTGGTGGCCATGCTGCCGACGATCGTGGCACCCACGAGCACCAGCGCCCAGGGGCCGCGGTCGCCTTCGAAGACGCAGACGACGCGCTCGTTGCGCGCGAACAGGCCCGGCACGCCGCGCGCCGTGGCCGGGTTGACCGAGAACAGCATGCCGGGCACGTGGATCATGCGCAGCAGCCGCCCCGCGCACGGCATGTGGATGCGGTGGTAGTCCTTGGGCGCCAGGTACAGCGTGGCGAAGTGCCCGCCCTGGAAATGCGCCGCCAGCGCGCTGTCGCCGCCCAGCAGCGCGGTGGTGCTGTAGCGGTGGCCCTTGGCCTGGAAGACCTGGTCGCCGTCGATGGCGCCGAACTGGCTGATCGCGCCGTCCACCGGGCACACGAGGTCGGCGCCGGGGGTGAGCGGCCGCGCGCCCTTGGCCAGCGGCCGCGTGAAGAACTCATTGAAGGTGCGGTAGGCGGCGGCGTCGGGCTGCACCGCTTCGAGCATGTTGACGCCGTAGCGGCCGATGAACCAGCGGATCACCGCCGTCGTCGCCGCGCCACCCTCGGCGGCGGCGAGCTTGCCCATCAGCACCGTCAGCGCCTGCTTGGGCAGCAGGTACTGCAGTGCCACCGTGGCGCGGTCGCCCGCCCACGATGCGAGCTGCATGCCGGCGCCCACCCTGCCTTGCGCCGCGCTCATCGTGATTTCCTCAGCGCAGCGGCGCGAAGTCGCGCAGCGCGCGCACGACGCTGCGGCCCATCGCGGCGCCGAAGCGCTTGGCCAGCCGCTCGGCGACGTTCTCGCGCGGCGTGTAGTCGACGATCTCCTCGGCCTTCACCACGTCGCGGGCGACCTGGTCGAGGTTGCCCAGGCCGTCGACGAGGCCGAGCTTGACCGCCTCCTCGCCGTTCCACACGAGGCCGGAGAACATGTCGGGCGTCTCCTTCAGGCGCGCGCCACGGCCGGCCTTGACGACCTCGATGAACTGGCGGTGGATCTGCTCGATCATCTGCTTCACGTAGGCGCGCTGCTTGTCCGGCAGCGGGCTGAAGGGGTCGAGCATCGCCTTGTTCTCGCCGGCGGTGATGAGGCGTCGCTCGACGCCCAGCTTCTCCATCGCGGCGGTGAAGCCGAAGCCGTCCATCAGCACGCCGATGCTGCCCACCAGGCTCGCCTTGTCGACGTAGATGCGGTCGGCGGCCACGGCCACGTAGTAGGCACCGCTGGCGCAGATCTCGTCGACGACGACGTAGAGCTTCTTGTCGTGCCGCGCCTTCAGGCGGCGCAGTTCGTCGTTGAGGATGCCCGACTGCACCGGGCTGCCGCCGGGCGAGTTGATGCGCATCACCACGGCCACCGCGCCCGGATCCTGGAACGCCTGCTTCAGCGCGCCCAGCAGCAGTTCGGCGCTGGCTTCGGTGTCGGGCCCGATCTCGCCGCGCAGCTCGACGAGCGCCGTGTGCGGGGAGCTCGACGCCACGGGCCCGGCCTTGTACGCGAAGAGCGCCCAGGCCACCGCCAGCGCCAGGCCGAACCAGCAGGCACGGAAGAAGTTGCGCCAGCGGCGCTCGCTGCGCTGGTGCAGCACGAGGCCGGCGGCCAGCCGCTCCAGCGTCGATTCGATGCGCGCGAGGGGGTTGCCGGCGGGCGCCGCGGCCGTCGCCGGCGGACCCGCGGGCCGTGCGGCAGCAGCCGTGCCCGCTGCGGCTGCGGCGCTGGAAGCAGCCGCGGCGGCTGCCACCGGCTCCTCGGCCGGCGAGACCGCGGTGTCCTGGAACGGCGGCGGCGCTGCCGAGGCGTCGCGCGGGCCCGGCGCCGCGGCGGGAAGCTGCTGCGCCGGGGTCATCGGCTGCGTGGAGGGGTTGTCGTCGGGACGGGTCATGGGGCGGAGGGCGGAGGATGTGGCGCCTCGTCGAACCGCACCGGCGCAATGTCGCGGGAAGGATACCAATAGACCTCGCCGTCGCGTTCCTCGACGCGCAGTGCCGTCAGCTTGCCGCGGCCGCAGGGCCCGCCGACGCAGCGGCCGCTGGCCGGCTCGTAGGCCGCGCCGTGGATCGAGCACAGGATCCAGCGCCGGTCGATGTCGAGGAACTCGCCGTCCTGCCAGTCCATCTCGGTGGGCACGTGCACGCAGCGGTTGAGGTAGGCCACCACCTTGCCGTCGAAACGCAATGCGAAGGCACGCGCCGGGCGGCCCCACAGCAGCACGTCCCAGACGACCGCGCGGCCGCGCTCGGGCAGCTCGGCCCCGGCGCACACCCGCTCGGGCGGCAGCGGCCCCTCGCTCACCGTGCGCGGCGGCGCATCGCCGGCTTCAGCCATCGGCCCGGCCGGCCATCGCCGCCTCGACCGTCGCCCTGCCGGTCCTCGCGCCTTCAGCCATTGGCGAGAAGCCAGTCGTGCAGCTGGCGCGTGTCGTGCACCACCGCCAGCGGTTCGAACTCGGTGAACGACTCGTGGCTGTGCGCGCCGAAGCTCACGCCCAGGCGCGCCACGCCGGCATTGCGGGCCATCTGCAGATCGTGCGTGGTGTCGCCGATCATCAGCGTGCGCTCGGGCTCGGCGCCGAACTCGCGCATCAGCTCCAGCAGCATCAGCGGGTCGGGCTTGGAGGCCGTTTCGTCGGCGGTGCGCGAGCCGTCGAACAGGCCCGACAGCTGCGCCGTCGCCAGCGCCTCGTCCAGGCCGCGCCGGCTCTTGCCCGTGGCCACCGTCAGCCAGTGGTTGCGCGCCTTGAGCGCCTGCAGCATCGACAGCGTGCCCTCGAACAACACCAGCTCGTGCTGGCGCGCGAAGTAGTGGTGCCGGTAGCGGCGGCCGAGGTCGGGGTAGCGCGCCGGTTCGAGCCCCGGCGCGGCGTGGCGCAGCGCGTCGTTCAGGCCCAGGCCGATGACGTAGGCGGCGTCGGCGTCGCTGGGCACCGCGACGCCGACGTCGCGGCACGCTTCCTGGATGCAGCGCGCGATCAGCGCCGTGCTGTCGAAGAGCGTGCCGTCCCAGTCGAAGGCAATGAGGTCGAAGCGGCGCGGGCGGGTCATCGGACGGACGCTCAGGATGCGGGCGATGCGGCGGGCGATGCAGCGCGAGATGCGGTCGATTTTCCCGCCACCGCCGCGCCCGCCAGCGCGGCCAGCAGTGTCTCGCACTCGGCCGGAAGCGGCGCGATGATGGTGATGCGCTCGCCGCTGGCCGGGTGCTCGAACCCGAGTTCGCGCGCATGCAGGAACATGCGCGTGAAGCGCTGCCCCGCGTGGCCTCCGTCGCCACGGCCGGCGCCCCGGGGCTCGCGTGCGAACGCCTTGTTGGCGGCGAAGTCGCCGTACTTCGGGTCGCCGACGATCGCGTGGCCGGCGTGCGCCAGGTGCACGCGGATCTGGTGCGTGCGGCCGGTCTTCAGCGTCACGGCCAGGAGCGCCACGCCGGGGAACTGACGCTGAAGCTTCACCAGCGTGATCGAACGCCGCGCCTGCTCGTGCCCCGGCGCCACCACGCGCACGTGGCGCTCGCCGGCGGCGTCGGTCGTCTTCCAGAGCGGCTCGTCGATGACCTTGCGGCTCGGCGGCCAGGCGCCCCACACAAGCGCCTGGTAGACCTTCGTCGTCTCGCGCTCGCGGAACTGCTGCTGCAGCGCCGCCAGCGCGCTGCGCTTCTTGGCCAGCAGCAGCACGCCGGAGGTTTCCTTGTCCAGGCGGTGCACGAGTTCGAGGAAACGCTGCCCGGGGCGCGCGCGGCGAAGCTGCTCGACGACGCCGAAGGCGACGCCGCTGCCGCCGTGCACGGCAACGCCGGCCGGCTTGTCGACGGCCAGCAGGTGCTCGTCTTCCAGCAGCACCGGGAACTCGCGTGCGGGAACGGCGGCAGCCGCCGCCTCGTCGCGCACGGCCACCCGCACCGGCGGCAGCCGAACGATGTCGCCTTCCGCAACGCGCGTATCGGCAGCGGCGCGGCCCTTGTTGATGCGCACCTCGCCGGAGCGGATGACGCGGTAGACATGCGTCTTCGGCACGCCCTTCAGCAGACGCAGCAGGTAGTTGTCCAGGCGCTGGCCGGCCGAATCGGCGTCCACCGTGAGCAGGCGCACACTCGGAGCGGCCGCCGCGCCCACCCCGGCACGCCCCGGCCGCGGGGCTTTGGCCGCTATACTCCGCTCACCCAAGATTGCGCCGCAAGTGCTTGATTCATCGGAGTCTAAGCGGGCGCTTCGGCAGCGATCCCGGGGTGCCGCCGGCGCAGCGCGAACCAACAGCGTTCGAGCGTTCGCAAAGGCGGCAATTCCAGGTGATGCAACGCCGGCGGTGCCGGACGGATCGCGTTTCGCCACAGCGACGCGAACGCCCGCGGGCCGCCGGTGGCAGAGATTCGGAACAACAGAACCGCCGCCTCGTCTTCTCGCCCATCAGCGAAGCGAGGGTCACGAAAGATTCGAGGTGCGCGAGACGCAACGCGTTTCGGGCACCTGCGTCCGGCACAGGCTCCGCGCCACCACCATGCCTTCCTCTTCCACTCCCGGCACCCCGCCTCGGCATTCGCTTGCCGCAGCGGCGGTGGCGCGGCCCGGCGCGCTCTTCGGCGCACGCCGAGGGGCCCGCGCGCCGTGGGTGGATGGCGGTCGGCCCGTGGTGGACGGCTCGAGCCGCACCGGCACGCACGCGCCAACGCTGCGCACCGGCTGAGCCCCGCCACGAGCGGGTCAGGCGCCGGCGCGCGGTCCAGGGCATTTCGCCAGGGCCGCAAGGCCCGGGGTTCTCGCCGCCGCTTCTCGTGCATCGAAGCAGTGCCCGCTTCGGCTTCGGCCGGACGAGCACGAGAGGGCTCGGCGCGCGCGTCGAACGCGCAGCGCCGGGCCGCCAGCGGAGTGCACATGAAAAGAATGCTCATCAACGCCACGCAGCCCGAAGAGCGGCGCCTGGCGATCGTCGACGGCCAGAAGCTGCTCGACTTCGAGACCGAGATCGAAGGGCGCGAGCAGCGCAAGGGCAACATCTACAAGGCGGTGATCACGCGCGTCGAGCCCAGCCTCGAAGCCTGCTTCGTCGACTACGGCGAGGACCGCCACGGCTTCCTGCCGTTCAAGGAGATCGCCAAGACCTACTTCCGCGAAGGCGTCAGCGCCCGCGACGCGAAGATCAGCGACGCCGTCAAGGAAGGCGACAACCTGCTCGTGCAGGTAGAGAAGGAAGAGCGCGGCAACAAGGGCGCCGCGCTCACCACCTTCATCAGCCTGGCCGGCCGCTACCTCGTACTGATGCCCAACAACCCGCGCGGCGGCGGCGTCAGCCGGCGCATCGAGGGCGAGCAGCGCGAGGAGCTCAAGGACAACCTCGAGCAGCTCGAGTACCCCAAGGGCATGAGCCTGATCGCGCGCACCGCCGGCATCGGCCGCAGCGCCGACGAGCTGCAGTGGGACCTGAACTACATGCTCAAGCTGTGGGACGCGATCGACAGCGCGTCCAAGGCCGGCAAGGGCGCGTTCCTGATCTACCAGGAGTCGAGCCTCGTCATCCGCGCCATCCGCGACTACTTCACCGCGGACATCGGCGAGATCCTGATCGACACCGACGACATCTACGAGCAGGCGCACCAGTTCATGAACCACGTGATGCCGGAGACGGCCGCACGGGTCAAGCGCTACCGCGACGACGCGCCGCTGTTCAGCCGCTTCCAGATCGAGCACCAGATCGAGACGGCGTTCAGCCGCACCGTGAACCTGCCCTCGGGCGGCGCCGTCGTCATCGACCACACCGAGGCGCTGGTGGCGGTGGACGTCAACAGCGCGCGCGCCACGCGCGGCAGCGACATCGAGGAGACCGCCACCCGCACCAACCTCGAGGCCGCCGACGAGATCGCGCGCCAGATGCGGCTGCGCGACCTGGGCGGCCTGATCGTCGTCGACTTCATCGACATGGAGGAGAGCAAGAACCGGCGTGAAGTCGAGCAGCGCCTGCGCGACGCGCTTCGCTACGACCGCGCGCGGGTGCAGTTCTCCTCGATCAGCAAGTTCGGCCTGCTGGAGCTGAGCCGCCAGCGCCTGCGCCCGGCGTTGAGCGAGGGCAGCCACATCACCTGCCCGCGCTGCAACGGCACCGGCCACATCCGCGACACCGAGAGCTCGGCGCTGCAGATCCTGCGCATGGTGCAGGAGGAGAGCATGAAGGACAACACCGCCGCCGTGCACGTGCAGGTGCCGGTGGAGGTGACGAGCTTCCTGCTCAACGAGAAGCGCGCCGAGATCAGCAAGATCGAGCTCAAGCAGCGCGTCACCGTGCTGCTGGTGCCGAACAAGCACCTCGAGACGCC
>JAEUPF010000133.1 GCA_016790425.1 Rubrivivax sp.
CCGATGACGTCGTCGGCCTCGATGCCGGGCACCTCGAGCACCGGCCAGCCGAGCAGGCCGACCACCTCGTGGATCGGCGCGATCTGCTGCACCAGCGGCTCGGGCATCGGCGAGCGGTGCGCCTTGTACTCGGGGTACCAGTCGTCGCGGAAGGTCTTGCCCGGAGCGTCGAACACGCAGGCCGCATGCGCGGCCGGGAAGCGGTCGCGCAGCCACTTCATCATCGCCACGATGCCGTGCAGCGCGCCGGTGGGGAAGCCCTCGGGCGAGCGCAGGTCGGGCAGCGCGTGATAGGCGCGGTACAGGTAGCTGGAACCATCGACCAGCAGCACGATCTTCTCTTGCATGGCGGGCATTCTCGCGCGCGCTTCACCACGGCCGGATGCGGGGCGCTGCTTAGAATGGCTTGCATGAGAAGGGAGTTGCGGGTGTCTCGTTCGGGCGCACTGACCGTGGCGCTGGCGGCGCTGGTGACGCTGCTGGCACCCGCCGCCGTGTCGGCGCAATCGATGCGGTCGGCGCCGTCAACGCCGTCAACGCCGTCGCTGCCCGCGACGCAGCCGGCGGCCGCGAGCGCACCGGGTACGGGCGGCCTCGTGAGCAGGCCCGTGAACCCGGCCGCGGGCGGCGTCCGCGTCATCGAGGACGCCGGCGTGCGCATCGAGGAGACACGCCTGCGCGGCCGCCTGCAGCGCGTCGTCGTGGCGCCGAAGGCCGCCAGCGGTGCGACAGCGGCGCCGGCCTACGAGATCAACGTCGGCGCCGGGGGCCGCGATCCTTCGCAGGACAAGAGCGCTGCCGGCCAGCGCGTGTGGTCGGTGCTGCGCTTCTAGCGCCGCCGCCACGGCTTGCGAGAGTCCATGGCCGTCTACACCGAAGTCGGCTTCGATGCCGCGGCCGCGCTGTGCACGCGGCTCGGCCTCGGCAGGCTCAGCGCGCTGCACGGCATTCGCAGCGGCATCGAGAACACCAACTACTACGCCACCACCGAGCACGGCCAATGGGTGCTGACGCTGTTCGAGCGCCTCACGCGCGCCGAGCTGCCCTACTACCTGAGGCTGATGCAGCACCTGGCCGCCGCCGGCATTCCCGTGCCGGCGCCGCAGGCCGACGCCGGCGGCGAGTTGCTGCACGAGCTGGCCGGCAAGCCCGCCGCCGTGGTGACCCGGCTGCCCGGCAGCCACCGCCTCGCCCCGACGGCGACGCATTGCGTGCAGGTGGGCGCGATGCTCGCGCAGATGCACAAGGCGGCCGCCACGCTGCCGCTGGCGCAGCCGCACCTGCGCGGCCTGGCCTGGTGGGAGCAGACCGTGCCCGTGGTGCTGCCCTATCTGAACCAGCGGCAGCCGGCGCAGGCGGCGCTGCTGAGCGCGGAACTGCGCTTCCAGCAGGAACGCGCCGCGTCGGCGATGGGCCAGGCGCTGCCCAGCGGCCCGATCCATGCCGACCTCTTCCGCGACAACGTGATGTTCGACGACACCGCCGGCGACGACCGCCTGTGCGGCTTCTTCGACTTCTACTTCGCCGGCACCGACCATTGGCTCTTCGACGTGGCCACCTGCTTGAACGACTGGTGCACCGACCTCGAAAGCGGGCGGCTCGACGAGAGCCGTGCCGCGGCCTTCGTCGCCGCCTACGCGGCGGTGCGGCCGCTCGTGGCCGCCGAGCGGCGGCTGATGCCGGCGATGCTGCGCGCCGCCGCTTTCCGCTTCTGGCTCTCGCGCCTGTGGGACTGGCACCTGCCGCGCACGGCGGCGTTGTTGACGCCGAAGGATCCGGTGCACTTCGAGCGCGTGCTGCGCGACCGCATCGAACGACCCTGGCATCCGGTCGCCTGAGCCGCTTGCCCAACGACCCCCTCCGACCGCCATGGCGCTGCAACTGAAGTCCGTCTCGATCGGCGACGGCCCGCGCTGGGTGGCCGACGGCTTCCGCGCCTTCACGAAGAAGCCGCTGGCGCTGGGGCTGCTCTTGATGATCTTCCTCGCCGCGAGCACGCTGGTGACGGCGGTGCTGCCGCTGGTGGGCAGCCTGCTGCAGCTGATGGCGCTGCCGCTGCTGTCGCTGGGCTACATGGTGGCCACGCAGTCGGCGCTGCTCGGCGGGCCGGTGCACCCGGGCCAGTTCTTCGAGCCGCTGCGCACCGATGCGCCGCGGCGGCGCGCGTTGCTGGTGCTGTGCGGCAGCTACGGCGTGCTGGCGTTCGCGATCCTGGCGCTTTGCGCGTGGGTCTCGGGCGACGTGCTGACGCGCTGGCAGGCGCTGTTCGCGCAGGGCGAGCCGACGAGCGCGCAGATCGAGGCGCTGTTCGGCGAGCCCGGCGTCACGCAAGCCATGTGGCTGCTGGCCGGCCTTGTCTCGGCGCTGTCGCTGCCGTACTGGTTCGCACCGGCGCTGGTGCACTGGGGCCGCCAGGGCGTGGGGCAGTCGCTGTTCTCCAGCACGCTGGCGCTGTGGCGCAACAAGGCCGCGTTCACGGCGTTCGTGCTGACCTGGGTGGCGGTGGTGGTGGCGGCCAGCATGCTGCTGTCGGCCGCGTTGGCCGCTTTCGGCGCAGCGCGCTTCCTCGCGCTGCTGCTGATGCCGGTGGCGCTGCTGCTGAGCGCGGTCTTCTACGTCTCGCAGCTCTTCGCCTTCAACGACATCTTCGGCGCCGCCGCGCCGGCGGCCGAGGAACCCGCCGGGCCGGCGGGCCCGGCCGGGCCTGCCGACCGGCCGGGCTGAACGCGCAACGACAGCGCCAAGGGCCCGCCGGCGCGACCGCCGCGCGAAACCTCTTGGCGGCCGCGTGCGCCTTCAGTTCACCGGCGTGAGCTTGGCGATGCCCAGCGCCAGCCACTTGCTGCCGTGGCGCGCGAAGTTGACCTGCGCACGGGCTTCGGCGCCGCGGCCTTCGAGCGTGGTGATCACGCCTTCGCCGAACTTGTTGTGGAAGACGGTCTGGCCGACGCGCAAGCCCCCTGGGCCTGCTGAACCGCCGGCGCCGCCCTCCCCGGCCCCCGGTGGCGATGCGGCACGAAGAGCCGGTGCCGCATTCGGCGAGCCGCCGAAGCGGCCCATGCCGACGATGCCGCCCGGGCCGCTGCCGCGCGCCCAGGCCTGCTGGTACTCGCGGGCATAGCCCGAGCCGAAGCCGGCCTGGCGCGGCGTCAGCCAGCGCAGCGCCCCTTCGGGCAGTTCTTCGAGGAAGCGGCTCTTGACGTTGTAGCGCGTCTGCCCGTGCAGCAGCCGCGTCTGGCTGTAGCTGAGGTACAGGCGGCGGCGCGCGCGCGTGATCGCCACGTACATCAGGCGGCGCTCCTCCTCCAGGCCGTCGGCGTCGGACAGCGAGTTCTCGTGCGGGAACAGGCCTTCCTCGAGGCCGGTGATGAACACGGCGTCGAACTCCAGGCCCTTGGCCGAATGCACCGTCATCAGTTGCACCGCGTCCTGCCCGGCCTGCGCCTGGTTGTCGCCGGCCTCGAGCGCCGCGTGGGTGAGAAAGGCCGCCAGCGGGCTCTGGATCTCGCCGGTGTCGGCGTCGGGGGTGGCCGGTTCGGGGCTGCGCGCGGCGGCCGACGGTGTTGCTCGCGCCGGGCCTGCCGCCGCGCCTGCCACGGCCGCAGATCCGGCCTGCTCGTCCAGCGGCAGCGCGACGACATCCTTCCCGAAGCCCTCCTGCATCACGAAGCTCTCGGCGGCGTTGACCAGTTCCTCGAGGTTCTCGATGCGGTCGGCGCCTTCCTTCTCGGTCTTGTAGAACTCGACGAGGCCCGAGTGCGCGAGCACGTGCTCGATCGTCTCGCGCAGCGTCAGGCCGCGCGTCGCCTGGCGCATCGCGTCGACCAGGCGCACGAACTGCTGCAGATTGGCGCCCGCCTTGCCGGCCACGGCGCCGACGCTGCCCGCCAGGCTCGTGCCGCCGGCGCGTGCGGCGTCCTGAAGCTGCTCGATGCTGCGCGCGCCGATGCCGCGCGCCGGGAAGTTCACCACGCGCAGGAAGCTGGTGTCGTCGCCCGGGTTCTCGATCAGGCGCAGGTACGCCAGCGCGTGCTTGACCTCGGCGCGCTCGAAGAAGCGCAGGCCGCCATAGACGCGGTAGGGCACGCCGGCGTTGAAGAGGGCGCTTTCGAGGACCCGGCTTTGCGCGTTGCTGCGGTACAGCAGCGCCGTGTCGGCGCGCGCCATGCCGCCGCGGTGCAGCTGCTGCAGTTCCTCCAGCACCCACTGCGCCTCGGCGTAGTCGCTGACGCTCTCGTGCACCCGCACCGGCTCGCCGGCGCCGGCGTCGGTGCGCAGGTTCTTGCCCAGCCGCCGCTCGTTGTGGGCGATGAGGCCGTTGGCGCTGTCGAGGATGTGGCCGCCCGAGCGGTAGTTCTGTTCCAGCTTGATGACGCGCTCGACGCGGTACTCGCGCTCGAAGTCGGCCATGTTGCCAACGCGAGCACCGCGAAAGGCGTAGATGCTCTGGTCGTCGTCGCCGACGGCGAAGATCGAGCGCGCCTGCGCGTCGGCGGCCGGCGCTTCGCCCGGTGGCGGTGCCAGCATCTTCAGCCAGGCGTATTGCAGCTTGTTGGTGTCCTGGAACTCGTCGACCAGCACGTGCGCGAAGCGGCGCCGGTAGTGCTCGCGCAAGGGGTCGTTGTCGCGCAGCAGTTCGTAGGTGCGCAGCAGCAGCTCGGCGAAGTCGACGACGCCCTCGCGCTGGCACTGGTCCTCGTAGGCATGGTAGATCTCGACCAGCTTGCGCGTGTGCGGATCGGGCGCGTCGACGTCGCGCGGCCTCAGGCCCTCTTCCTTGCTGCCGGCGATGAACCAGGAGGCCTGCTTGGCCGGAAAGCGTTCCTCATCGAGGCTGAGTGCCTTGACGACGCGCTTGACGGCGGCGACGCTGTCCTGCGCGTCCAGGATCTGGAACGACTGCGGCAGGCCCGCCAGCTTCCAGTGCGCGCGCAGGAAGCGGTTGGCCAGGCCGTGGAAGGTGCCGATCCACATGCCGCGCACGTTCACCGGCAGCATCGCCGCCAGGCGGCCGAGCATCTCCTTGGCCGCCTTGTTCGTGAACGTCACCGCCAGCACCTGCGCCGGCGTCGTGCGGCCCGTCTGCAAGAGCCAGGCGATGCGCGTGGTCAGCACGCGCGTCTTGCCCGAGCCGGCGCCCGCGAGGATCAACGCCGGCTGCGCCGGCAGCGTCACCGCGGCCAGTTGCTCCGGGTTCAGGCCGTGCAGCAACCGCTGCAGCAAGCCGCTCGTGCCCGCCGTCGCCAGCCCCAGCGGCGTGCTCGGAGGGGGCAGGTTCGGCGCGGTGCTCTCGGGCATCGGGGGATTCTAGGGAGCGGCCGACGGTCCACACCGTCACCGCCTTCGGCGCAGCGCCCGCTTCCCCTTCGCCGTGCTCGAGACGATCCTGGCGGCGCTCCTGCGGCCCGGCCCGGGCGCCGGGCTCGCTGCCCTGCCCGGCGCGGTGCGCCCCGCCGGCGATGGCAGCCACGGTGGCGCCGGGCGGCGCGGCCGCTTCGAGCTCGATGTCGATGCGCTCCATGGTCGGTATCGCGCCGGCCGCGGTGAGCGACAGCCGGCGCAGGTTCTCGCGGTGCACCCGCTCAGCCAGCCAGGGCGCGAAGTCGCCGGCCGGCAGCGGGCGGCCGATCAGGTAGCCCTGCACCTCGTCGCATCCCATCTCGCCCAAGGCCTGCAGCTGCGCCGCCGTCTCCACGCCCTCGGCGACGGTGGTCATGGCCAGGCTGCGCGCCATCACGATCACCGCCTGCGCGATGGCGCGGTCCTCGCCGCTGTCGGGCAGCGCGCTGACGAAGGAGCGATCGACCTTCAGCGTGTTGACGTTGAAGCGTTTCAGGTACGACAGCGAGCTGTGACCGGTGCCGAAGTCGTCCAGCGCGATGCGCACGCCGATGCGCGCGAAGTCGGCCAGCAGCGCGCGCGTGGCTTCGCTGTCCTCCATCAGCATCGACTCGGTCAGCTCGATGTCCAGCCGCGCCGGCTCGATGCCGTACTCGCGCAAGGTGTCCTCGACCAGCGAGGCCAGGTGGGCGTGCCGCACCTGGCGCGCCGAGAGGTTGATGGCCATGCGCAGCCGCGGCAGGCCGATCGAGTCCCAGGCGGCGAGCTGCGCGCAGGCGGTGCGGATGACCCAGGCGCCCACCGGCAGCACGAGCCCGGTGTCCTCGAGCACGCCGATGAAGCGGTCGGGGCTGACCATGCCGCGGCCCGGCGAATGCCAGCGCAGCAGCGCCTCGACGCCGGTGATGTGGCCGTCGGCCAGGCGCGCCTTCGGCTGGTAGTACAACTCGAACTCGTGGCGCTCGGCGGCGCGGCGCAGCGCGCTCTCCAGCGACAGCCGGGCGCTCACCGCTGCGTTGAGGTCTTCGCTGAAGAAGCAGTACACGCCGCGCCCGAGCGACTTGGCGCGGTACATCGCCATGTCGGTCTGGCGCAGCAGGCGTTCGAGGTCGACGACGCCCTCGGGGTACATCGAGATGCCGATGCTGGCCGAGACGACGACCTCCTCGGCGCCGATGGCGATGGGCACGGCCAGCGCATCGAGCAGGCGCTGCGCGACGAGCGCCGCATCGCCGGCGTCGCCGACGTTCTCGGCGATGACGGTGAACTCGTCGCCGCCCAGGCGCGAGACGGTGTAGCCGCTGTCCTCGCCCAGCCGTGCCACCGAGTCGGTGCCGCGCAGGCTGGCCGTCAGCACGCCGGCCACCTGCTGCAGCAGGCGGTCGCCGGCTTCGTGACCGAGGCTGTCGTTGATGACCTTGAAGCGGTCGAGGTCCAGGAACATCAGCGCCATCGCGCGGCCGCTGCGCTGCGCGCGCTGCATCGCCCGCTCCAGCCGGCTGCGGAAGAGCGCCCGGTTCGGCAGGCCGGTGAGGCTATCGAAGTTGGCCAGCTGCACGAGGCGGTCCTGCGCCTCGCGCCGGTCCGACAGGTCGCGCAGGCGCACCAGCCAGTCCGGTTCGCGCGCGCCGGCGGCGCCCGCCAGCGGCGCGAAGTGCAGCTCGATGGGGACGTTGCCGTCGTCGCGGTGCACGGTGGCCTCGCCGTTGCGCAGCGCCGCGTCGCCGTCGGCCGCGGGCGGCTGCTGCACGTGGTCGCGGCACGCCGTGCCCCGCAGTTCGCTGGCGTGCCGCTGCATCAGGCGGCACGCGGCGTCGTTGCAGGCGACGATCAGGCCATGGGCGTCGCACAGCAGCAAGGCGTCGGCACTGCTGCCGAACAGCGTCTGCAGGCGCGCCTCGGCCTGCGCCAGGCGCGCTTCGGTCGCTTTCAGCCGCCGCAGGACGGCGGTGCTGCGGCCGCCGGTCAGCCAGGCGCTGAGGCGGTCACGGGCCCGCTCGCCGAAACGGCGCGCGCTGGTCACGACCTGCGGCCGGTTGTCCGGTGGCAGCAGTTGAGGAGGGGAAGCCATGAAGGTGCTCCCCGCCCATATCGGTTGCCGCATTCGCCGGCTTGAGCGGCGCTGCCGGTCGGTGCCGGCCCGGGTCGGCCGCCCCGGGTAGAATTCGGCACCGGGCGCGCGTGGCATCGACCACTCGTGGCCCGGTTTTTCGTTTCCGGCGCAAGTGATCGAGAAAGAGGCGAGGCAGCCGTGGAGATCTTCGACTACGACAACATCCTGCTGCTGCCGCGCAAGTGCCGCGTGCAAAGCCGCGCCGAGTGCGACCCATCGGTCGAGTTCGGCGGCCGCCGCTTCGTGCTGCCGGTGGTGCCTTCGAACATGAAGACCGTGATCGACGCGCCGATCGCCGAGTTCCTGGCCGCCGGCGGGCACTTCTACGTGATGCACCGCTTCGACCTCGACAGCGTGGCCTTCGCGCGGCAGATGCGCGACAAGGGGCACTTCGTCTCGCTGAGCTCGGGGGTCAAGGCGGCCGACTTCGCCGTCATCGACCGCCTGGCGGCCGAGGGCGTCGGTGCGGACTACATCACGATCGACATCGCGCACGGGCACGCCGACAGCGTGCGCAAGGCGATCGAGCACATCAAGGCGAAGCTGCCGCAGGCCTTCGTCATCGCCGGCAACGTGGCCACGCCCGAGGCGGTGATCGACCTGGAGAACTGGGGCGCCGACGCGACCAAGGTCGGGGTCGGCCCCGGCAAGGTGTGCATCACCAAGCTCAAGACCGGCTTTGGCACGGGCGGCTGGCAGCT
>JAEUPF010000099.1 GCA_016790425.1 Rubrivivax sp.
GGTGCGCACCTACCTCATCAGCCGCCATGGCCTGGACGCCGGCCGCGTCGACGCGGTGGGCAAGGGCTCGAGCAACCTCCTGAACAAGACCAACATCGCCGCGCCCGAGAACCGGCGCGTGACGATCGTCTCGCGGGCGCAGTAGCCCGCAGCAGCCGCCCGCGAGGGAAGCCTCGGCGCAGGATCGGGCGGCCGCAAGGCCGCCTTTTTCGTTGCGGGCGCCGGTCAGCACCGCCTGCGATCGGCGCCGCGCCTGGTCATCCCGGCGCCGGCCCCACGTCGACCCAGCGGAACCAGTCACGGTTGAACGGGTGGCGCATCGGCCCGCGCACGTGGGCATGCAGCAGGTCGTTGGTGATCTCGTGCAGGTGCGCGATGTAGGGCACATAGGCGAGCATCAGCTTGTTCGCCGCGCGCATCAGCGCCAGCCGCTCGGGTCCGTCGGGAAGCACCCGCTGGCGCTCGTAGAGGCGGTCGAAAGCCGCCAGCCTGAAGCGGGCGTCGTTGCTCTGTTCGGCATTGGGGCCGTAGGCCAGGCCAAGGAAGAAGTCGCCGTCGGGCGCGGCGGCGCCCCAGGTGAAGCCCCACATCATCAGCTGCCCGGCCAGCGACTTGCGGATCAGCTCGCCGAACGGCGCCACCTCGAAGCGGGTGCGCAGGCCGACGGCGCTCATTCGCTTCAGCCACAGTTCGCTGACGCGGCGTGAACGCTGGTCCTGCGGGAAGGCGATGCGCAGCGCCAGCGGCCGGCCTTCGGGCCCTTCGCGCCAGCCGTCGCGGTTGCGGTCGACGTAGCCGTACAGGTCGAGCAAGGCCGCAGCGCGCGCGGCGCTCGGGCAGCTCATTTCGCTCACCATCCCGGGGTCGGCGCCGTAGCAGCCCGGCGGGATCAGGCTCTGCGCGGCGACGGCCTGGCCGCTGCGCACGAGCCGCGCCTCGAGCGCGCTGTCGTAGGCGAGCATGATGGCGCGGCGCAGCGCCACTTTCTCGGGCGTGTAGCCGCCCACCACCGGGTCGTCGAAGTTGAAGAACGTGTGCGTGACGCTGGGCGCCAACTGGCGGTCGTGCTGCACGCCACGATGCGCGAGATACGGCGCCAGCCGTCCGCCCGGCACCGCCAGCATCGCCAGGTCCACCGGCACCTGCACGGCGTCGTGCTCGCCGTTGAGGAATGCGAGCCAGCGCGGCTGCGACTCCTCGATGATGTCGAACTCCAGCCGGTCGACGAGCGGGGCGCGCGCACCGGCCAGCCGCCGCGCGACGGCCGCCGCGGCCGCGTCGCCGTCGGGCGCGTCGCCGGCGAAGCGCTGCTCGCGAAAGCGCGGATTCCTCACCAGCACGATGCGCGAGGCGCGCCGCCACTGCTGCAGCATGAAGGGCCCGGTTCCCACCGGGTGCGCCTGCGGGTCGGCGGCGTAGCGCTCGACCACTTCGCGCGCCACGGCACCGGCCAGCGTCGGCGAGGCGAAATCGTGCGCCAGGCGCGGCGCCGGCTCGGCCAGCCGCACCTCGAAGCGGTAGCGGTCCAGCACCCGCAGGCCCGGCACGTCCTCGTCGTAGGGGAACGGCTTCTTCTGTGCGATGACGCGCCGCCGCAGCTCGGTGAGGCCGAGGATCTTCGCGTTCTCCCACTGGTACAGCCACTCGCTGCGCAGCGCCGGGTCGAAGAAGCGCTTGATCGTGAAGACGAAGTCCGCCGCCACCAGCTCGCGCCGCCGCCCGCCGAAGGCCGCGTCGTCGGCGAAGAAGATGCCCGGGCGGATCGTGAAGACGAAGCGGCGGTGGTCGTCGCTGACCTCGGGCAGCGCCGCGGCCACCAGCGGCACCAGCTTCACCGGCCGCGCCAGCAGGTCCCACGTGAGCGGCGGCTCGAAGATGTGCGCCAGCACGCGAATCGACGACTGGTCCGAGACGCGCGGCGGGTCGAAGCCGGTCTCGGCGAAGTTGAAGGCGTAGCGGAAGACCTTCTCGCCCGGTGCGCCGCTGCGCGAGTCCAGCGCGCGCGGCGACAGCGGCCACGCGCCCGCGGCCCCGGCCCCGGCGAGGACCTGGCGCCGCTTCACGGCGAACGACGCCGCCGGCGCCGCGGCTGCGGGATCGGCCGCGCCACGACTTCCTTCATGCCCTTCAAGCCGGGCTCGGCCCCGGCGTCACGTCGACGTACTGCCACCAGCCGTTCCAGTAGGCCGGCCGGCGATAGCCGACGACGCTGGCGTGCATCAGGTCGGCCACCAGACGGTGCACCTGGAACTTGTAGGGCATGTAGGCGATGGCGATCTTGCACGCCTCGGCGAACAGCGCCTGGCGCTCGGGCCCGTCGGGCAGTACCGTCATGCGCTCGTGGATGGCGTCCATGCGCGGGTGCCTGAAACGCGGGAAGTTCTGGTTGCCGGCCTGCGGCCCGTAGTAGCGGGTGATCATGCCCTGGCCGTCGCCGCCCGAACCGAGCGACGACAGCGACCAGATCTGCAGCTTGCCGGCGCGGCCGGCCTTCAGGTTCTCGGGCCAGGTGGCGATCTTGAAGACGACGCGCACGCCGATCGCGTCCATGTCGCGCTTGAGCAGCTGGTTGAACTGGCGGTACACCTGCTCGGGCAGCGTCGAGATCTCCAGCGTCAGCGGCGTGCCGTCGGGCTTCTCGCGCCAGCCGTCGCCGTCGCGGTCGACGTAGCCGTGCAGGTCGAGCAGCGCCTTGGCGCGGCTCGGGCTGTACTCGCTCATCTCGCTCTTGAACTTCGGGTCGTAGCCGGTGGTGTGCGGCACGATCGGCCCTTGCGCGGGGATGGCCAGGCCACGGCGCATCAGGCGGATCTCGCGCTCGGTGTCGATGGCCAGGCCGAAGGCGCGCCTGAGCGCCACCTTCGCCGGCTCGAGGCCGCCGACGACCGGGTCCTCCATGTTGAAGTAGTAGAAGGTGACGTCCGACTGCAGCGTGATGGCGCCGCGCACGCCCTTCTTCGCCAGGTGCGGCGCCACCTTGTGGCCGGGAATCGCGATGCTGGCGAACTCGGGCGGCAGGCGGTCGAGGAAGTCGTGCTCGCCGTTGACGAAGGCGAGCCAGCGCGGCTGCGCCTCCTCGATGATGGCGATCTCGACGCGGTCCACCAGTGGCAGCCGCTTGCCGCGCAGCCGCGCCGCCAGGGCCTGCCCCTCGGCGTCGTCGGCGGCCGGCCGGCAGTCCCAGGCACGCTCGCGGTAGTTCGGGTTGCGTTCGAGCACGATGCGCGAGCTGCGCCGCCACTGCGCCAGGCGGAACGGCCCCGTGCCCACCGGGTGCTCGCCGATCTTGTCGCCATAGGCCTCGGCCACTTCGCGCGCCACGGCGCCGAAGAGGTCGGGCACGGCCATGTTCTCCTTGAAGCGCGGGCGCGGTTCGGCCAGATGGACCTGAAAGGTGTAGCGGTCGAGCAGCGTCATGCCCGGCAGCGGCCGGTCGTAGTCGAACGGCGCCTTCTTCTCCAGCGCCTCCTTGCGCAGCTCGGCCAGCCCCAGGACCTTGAAGTTCTCCACGCTCGCCCATAGCGGGCTTTTCAGCACCGGGTCGGCATAGCGCCTGATCGCGTAGAGGAAGTCGGCGGCGACGAGCTCGCGCCTGCCGCCCTTGAAGGCGGGGTCGTCGGCGAAGTGGATGCCCGGCCGCACCTTGAAGGTCCAGCGCCTGAACTCGTCCTCGGCCAGCGGCTCGCCGTCGGCCACCAGCGGCACCAGCACCGGCGGCCGCGCCAGGTGGTCGTAGCAGTACCGCGACTCGAAGATGTGCGAGGTGATCGTGCGCGAGGTGTTGTCGTTGATCTGCGCCGGGTCGAACGATGTCTCGGCCGCCGAGATCGCGTAGCGCAGAACGCGCGGCGCCTCGGCCGCCCCGTTCGCGGCGGCGGCCGCGCTTGCGGGGGCGGGCCGCTGCGCCGCCGCCAGCGGCGGCAGCGTCGTCGCGGCAGCGCCGAGCGCCAGCCGGGCCAGGGTGTCGCGGCGCTTCATGACGGGCCTTTCGTTCGAGATGCGGAGCGCTCGCCGCGGCGCGCTCAGTCCGGCGCGCCGCCGCCGCGCCGTTGCAGCTCGGCAGCGTCGATGTCCACGTACTTCCAGAACTCGCGCACGTAGTTGTTGCGCTGGTAGCCCAGCACCCACGGATGCGCGAGGTCGGTGACGAAGCGGTGCACGTGGAACTTGTACGGCATGTACGCCACCATCAGGCGCGCCGCGTCCTGCATCACCGCCAGCCGCTCGGGCCCGTCGGGCAGCTGCCGCTGCCGCTCGTACAGCGCGTCGAAGGCCGGCAGGTTGAAGCGCGAGTGGTTGGCGCCGCCCTTGTTCGGCCCGTAGCCCAGCGCGAGGAAGGTGTCGGCGTCGGGCGCGCCGGCGAGCCAGCCGACGCCCCACATCATCAGCTTGCCGGCACGGCTGGCCTTCAGGTTCTCGGGCCACTTCTGCGCGTCGAACTCGATCTTCAGGCCGATCTCGGTCATGTTCTTCTGCCACTGCTCGATGAGCTGGCGGCTTTGCTGGTCGGGCTGCGTGGCGTAGCGCAGCACCAGCGGCTGCCCGTCGGGCTGCTCGCGCCAGCCGTCGCCGTTGCGGTCGACGTAGCCGTGCATGTCCAGCAGCGCCTTGGCGCGGGCGCGGTTGAATTCCGACAGCGTCGACTTGAACGCCGGGTCGTAGCCGTAGGTGGTGGGCGCCATCGGCCCCTGCGCGACGATGGCCTGGCCGCGGCGAACGAGGCGGATCTCGCGCTCGACGTCCACGCCCAGGCTGATGGCGCGGCGCAGCGCCACCTTGTGCGGCTCGTAGCCGCCCACCAGAGGGTGCTCCATGTTGAAGAACGACATCGCCACGTCGGGCCGCGCGGTGCGCGTCATCGTGATGCCCTTCCTGGCCAGGTTCGGCGCCAGGCGGTTGTTCGGAATCGCCGTGCCGGCGAACTCGAAGGGCAGGTTGTCCAGCAGGTCGTGCTCTTCGTTGAGGAAGGCCAGCCAGCGCGGCTGCGGCTCCTCGATGATGGAGATGACGACGCGGTCGAGGAACGGCAGGCGGCGGCCCTGCCACTGCGCCGCCAGCCGCGCCAGCGCGGCGTCGGCGCCGGGCGGCGGCTTCTCGTCGTAGAACACCTCGCGGTAGTTGGGGTTGCGCTCCAGCACGATGCGCGAACTGCGCTTCCACTCGGCCAGGCGATACGGCCCCGTGCCCACCGGGTGCTCGCCGACCTTGTCGCCGTAGGCTTGCACCACCTCGCGCGCCACCGCGCCGAGGAACGAGCCGTCGGTGAAGTTGTGCATGAAGCGCGGCGTCGGCACGCCGAGCCGGATCTGCAGCGTGTAGCGGTCGAGCGCGCGCAGGCCCTCCACCGGCGCGTCGTAGTCGAACGGCACCTTGCCGTCGATGGCCTTCTTGCGCAACTCGGAAAGGCCCAGGATCTTCGCGTTCTCCAGCAGGTACAGGTTGGGGCTGGACCAGCGCGGGTCGTAGTGGCGCTTGATGCTGTAGACGTAGTCCTCGGCGACCAGTTCGCGGCGGACCGGGCGGCCGTCGGCGCCCTTGAACGCCGGGTCGTCGGCGAAGAAGATGCCCGGCTTCAGGCGGATGGTGAAGGTCTTGAAGTCGTCGCTGACCTCGGGCATCGCCGCCGCCGTGGCCGGCCGCATGCGCGTGGGATCGGCGAGGAATTCCCACTCGTAGGGCGCGTCGAAGATGCCGGCGAGCACGGTGCGCGAGTACAGGTCGGACACCCGCGCGGGGTCGAACGTGGTCTCGGCGATCAGGAAGGCATAACGCAGGACTTTGGGGGCCGCTGCACCGCTGCCGGCGGTCGAGGCGGCCGTGCCGGAAGCCGCCTCGGCCCAGGCCGGCGCGGCCGCACCCAGCAGCAACGCACCCGTTGCGAAGGTGGTGGCGAGCGCTCGCCGGAAAGTCGTTCTCATGCAGGCCTCGGTGCCAGGCGAGGCGCAGAGTCTATGGCCAGCCCGCGGCCGCCGACGACGGAAAACCCCCGGCCGGAGCCCGCAGTGCCGCACCTAAACTCGCGCATCCTTGCCCCGCCGATGACAGCCTATCTCCTTCGCCGCCTCTGGCAGATGATCCCCACGCTCGCGGGGGTCGTGCTGCTGGTGTTCTTCCTGTTCAAGACCTTCGGCGGCGATCCGGCGGAAGTGCTCGGCGGCCTCAATGCCAGCCCCGAGCAGATCAAGGCCATCCGGCAGACGCTCGGGCTGGACGAGCCGGTGTGGTTCCAGCTGTGGGTCTTCGTCAAGCAGATCGTCACCTTCGACTGGGGCAAGAGCTGGGCGACGAACGAGGCGGTGAGCAACCTCTTCGCCACGCGGCTGCCGGCGACGCTGACGGTGATGGTGCCCATCCTCGTGCTCGACGCGCTGCTGGCGCTGCCGATCGCGATGTGGGTGGCCTACCGGCGCGGCTCGCTCACCGACCGCGCGATCATGGTCGCCACCACGGTGGCGCTGTCGATCAGCTTCCTCGTCTACGTGATCATCGGCCAGTACCTGTTCGGCTTCCAGCTCGGCTGGTTCCCGGTGCAAGGCTGGAGCGACAGCACGCTGACGAACCTGCTCGTCTACGTGCCGCTGCCGGTGCTGCTGGCGGTGGCGGTGGGGGTGGCGCCGCAGACGCGCCTGTACCGCAGCTTCCTGCTCGACGAGCTCGGCCAGGACTACGTGCGCACGGCGCGCGCCAAAGGCATGACCGAAGGCGTCGTGCTGTTCCGGCACGTGCTGCGCAACGCGCTGATCCCGATCCTCACCAACATCGGGCTGCAGCTGCCGGGCATCTTCGTCGGCAGCTTCCTCATCGAAGTGTTCTTCTCGATCCCCGGCCTCGGCCGCGAAGTGCTGCTGGCGGTGAACCGCAGCGACTTCCCGGTCATCCAGGCGGTGACGATCTACCTGGCGGTGCTGACGATGGTGATCAACCTCGCCACCGACCTGGCGTACAAGCTCGCCGACCCGCGGGTGGTGCTCAAGTGAGCGGAGGCAACGGGCGATGAGCGCCGTCCTCCCCGCCTCGTCGGCGGCCGCCGCCGCGCTGGACGACGCGCAGCAAAAGAGCGAAGGCGTCTGGCACGCCGCCTGGCGCCGCTTCAAGGGTGACCGCGTCGGCTACTGGTCGATGGTGATCGTGCTCGCGTTCATCGCGCTCATCGCGCTGGCCGCCGTGGGCCTCGTCGCGGGCCAGTGGCAGGACGAGGTCGGCGTGCCGAACGCGCCGCCCACGCTGATGGGCCCGGCGCCGCCGCAGGCCACCGGCGCGGTGGAGCAGCCCAAGGGCCCCAACGTCGACCTCTCCGACATCGACCCGCTGGCGCCGCGCTACAAGGAGTGGGACGAGCGCGCGCGCCAGTTCCAGACCGCCGAGAAGCCCAAGCGCGAGACGCTGCCTTTCGGCGCCGACCGCCTCGGCCGCGACGTCCTGGCCAAGGCCATCAAGGGCACCGAGATCTCGGTGTTCGTCGGCGTCGCCGCGGCGCTGGCGGCCACGGCGCTCGGCACGCTCATCGGGGCGCTGGGCGGCTTCTTCGGCGGCAAGGTGGGCGACTTCCTCGAGTGGCTCTACAACGTCTTCGAGAGCATCCCCAACATCCTGCTCATCTTTGCCTTTGCCGCGGTGGTGGGGCGCGGCGTGCAGAGCGTGGTGATCATCCTCGCGCTCACCGGCTGGACCGGCATGTACCGCCAGGTGCGCGCCGAGTTCATGAAGCACCGCTCGCGCGAGTACGTGCGCGCCGCCGAGGCCATCGGCGCTTCCGCCGGCAGCCGCATGTTCAGGCACATCCTGCCCAATGTCAGCCACGTCATCCTCGTGCGCCTGGGCCTGCTGGTGGTGGGCTTCATCAAGGCCGAGGTGATCCTGTCGTACCTGGGCCTGGGCGTGCGCGTCGACCAGGTGAGCTGGGGCACGATGCTGGCCGAGGCGCAAAGCGAGCTGATCCTCGGCCACTGGTGGCAGCTCGCCACCGCCACGCTGTTCATGGCGGTGTTCGTCACCGCGTTCTCGCTGATGGCCGACGCCTGGCGCGACGCGCTCGACCCGAAGCTGCGCGGGCTGGAGTAGCGGGCGATGTCGTTGCCGTTGCTGTCGATCCAGGACCTGAAGGTCGGCTTCCGCATGGGCCACGGCGTCGTCGCCGAGGCGGTGCAAGGAGTCAGCTTCGACATCGCCGCCAACAGCACGCTGGCGCTGGTGGGCGAATCGGGCTCGGGCAAGAGCGTCACCGCGATGTCGGTGCTGAACCTGCTGCCCGAGAACGCCCAGCGCAGCGGCCGCATCGTCTGGCAAGGCGGCGAGTCCGCCGGGGCCGGCGCCGCCCAGGACCTGCTGCAACTGCCGGTGTCGCAGCTGCAGCGGCTGCGCGGGCGCGAGATCGCCTGCGTCTTCCAGGACCCGATGAGTTCGCTCAATCCGGTGTTCGATGTCGGCCGCCAGTTGTGCGAGCCGCTGATGAAGCACCTGGGCCTCTCGCGCGGCGCAGCCCTGAAGCGCGCCGAGGCGCTGCTGGGCGAAGTGGGCATCCCCGAGCCGAAGCGGCGGCTGGCGAGCTATCCGCACGAGATGAGCGGCGGCCAGCAGCAGCGGGTGATGATCGCGATGGCGCTCGCCTGCGAGCCCAAGCTGCTGATCGCCGACGAGCCGACGACGGCACTGGACGTGACGATCCAGCGCCAGATCCTCGAGCTGCTGGCGCGCCTGAAGCGCGAGCACCGCATGAGCGTGCTCTTCATCAGCCACGACCTCGCGCTGGTCGGCGAGATTGCCGACCATGTGGTGGTGATGCGCAACGGCATCGTGCGCGAGCAGGGGCCGGCGGTGCGCATCTTCAGCCGGCCGCAGGACGACTACACGAAGGCGCTGCTCGCCTGCCGCCCGAGCCTGAGCGGCAACGCGGCGCGGCTGATGGTGATCGACGACCACATGGCGGCGGCCCGCGGCGAGCGCGCGGGCAGCGATGCCGCGGCGGCGGCCGGTTCCGCGCCTTCCGCGCCTTCCGCGCCTTCCGCGCGATCCACCCCGGTCGCTGCCTCCTCCTCTTCGCGCCCCGCGAAGCCGAAGGATCCGAACGCACCGGTGGTGCTGGAAGTGCGGTCGCTCGCCAAGAGCTTCTGGCTGAAGGAGGGCCTGTTCGGCAAGCGCGAGTTCAAGGCCGTGCAGGGCGTGAACTTCGCGCTGCGCAGGGGCCACACGCTGGGCGTGGTGGGCGAATCGGGCTCGGGCAAGACGACGATGGGGCTGACGCTGTTGCGCCTGCACGAGCCCACCCGCGGCGAAGTGATCTTCGACGGCCGCAACCTGCTCACGCTCGGCGACCGCGAGCGCCAGGCGATGCGCCGGCGCATCCAGATCGTCTTCCAGAACCCGTACGCCAGCCTCAACCCGCGCTTCACGATCGGCCAGACGCTGGTGGAGCCGATGGCCATCCACGGCATCGGCGCCGACACGCCCGAGCGCGAGCAGCGCGCCCGCGCCCTGCTCGAGAAGGTGGGCCTGGACGGCCGCGCCTTCGGCAAGTACCCGCACGAGTTCAGCGGCGGCCAGCGCCAGCGCGTGGCCATCGCGCGCTGCCTGACCCTGGAACCCGAAGTGCTGGTGCTCGACGAGGCGGTGAGTGCGCTGGACGTGAGCGTGCAGGCGCAGGTGCTGAACCTGCTGAAAGATCTGCAGGACGACCTCGGCCTCGCCTATGTCTTCATCAGCCACGACCTCGCGGTGGTGCGCTTCATCAGCGACGAGGTGCTGGTGATGAAGGACGGCGTGGTCGTCGAGCAGGCCAGCGCCGAGCAGATCCTCGCCGCGCCGCGCGAGGAGTACACGAAGCGGCTGCTGGCGGCAGTGCCGCGCGGGTACCGCGCCGCGGCGGCCTGAAGCGGAATCTGGCGCCCGAGGTGCTCACGCGCCGAGGCGGTGGCACGCCACGGGATGTCGCGCGCCAAAGGTGGTGGCGCGCCAAGGACGCCGGGTGCTCGCCTCTGCTCGTGTCCTCTTTCGGCCGCCCGGCTTCGCTTCGCTCGCAGGGCGCCCGAATGCCCCCTTTACCTCGCCGAGGCGAGCACCCGGTGTCCTTGGCGAGCACCGGCACTTGTCCTCCCCGGGGCACGGCAAGTCGGCCTCGGCCAGCTACCAGGCCGCTTCGCGCTCCGGCGTCGCGCCGATCTTGTGCACCGAGAGGTCGGCCCCTTCGTGTTCCTGCTCGGCGGTCAGGCGCAGGCCCACGGTGGCCTTGAGCGCGCCATACAGCAGCGCACCGGTGAGCAGCGCCCAGGCCACGCCCATCAGCGTGCCGATCAACTGCGCGCCCAGGTTCACGCCACCGAGCCCACCCAGCCCCGTGAGCCCGAAGATCCCGCAGGCAATGCCGCCCCAGGCGCCGCACAGGCCGTGCAGCGGCCACACGCCGAGCACGTCGTCGATCTTCCAGCGGTTCTGCGTCAGCGTGAACAGGACGACGAAGATCGCGCCGGCCACGCCGCCGGTGACGAGCGCGCCCACCGGGTGCATCACGTCGGAGCCGGCACAGACGGCCACCAGCCCGGCCAGCGGCCCGTTGTGCGCGAAGCCGGGGTCGTTCCTGCCCAGTGCCACCGCGACCAGCGTCCCGCCGGCCATCGCCATCAGCGAGTTCACCGCCACCAGGCCCGAGATCTTGTCGATCGTCTGGGCGCTCATCACGTTGAAGCCGAACCAGCCGACCGTCAGCACCCAGGCGCCCAGCGCCAGGAAGGGGATGCTCGACGGCGGGTGCGCACTCATCGCGCCGTCCTTGCGGTAGCGGTTGGTGCGCTGCCCCATCAGCAGCACCGCGGCCAGGCCGATCCAGCCGCCCACCGCGTGCACGACCACGCTGCCGGCGAAGTCGTGGAACTCGGCGCCGGTGACGCCCTTGATCCAGCCCTGCACGCCGAAGCGCTGGTTCCAGGCGATGCCTTCGAAGACGGGGTAGATCACGCCCACGAGCACGGCGCTGGCGACGAGCTGCGGCCCGAAGCGCGCCCGCTCGGCGATGCCGCCCGAGACGATGGCCGGCACGGCGGCGGCGAAGGTGAGCAGGAAGAAGAACTTGACCAGCTCGTAGCCGTTCTTCGCCGCCAGCGCCTCGGCGCCGATCATGAAGCTGGTGCCGTAGGCGACCAGGTAGCCGACGAAGAAGTAGGCGATCGTCGAGACCGAGAAGTCGGCGAGGATCTTGACCAGCGCATTGACCTGGTTCTTCTTGCGCACGGTGCCCAGCTCGAGAAAGGCGAAGCCCGCGTGCATGGCCAGCACCATCACGGCGCCCAGCAGGATGAAGAGGGCGTCCGAGCCCTGCTTGAGTGGGTCCAAGGGATCTCTCCTCCGCGCGTTGTCGAGGCAAGCCGGCAGCACGGAAGCAAGCGGCGGGCCGCGACGGTGCGCACCGGGGCGATGGCGTGCGCCACATCCGGGTGCGCACGCGCATTGATACGGGGCGCGGCGCACCGCCTTGGAGCGCCCGTGAACGGGGCGCCGCGCGAGGGCGCACGCGAAGCGGCGGCTGGCGCGGTGCCGGGCGGCGGCCGGGTCGCGACGGCGCGGCGGGCTGCCCGCCCGCTCAGGGCAGCGCCGCGGCCGACGCGGCGGCCTGCAAGGGCAAAGGCAGTTGCAGCTGCAGCGGCAAGCCCGCGCGCAACTGCGCCTGCCGCTTCGCGGCCAGCGGCCCCAGCAAGCGCAGCAACTCGGCCGTCTCCACCGGCTTGGCGATGAAGCCGTCCATCCCCGCTGCCTGGGCAGCCCGGCGCTCGTGCTCCAGCACCGCGGCCGAGAAGGCGTACACCGGCAGGCTTGCGGTCGGCGCTTCTGCGCGCAGCGCCCGCGTGGCGGCCAGGCCGTCGCGGCCGGGCATGTGCAGATCCATCAGCACCGCGTCCAGCTGTGCCGCGTGCGCCTTCGCCGCCAGCAGCGCCTCCTCGCCGTCGCCGGCCTGCACGACCTCGGCGCCCAGCCGCTGGAGCATGGCCACGACGATGAGCATGTTCACCGCGTTGTCCTCGGCCACCAGCACGGTGAGGCCACGCAGCGGTTCCGGGGCCAGGGGCGCGTGGCCCGCCGCGCCGGCGCTGCCGCGGCTGCTGCTTCCGGCCGCGCCGGCTGCGGCAGCGGCCTCCGCGCCAGCCGCGCTCGCCGCGGCCTCGGGCACTGCGGTGGCCACGGCCGGCAGCGGCAACTCGGCCCAGAAGACGCTGCCTTCGCCCGCTTCGCTGCTCTCGACGCCCACTTCGCCGCCCATCAGCCGCGCCAGCTGGCGGCAGATCGACAAGCCCAGACCCGTGCCGCCGAAGCGCCGCGTGGTCGAGCTGTCGGCCTGCAGGAACGGCTCGAACAGGCGCCCCTGCAGCGCCGCGGAGACGCCCGGGCCGCTGTCGCGCACGGCAACGCGCACGCGCTCGCCCCCGGCGGGCACGGCGGTGAGCGAGATGCCGCCGCGCTCGGTGAACTTCAGCGCGTTGCTCAGGTAGTTGGCGACGATCTGGCGCAGCCGCACCGGGTCGCCGCGCAGCAGCCGCGGCAGCGCGGGGTCGAGGTCGCAGCGCATCGCGAGGCCCCGTTCCTGGCCGAGCGCGGCGAAGGCAGCGAAGGTGGCGTGCAGCAGTTCGTGCAGGTCGAACTCGATGCGCTCGATCTGCAGCCGCCCCGACTCGATCTTCGACAGGTCGAGCACGTTGGAGACGATGCCCGAGAGCAGCTTGGCCGAATCGGCCAGGTGCGCCAGGTACTCGGCGCGGCGCGAGCCGTCGAGCTTGTCGTCCTGCAGCAGCCGCGCCAGGCCGACGACACCGTTCAGCGGCGTGCGGATCTCGTGGCTCATCGTCGCCAGGAAGGCGCTCTTGGCGTCGTTGGCCGCCTCCGCGTCGCGCTTGGCCTCGGCCAGTGCGCGCTCGTCGGCACGGCGCTCGGTCACGTCCTCCATCACCCAGATCGTGCCGCGTGCCAGCGGCTGGCTGGCGTCCACGGGCCGCGCGTGCAGGTGCACGCGGATGCGCCGGCCGTCGCGGCGCGTCACTTCGCGCTCGTCGTCGAGCACTTCCTGCGGCGCGCGAGCCGCGTCGTCGCGTGCCGTCACGGGCGGCAGCAGCACGCTCGTGCGCTCGCCGGCCAGCGTGCCCGGCGCCCAGCCGAACATCGCCTCCAGCGCCGCGTTGACGCGCTCCAGGCGGCCGAGCCGAACGAGCGCGATGCCGACGCCGGCGTTGTCGAGGATGGCGTCGCTCTCGCGCCTCGCGCGCTCGATCTCGGTCACGTCGCGCAGCGTCACCACGGCCAATGTCGTGCCTTCGCTGTCGAAGCCGGCGGCCGTCACCAGCACCTCGCGCTGGCTGCCGTCGCGCAACCGCACCGTGCTGCGCAGGTCGCGCACGCTGCCTTCGCCGGCGCGGATCTCGCGCAGCACGCGCCGCGGCTCCTCGAGGTCGGGCCACAGGTGGAGCTCGCCGATCGTGCGCCCCACCACCTCGCGCTGCGTCAGGCCGGTGAACTTCAGGAAGCCGGCGTTGGCCAGCAGGATGCGCCCGTCGCTGGCGCGGCCGACGCAGATGGCGTCCGGGCTCGCTTCGTACAGGCGGTTCAGGAGCGTCTCGGTGCGCCGCTGGGCCAGCAGCATCTCGCGCTCGGCGGTGACGTTGCGGCCGACGCCGCGCCAGCCGGTGTGCTGCCCGGCGCCGTCGAACACCGGCGTGCCCGAGAACAGCGCATGCATCGGCGCGCCGCCCGGGCCGACGTAGGTGCACAGCAGCTCGCGGAAGGGCCGCCGCTCGCGCAGTGCCTGCTGAAGAGCACGCCAGTTGTCGTCGTCGACGATGTAGGGCTGCCCGGGTTCGCCCAGGCGCGCGAAGTCGCTGCGCTTGAAGCCGGTGCGCGCCTCGAACGAAGGCGACAGCGCCGTCAGCTGCGAGCGCGCGTCGAGCTCGAAGGTCCAGTCGCTGCCCAGGTCGAGCAGTTCGGCCAGGCGTTCGCGGTCGCGCGAAGCGCGCGCCAGCGCCGCTTCGACCAGGTGCGACAGCAGCGCCGCGGCCAGCACCCCGGCCACGGCCACGAGGCCATGGCCGACGAGGCGGCTGGCCAGCGGCAACTGGATCGCCGCTTCGCGCCCCGGGATGAGGCCGGCCATCTCGCCCCAGGCCAGCGTGCCGATGCCGACCAGGTACAGCAGCGCCAGCCCGTACGCGCCCGGCGGGCCCAGGGCCGGGCCGGCCGTGGCAATGACGAGCGCCACGCCGCCGAAGGTGACCATGTGCACCCCCAGCCCCGTGGACCAGGCCGTGAAGGCGAGGCCCACCACCACCGCGCCGAAGAGGCCCACCAGCGCCGCGCTGGCGTAACGGTGCCGCAGGCGGTTGGCCACCACCGCCGCGGCGATCAGCGCGGCGCCGAGCAAGGCACGCTTGTTGGCCACGTCGTGGCTGGCAACGAAAGCCAGCTCGGCCAGCGAGGCCAGCGCCAGCACGGCACCGAGTGCGCCGACCGTCAGCGCCACCGTGCGTGCGCCGCTGGCACGCAGGTCGGCGAACGGGTCGGCCGGCGCCGGCACCGCCGTGCTCGGCACGCCGGGCCCGGAATCCTCCGGGGGCGAATCGTGGTGGTCGGGCTGCTCCCGCGCCTCGGGCAGCGGGCTGGCAGGCGGGCCGTGGGCTTGCATGACAAAGGCGGCGAGCAGGGCCGGCGAGTATCGCCCGCACGCCATCGGCATCGCCGGCGCACCGGCGGCAGCGCGGCGGCTGGCGTGAACTCGGGCCGCGTGCGCATGGCGCCGGCGCAACGCGCCCGACCGCCGAACGGGCCCGCGCCGGCGCGAACGAGCGAGCGAAGGCGCTGGCCGGCGTGCCGGCGATGGTTCGGTGAAGTTGGGAAAAGCTCGCCGCGGCGCCGGCGGCGCGGCCGCGGCCCTCCGGGACAATGGCGCGCATGAGCCGCATGCGTCTGGCGGCGCACGTCTTCGGGCTGGCGTGCGCCGCGATGGCCTGCCCGCTGGCAGCCTTTGCCCAACTCGCCCGTGCCGCGGATGCGGCGGCCTCGGCACCCGCCCCCGCTGCGGCCTCGGCGGCCTCGGCGGCCTCAGCGGCGTCAGCGGCCTCAGCGGCGGCCTCGGCCCCTGCGACGCCGGCCTCGGCGCCAGCGCGGTCCGCCAGCGCGCCCGCCGCCAGCGCATCGGCCAGTGCCACGCGCATCGAGATCAGCGGCGGCCGCGAGGCCGACACCGAAGCCCGCCGGCGCAGCACCGCCGCGCGCATCGTCATCGGCCGCGAGGAGATCGACAAGTTCGGCGACGCCAGCGTCGCCGAGGTGCTGCGCCGCCTGCCGGGCGTGACCACGCCCGGCGCGCCCGGCCGCGGCGGGCCGCCGCGCCTGCGCGGGCTGGGCAGCGGCTACACGCAGCTGCTCATCGACGGCCAGCGGCTGCCGCCCGGCTTCAGCCTCGACTCGCTGACGCCCGAGCAGATCGAGCGCATCGAGATCCTGCGCGCTCCCACCGCGGAGACCGGCGCCCGCGCCATCGCCGGCACCATCAACATCGTCATGCGCGAGGGCTTCCGGCGGCGCCTGAACGACCTGCGCATCGGCGCCGGCTTCGAGAACGGCGCCGTCGCGCCGGGGCTGCACTGGACGCGCAACGACAGCGTCGACGACTTCATCTACACCGTGTCGCTGGGCCTGTTCCGTCCCAGCCGCATCACCGACAGCGAAAGCCAGACGCTGCTGGCGCGGCGCGACGACGGCACCGTCGTCGAGCAGGCCGACGCGACGCTGCACGCGGTGGACAAGCGCAGCGCGCTGGCGCTCACGTCGCGGCTGCAATGGCGCCTGTCCGAAGGCGGCGACAGCCTGGTGCTGACGCCGCACCTCTTCCACAACGAAGGCCGCACCGACCGCGACTTCACGCGCACGCAGAGTCCGCCGCCGCTGCCCGGCGAGAGCTTCTACGACAGCGGCAGCAGCGACACGACGAGCCGGTTCACCAACGCGCGCCTGGGCGGCCAGTGGCGGCAGCGCCTGAGCCCGGTGGTGCGCATGGAGCTCTCCGGCGGCGGCGGCATGCTGCGCTCGGCCTACGACACGCAGCGCACCGAGTTCCAAAGCGGGGTCGCGGCGCCCACGCGAGCGGCCGACGACACCGGCACCACGCGCGAGCGCTCGCTGAACCTGACGGCCAAGTTCAGTGGCGTCGCGGTCGCCGGGCCCGCCACGGCGGACGGCGGCGCCGCGCCGCGCGCCGGTGCCGCTGCGGCGGCGGCACCGGCCGAACACAGCCTCGTTGGTGGCCTCGAATTCGAGACGGTGCGCCGCGACGAGACGCGCGTGACCACCGACAACGGCGTCGTGCAGGCGGCCGACTTCGGCGACACCTTCGAGGCCTCGACGCTGCGCCTGGCCGCGTATCTGCAGGACGAATGGAACCTCGACGCGCATTGGGCTTTCCACGCCGGACTGCGCTGGGAAGGCATGCGCACGCACGGCGACGCCGGCGACGGCACCCACCCCACCAACACCAGCAGCGTGACGACGCCGCTGGTGCACCTGTTGTGGAAGCCCGACCCGGCCCGGCGCGACCAGGTGCGCCTGTCGCTCACGCGCAGCTACCGCGCGCCGACGACGCAAAGCCTGATCGCGCGCCCTTCGATCAACCAGCGCGTGCCGGCCACCGGTCCGGGCGCCGGCAGCAACGACCCCACCTCGCCCGACAGCGCCGGCAACCCCGAGCTGAAGCCCGAGCGCGCGATCGGCCTGGACCTCGCGTTCGAGCGCTACCTCGAAGGCGGCGGCCTGCTCAGCGCGAACCTCTTCTACCGCCACGTGCGCGACCTGATGCGCCGCGTGACGACGCTGGAGACGGTGTCGTGGAGCGCCTTCCCGCGCTGGGTGGCGCGGCAGCAGAACATCGGCGACGCCACGACGGCCGGGCTCGAGCTCGAAGCCAAGTACCGCCTCGACCAGCTCGTCGCCGACGCGGCACGCGTGGAGCTGCGCCACAACCTCGCCGTGTACCGCTCGCGCGTCGCCGGCGTTCCCGGCCCCGACAACCGCCTCGACGAGCAGGCGCGGTTGAGCGCGAACTTCGGTGCCGACTACCGGCTGCGCAGCCTGCCGCTGACGCTGGGCGGCAACCTCAACATCGTGCCGGGCTACCGCACGCAGCTGGCCGAAGACCGCGCCATCGTCGTCAGCAGCAAGCGCGTGGTCGATCTCTTCGCGCTGTGGACCTTCAGTCCCGCGCTGGCGCTGCGCGTGCTGGCCAACAACGCCGCTCCGCGCGCCTACGCGAGCACCACCGAGTTCGACTACGAGCAGCCGGCCAGCTCGCTGCCCACGCGCGTGCCGGCGGGGACGCCGCTGCGCGAGACGGCGGTCACACGCGGGCCGAGCTACACCAACTTCCAGCTGCGGCTGGAGTTGAAGCTGTAGCGCTCCAGGGCCGGCCGCGCTCGACCGTCGCGCGCGCGCCGAGGAGCCGACTCAGTGCCGCGGCCGCCGCGGCAGCGAGGCCGCCTCCTCGCCCAGGTCCCACCACAGGCCGGCCATGATCTGCAGCGCCTCGCGCGCCACCGGTGCCAGCAGGTGCTCGTCGGGTGCGTGCTGCGAGCACGCCGGGTAGCTGTGCGGCACCCACACCGTCGGCAGGCCGAGGATCTCGGCGAAGACGTCGTTGGGCAGCGAGCCGCCCAGGTTGGGCAGCAGCACCGGCGGCGCGCCGGTCGTGCGCTCGATGCTCGCTTGCGCGAAGCGCACCCAGGCGTTGTCGGGGTCCAGGCGAGTCGCGGCCATCGTCACCACCTCGCCCACCTCGATGTCGGCGAAGCCGTGCGCCGCCAGGTGCTCGCGCACGACTTCGCGCAGCCGCGAGACATCGGTGCCGACGACGTAGCGCATGTGCATCGTCGCCTTCGCGCTCGGCGGAATCGCGTTGATCGGCTGCTCCGGGTTGCCGGTGCGGCAGGCCAGCACTTCGAGCGTGTTCCAGGCGATCACGCGCTCGGTGGGCGTCAGGCCCGGCTCGCCCCAGCCGGGGTCGATCGCCGGGTCGCCGGGGTCGCCGCCGAACGCCACGCCGGCCAGCGCCGCGCGCACGTTGGCCGGGATCGGCGGCGGCCGCAGCGCCTTCACGAGGATGCGGCCGCGCCCGTCGACCATGCTGGCGATCGCGTTGGCGAGCACCGTGCCCGGGTTGCGCAAGAGGCCGCCCCAGTTGCCCGAGTGGTGCGCGCCATCGCGCAGCGTCAGCGTGAGGTCGAAGTTGGCGACGCCGCGCGTGCCGAGGAAAAGCGTGGGCCGCTCGCGCCTGAGGCGCGGGCCGTCGCTGGCGATCAGCGCATCGGCGAAGAGCGCCTCGCGCTCGCGCTGGCAGGTCGCGGCCAGCCCCGGCGAGCCGGTCTCCTCGCCGGTCTCGACGAGGAACTTGACGTTGAAGCCGAGCCGGCCGCCGCGCACCGCGAGCACCTGCGCCAGCGCGGCGATGTTGATGCTGTGCTGGCCCTTGTTGTCGGCGGTGCCGCGGCCGTACAGGCGCTCGCCCTCGGCGGCCAGCTGCCACGGGCCCTTGCCGCGCTTCCACCTGTCGTCCTGGCCGCGGATCACGTCGCCGTGGCCGTAGACGAGCACCGTGGGCAGCCCGTCGCCCTCGTGCCGCGCGGCGATCAGCAGCGGCCCGTACGCGGGTTGCGGGTTGGCGTGGATGCGATGGCTGAAGCCGAGCGCGGCGAGCGTCGGGCCGATCTCGCCGGCGAGGTACTCGTGCAGCGCCGCCGAGGAGCCTGCCTCCTGGCTCTCGGTGCGGATGGCGACGCGGCGCGCCAGGTCGCGCGCGAAGCTGCCGTCGTCGAAGTGCGCGGCGGCAGCGGCCACGGCAGCGGCGCGGCTGCCGCCATTGGCGCGGTTCACGTGTGCTTGCCCACGAGCGTGAAGTGCTCGACCACCGGCGGCGCGGCGAAGAACGGCCCGACGATGGCGCGCCATTGGGCGAACAGCGGCCCGCCGCGAAAGTGCACGGTGTGGTCCTCCAGCGTCTCCCAGAAGATCATCAGCAGGTAGCGCTCGGGGCTCTCGACGCCGCGGTTGACCTTCCAGCCCTTGAAGCCGCGGGCGTGCGCGATCACCGTGGCGAGGCCCTGCTGGATGGCCTCGTCGAAGGCCGCCTGCCGGCCGGGCTGGATGCGGATGTCGGCGACTTCGAGGATCACGGCGGCTTCACTCCTGGGTTGGCATGGCAGTCCCGATCGGCGGGAGCGCAGTCTACGGCGGCCGCAGCGCGGCGGATGAAGCGTGCGCGAGCGCGGCTAGCATGAGGCGATGCTGAGCGCCGATGCCCGCCAGCGCCGCCTCGGCATCGCGCTGGTGTCGCTGGCGACGTTCTGTTTCGCCGTGCTCGACGCCTGCGCGAAGTGGCTGGTGCAGTCGCTGCCGGTGGCCGAGGTGGTGTGGCTGCGCTTCGCGTTGCACGGGGTGCTGATGGCGGCGATCCTCGCGCCCACGCGCGGCGCGGCGCTCGTGCGCGTGGCCAGCTGGCGGCTGCAAGGGTTGCGCGCGCTGATGATGGTGGCGATGACGGCGCTGAACTTCGCGGCACTGCAATGGCTGCAGCTGGCCGAGACGGCGGCGATCCAGTTCTCGGTGCCGATCCTCATCGCCGTGCTGTCGGCGTTCGTGCTGCACGAGCGGCTCGACGCACGGCGCTGGCTGGCCATCGGCGTGGGCTTCGCCGGCGTGCTGCTGGTCGTGCGCCCGGGCGCGCAGGGGTTCCACCCGGCGATCGGCTTGTCGATCGTCAATGCCGTGCTCTACGCCGCGTTCAACCTGCTGACGCGGCGCATGGCCGCCAGCGAGACGCCCGAGTCGATGCAGTGGCTGTCGGCGCTGGGCGCGGCGCTGGCCGTGGCGCCGTTCGCGCTGGCGCAGTGGCAGTGGCCGGCCAGCGGGCTGGTCTGGGCCGTGGCCATCGGCTGCGGCTTGACCGGTGGCGTCGGCCACCTCGCGGTGGCGCACGCGCATCGGCATGCCTCGGCGGCGGTGCTGGGGCCGTTCCTGTACCAGCAGATCCTGTACATGAGCTTCTGGGGCTGGCTCGTCTTCGCCCAGGTGCCCGATGCGCTGGTCGTCGCCGGCGCGGCGGTGGTGGTGCTGAGCGGGCTGTACCTGCTGTGGCTGGAGGTGCGGCACCGCTGACGGTGCCGGCGCCCGCAGCGCCGCCCCCGGGCCGCGGTCGCGCCGCCGCGAGCCGTGCGGTTTGCCACGCCGCGCGCGGGCCGGGCGCCGTGCCGCCACGGCGGCGCCGATCTCAAGTTGGGGCGCAGCCGACCCGAAAACTCGGTGGACACCGGGGCCCTCTCTTGCGGACGAGGGTCGCCCGCCCCAATCCACCGAGCCAGCAGTCCCAACCATGTTCAGCAGCCGCAGCGCCAGCGCCCGCCCAGGCGGGGGGCGCGAAGCCTCGCCAGCCACCATCGCCGTCGAAGACCTGCGCGTCGGCATGTTCATCCATCTCGACGGCGGCTGGCTGTCGCATCCGTTCGCGCGCTCGAGCTTCCGCATCGCCAACGCGCAGCAGATCGCCACCTTGCACGGCCTGAAGGTCGCGCGCGTGCGCTGGAGCCCGGAACTGAGCGACCCGCCGGCGAGCGGCGGCGGCAACCTGCCCGCGGCGCCGCTGCGGCACGCCGGCGGCGGCGCCGAGGCGGCCGACGGCGCGGCGGCGACGGGCCCTTCGCGGGCGGGCGCCGCGCAGGCCGCGCCCGCCGCGCCCGCCGAGACGGGCGTGCCCTCGGAAGCGGCCCCGAGCGCCGCCGCCCACGCCCACACCGCCGCGGCAGCAACGGCTGCGCAGGCCGTGCAGGCCGTGCAGCCCGTGCAGGCCGTGCAGCCCGCGAAGGTGCCCGGTGCTGCCGCCGCGCGCCGCTCACCTCACGCCGCCGATGCGCATGCCGCCGCCACCGCCAAGCGCGCCGCCCTGGCCGCCGAGCGGCTGGCGCTGCAGCAATGCGAGGCCCAGTTCGCCGAGGCCAGTGCCGCCTGGCGCCAGGCGAGCGACGCCCTGCCGGCCAACCCCGCAGCGGCGCGCCAGCGCAGCGTGGCGCTGGCCGAGGCGCTGGCGGCCAAGCTCGCCGTCGACGGCGACGTCGGCATCCGGCTGCTGCCCGGCGCCGGCAACGACCGCGCTGCGGCGCACGCGCTGAACGTCACCGTCGTGTCGATGCTGCTGGCGCGTTCGCTCGGCATCGAGCCGGCCGACATCGCCGAACTCGCGCTCGGCGCGCTGCTGCACGACGTGGGCAAGCACGAACTGCCCGAGCGCGCCCGCCATGCCGAGGCCGGTTGCTCGCTGGCCGAGACCGCCGCCTACCGCGAGCACGTGGCGCGCGGCGTCGCCACCGGCCAGCGCATGACGCTGCCCGAGGCGGCGCTGGCCATCATCGCGCAGCACCACGAGCATGCCGACGGCAGCGGCTTTCCGGCGCGCATCGGCGGCGAACGGCTGACCCTGGGCAGCCGCATCGTGGCCATCGTCAACCGCTACGACAACCTGTGCAACCCGGGCACGCGCACGCCGCCGCTGACGCCGCACGAGGCGGTGGCGATGCTGTTCGCGCACGGCCGCACGCGCCACGACGCCAGCGTGCTCAACGCCTTCATCCGCATGATGGGCGTGTACCCGGCCGGCTCGCTGGTGCAGCTCACCGACGAGCGCTATGCGATGGTGGTGGCGGTGAACTCGTCGCGGCCGCTGAAGCCGCGGGTGCTGGTGCATGAGAGCGGCGTGCCGCGCAGCGAGGCGCTGCTGCTGGACCTCGAACGCGAGCCCGACCTCGGCATCCGGCGCAGCCTGCCGGCGGCCAAGGTGCCGGCACTGACGCTGCAGTACCTGGACCCGCGCCCGCGCGTGGCTTACTTCTTCGAGCCGCTGGCCATGCCGGCCTGCGCGCCGGTCGTGGAGACGGCCGCGGCGGGCCCGGCTGCACGCGACGCCGCTCGCGCCGCGGCGCCGCGGGCGGCGGTGGCCTGAAGCGCGGGCAAGGGCTGCCGCGAAGGTCATGGGAGCCGACACCGCGCCGCACCCGCAGGCGCCGACGGCGGACGCGCCACGTTCGGACGCCCCGCATCCGGACGCGCCCCGTTCGGCCGCGCTGCGCCGCGCGGCGCCGGCGCGCGCCGTCGCGGCCAGGCGCCCGGCCGCCAACCGCCACGCCGGCAGCACCGCTTGCGCGCTGGTGCGCTCGCTGCCGCACGCGGCATGGCTGGTGTCGCTGCCCGCCGCGCGCGTCATCGCCGCCAACGCACCCGCCGCGGCGCTGCTCGGGCGGCCGCTGGCCGAACTCGTCGGTGCACCGGCCATCGAACTTGCCGCTTCGCCCGAAGACCTCGCGTGGTGGGCCGCTGCGGCCGAGGAAACGCTGCCACCGGCGCTGGACTCCGACACGCTCTTCGCCCGCCCCGACGGCAGCGTGCGCCCGGTCCGGCGCAGCATCAGCGTCGTGGCGGCCGAACACGCCGGTGGCGCGGCCATGAAGGGCGCCGATGGCGCCGGCACGAACGGCGCCGATGGCGCGGGGACCGAGGGCGCCGACGACACCGAGGCAGCCGCCTGGGCGCTGGTGATGGTCATCGACCGCAGCGACGAGCATGCGGCCGACGCCGATCGCGAGGCGCTGCTGGCGGAACTGCAGGCCACGCTCGAATCGACCGCCGACGGCCTGCTCGTCACCGACCTGGCCGGCGGCCTGCGCTCGTTCAACCGCCGTTTCGCGTCGATGTGGGGCCTGCCCGACGAACTGCTGCGCGCGCGCGACGACGCGGCCATCGGCGCGTGGATGCAGCGCAGCGTCGTCCAGCCCGAGGCCTACGCGCGCCAGCTCGCCACCTTGCTGGGCTCGCCGCTGCTGGCGGCGACCGACCGCATCGCGCTGCTGGGCGGCGCGGTGCTCGAACGCGCCAGCCGGCCGCTGTGGCGCGATGGTCGCCCGCAAGGCCGCGTGTGGGCCTTCCGCGATCTGACCGAACGGCTGGCGGCCGAGGAACGCATCGAGGCGCTGGCCAGCACCGACACACTGACCGAGCTGCCCAACCGGCGCGTGATGGCCGCCTGGGTGGAGCAGGCGGCGCTGGCGGCGGCCCGCGCCGGCGGCACCGGCGGCGCCGGCGCTCAGCGCGCCTTCGCGCTGCTGGTGGTCGACCTCGACCGCTTCCGCCAGATCAACGCCTCGCTCGGCCACGCGATGGGCGACCGCGTGCTGCAGCACGTGGCGCGGCGGCTGCAGGGCTGCCTGCGCGAGACCGACCGCCTGGCGCGCATCGGCGGGGACCAGTTCGGCGTGCTGCTCGACGGCGCCGATGCGCGCGCCGCCGAGACGACGGCGCGGCGCATGCTGGTGGCGGTGGCGCAGCCGTGCTCGCTCGAAGGCACCACGTTCACGCTCACCTGCAGCATCGGCATCGCGCTGGCGCCGGCGCACGGCGCCAGCGCCGACGAACTGGCCCGCCACGCCGAGGCGGCGATGCGCGCCGTCAAGCAGGCCGGCCGTGGCAACGTCCGCCTGCACCAGGCGCGCGCCGAGGTCGACCGCCGCTGGCACATGACGCTGGACCACGCGATGCGCCAGGCGCTGGTGAGCGGACAGTTCCGCCTCGCCTACCAGCCGCAGGTGGACCTGGCCAGCGGGTGCATCGTCGGGGCCGAGGCGCTGCTGCGCTGGCACGACCCCAAGCTCGGGGAGGTGTCGCCGGGCCGCTTCATCCCGGTGGCCGAGGAGAGCGGTTTCATCGTCGCCATCGGCGACTGGGTGCTGGCGCAGGCGGTGCGGCAGGCAACGCTGTGGCACCAGCACGGCTGGCAGGTCCCGGTGGCAGTGAACGTCTCGGCGCTGCAGTTCCACCAGGCGCAGTTCGTCGAGCGCGTGGCCGGCGTGCTGGCCGTCAGCGGCCTGCCGCCCGAGCGGCTGGAGCTGGAGCTGACCGAGTCGATCCTCGTCAACGACGCCGAGGAGGCGCTGGCACGGCTGCGCGCGCTGAAGCGCCTGGGGGTGCACCTGTCGATCGACGACTTCGGCACCGGCTACTCGAGCCTGGCCTACCTGAAGCAGTTCCCGATCGGCAAGCTGAAAGTCGACCGCAGCTTCGTGCGCGGCCTGCCCGGCGACGAGACCGACGCCGGCATCGTGCGCGCGATCCTGCAGATGTCGCGGGCACTGGGCATGCGCGTCATCGCCGAAGGCGTGGAGACCGAGCAGCAGCGCCAGTTCCTGGTGGCCGAAGGTTGTGCCGAGATGCAGGGCTTCCTCTACGCGCCGGCGCTCGAGCCGGCCGCCTTCGAGCAGCGGCTGGCGCATGCGGCCCAGGCCGCGCAGGCCGCGCCCGCGGGCGACAGTGGCGGCGGCAGCGGCGGCGGCAGCGGCGCCCGCCACATCCGCCTCGTCAGCGGCTGAAGGCGCAGCGGCGATCGGCCCGTGCTGCGCGGCCGACAGGCCGGCAGGGAAACGAGTTGCCGCGACAATGGCGCGGCCATGCTCTACAAGTTCAAGAGCGCCGCCACCGGCGACCTCATCATGCTCGGGCCGCACGGCGACGCGATGCTGCGGCTGCTGGGCCGCGAGCCGGCGCCCAAAGGCATCATCGAAGCGCACGACCTGAGGGGCGCCATCGCGGCGCTGCGCGCGGCCATCGAGCAGGCCGAGCGCAAGCCCGAAGGCAGCGCCGCCGCGGGCGCGGCCGACGACAGCGGCGAAGGGGACGGCGGCGCTGCGGTCAGCCTGCGCCGGCGCCTGTGGCCGGTGATCGAGATGCTCGAACGCGCCGCGCGTGCGGACGTGCCGGTAGTCTGGGGCGTTTGAGCGCCACCGCTCTTCCGGCGCGGCCGCGCCGGCGGTCATCATTGCGGCCGGCGGCGCGCCCACCGGCGCGGCCGCCCCACCCCGACCGCAACGACACGACCACACAAGCGATGAAACTGTGGAGCGACAGCTGGACCAACGGTGACCGCATCCCGCCGCGCTACGCGGCCGGCCGCCCCGACGGCAACGGCCGCGCCGCCTTCGGCGACAACCTCAACCCGCACCTGGCGTGGAGCGAGCTGCCCGAGGGCACGCGCTCGATGGCGCTGGTGTGCCACGACTTCGACGCGCCGGCCGAGGGCGGGCAGGTGAACCGCGAGGGCGTGCAACTGCCCGGCGACCTCGAGCGCACCGACTTCTTCCATTGGGTGCTGGTGGACCTGCCGCCGCAGCCGATGGTGATCCGCGAAGGCGAGTTCAGCCGCGGCTTCGTCGCCCACGGCAAGCCTGGACCGGCGGCGCCCAACGGTGCCCGCCACGGCCGCAACGACTACACCCGCTGGTTCGAGGGCGACGCGGCGATGGCCGGCGACTACTTCGGCTACGACGGCCCGTTCCCGCCCTGGAACGACTCGCTCGTGCACCACTACGTCTTCACGCTGTACGCGGTGGCGCTGCCGCGGCTGCCGTTGCCTGCGGTGTTCGACGGCCCCGACGTGCGCCGCGCGCTCGCCGGCCACGTGCTGGCCGAAGCCACCTACTCCGGCACCTACACGCTGAACCAGCGGCTGCTGGAAGGCAAGCGCTGAGCGCCCCGCGGTGGAAGCGACGCGGCTCGTGGTGCTGCGCCATGGCGAGACGGCGTGGAACGCCCTGCAACGCATCCAGGGCCACACCGACGAACCGCTGAACGAGCGCGGCCGCCGCCAGGCGCTGCAACTCGCGCAGGCGCTGACGGGCGAGAACCTCACGCACGTCTACACGAGCGACCTGTCGCGCGCCCGCGCCACGGCCGAGGCGGTGGCGCGCGCCTGCGGCCTGGCCGGCGTGACCGCCGAGCCCGGCCTGCGCGAGCGCGCCTTCGGCTCGTTCGAGGGCCTGACCTACGCCGAACTGGAAGCGCGCTGGCCCGAGGACCTGCGCCGCTGGCGCAGCCGCGAGCCGGGGTTCGCGCCCGGCGGCGGCGAGTCACCCGAGGCGTTCTTCGCGCGCTGCGTGCCCTGCGCGGCGGCGATCGCCGAGCGCCACCGCGGCGAGAGCGTGGCGCTGGTGGCGCACGGCGGCGTGCTCGACTGCCTGTACCGCGCCGCCACCGGCGTGCCGCTGCAGGCACCGCGCACCTGGCAGCTCGGCAACGCCAGCATCAACCGGCTGCTGTGGAACGGCGAAGGTTTCGTGCTCGTGGGCTGGAACGACGACGCGCATCTGCTGCAGCCCTGAACGGCGCCTGCCTCGCGCGCATCGCGTTCTTCGCGCTCCTCGCTAACGCCGCAGTTCGCGCCAGGCGTTCTTCGACGGCGGGATCGTCGTGCTCACGGGCAGCTCGCGCCCGCAGACGGTGCCGTCCGAGCAATGCGCGCTGCCGAAGATCCGGCCGCCCACGGTGCGCAGCGTGATCAGGCGCGAGGCCGTGGCGTTGTTCGACAGCAGGAAGCCGACGAAGGTCGCGCCCGGCACCTTCTTGCCCGTGCCGATGTCCACCAGGTACATCCACGCCGACTGCGAGCAGTCGCTGCTGCCGTTCTTGTTGGTGACGAACGCCACCGAGCCGTAGGTGATGACGGGCAGCGTGTTGGCCTGTTCGCCGGCCGGCAGGTCGAAGTACCAGCCGCGGCCGCTGGACCAGTCGAAGCTGGCGCCGGTGAGCGGCGTCGAGCCGGCGGTGCCGTCATCCGCGGCGCGGTTGTAGGTGCGCGCCGTCAGGCCGCTGCGCGCGTTGGCCAGGGTCGCGCCGTCGGCGATGGCGTAGAAGCTCTGCGTGCGGGTGCTGCCGAAGTCGGTGAGATCGAGGATGCGGCCGGTGCCCACGAGGATGATGCGCTTGCCCGCCAGCGTCACCAGTTCGGGCGCGGCCGTCACCGGCTGCCGGTTGCCGGCGCTGTCGTACAGCGTGGCCACGAGGTCGGCGTCGTGCGGGCCGGCGCCGGCCTTGGCGAGGTCGAACTTCCACACGTTGCCCAGGAGGTCGCCGCCGTAGGCGTAGCGCACCGAGCCGTCGGCCTCCTTCATCGCCGAGACATGCGCCAGGCCCGCTTCGGCACCGGCCGCCCCCTGGGTGGTGCGGAAGGTCTTGATCACGGCGCCGTTGCTCGCGGCGACCATCCACAGGCGGCCCTTGCCGTCGCCGATGGAAACGCCGTTGTCGTAGCCCGAGGTCAGCAGCACCACGTTGCCGTCGGCGCTGGTCTTGGCGATCACCGGCCGGCCCACCGTGTACCCCATGACGTTGCGGTTGGTGGTGTCGGTGGTGGTGGGGAAGATCCACTTGAACTGCGCTGCCGCCGCGGCCGCGTCGGCCGGGCGCGGGTTGCTCACGTCCAGCGCGTAGTAGCTGCGGCCGGCCGCGCCGAGGCCGCCGACCAGCAGCTTGCTCGAAGCGTCGGTCTGCGCCAGCGTCGGCGAGGCGTCCAGCTGCGTCCTGAACACCCAGCCGCGCTGCACGGCGGCGCCGGCGCTGGCCAGCGTGTCGGAGGGGTGGTAGGCCCACAGCTCGGCGCCGGTGGCGCTGTCGAACGCGTGCAGCATGCCCTCGCCCGAGGCGAGGTAGGCGACACCGTCGGCGCGCGAGACGACCGGCTCGGCGTTGACCACCGCGCCCAGCAGCCCGGAGCGCTGGCGCACCGAGATGCCCTCGCCGCTGCGGCTGCCGCGCATCCACTCCACCACCTGCGTGTTGGTGAGCGTGGCCGGCGCCGGGTTGACGGTGGCGCCGACGTTGGCCGCGGTGAAGTCCAGGCCGTTGCTGTTGTTCGAGGTGAAGATGAGGCGCGTCGTCCAGTCGCGCGCCGTCAGCAGCGCCGATGCCGACCACGAAAAGGTGGTGCTGATCGCGCCGGTGGTGTTGTCGACCGCGTTGCGCGTCAGGTCGCCGGCCCAGCCGCGCGTGTTGTAGCGGCCGAGGTAGGCGTTGTCGTCGCCGCGGCCGAGGTTGACCGAGCTGACGCCGATCGACGCCTGCGCGCCGGCCTGGTTGAGGATGTCGTCGAACGCGGCCTGGATCGACGCGCCCATCGTCGCGCTGTCGCTGGCCTGGAACATGATGCCGCGGCCGTTGATCGTGGCGTGCCACAGGTCGTCGACCATCGTCGGGTCGTCGGCCACCGGCGCCGGCCAGGCCGGGGCGCTGGTGAACGGGCTCGTCGCGCTCGGGAAGATCGTGCCGCGGGCGCCGATGTTGATGGCGTAGGTGGTGATGTGCAGGTTCGGGTTGGTGATCGGGTTCACCCGCGCCGGATCCCCCAGCGGCACCAGCCCGGCCGGCAGCGGCGAGGTGCCGCCGGCGCGCAGCCGGTTCGTGTAGTACGCCAGCGCCAGGTCGGCCAGCGAGTTCGCGTACGTCGTCGTGTAGGGCGCGCCGCTGCCGTAGGTGGTGGCGTTGTAGGCCGGCGCGGTGGTGCTGCTGGCGTTGGCGAAGCCGTCGGTGACGACGAACATGCTGTTGCGTTGGCAGGCGTACTGCACGACGCCGGTGTTGCTGTCGAACTGGTTGGCGATGTGCGCCATCGTCGCGTGCGTGGGCGTGCCGTTGGCGCTCATCGAGTTCAGGTAGAACGAACCGGCGGCGGCGTAGTGGTTGGCCGACGAGGCGGTCGCATCGGCGTCGAGCATCGTCACCGTGCCGCGGTTGTTGAACGGCACCACCGCCATGCGCACGCCGGTCATCGGCTCCAGCACCTTGCCCATCGCCGCGGCGAGCATCAGCTTGCGCTTGCGGTGGTAGGTGAACCAGTTGGCGAAGTTCTGCATCTCGTCGGCGTAGGTGCGGCCGGACGGGAAGGTGTTGCCGTTCCTGATCTCGTAGCGCTTGAGCGTGCCGCTGCCGTTGGGCGCGTTGACGCAGGTGCTGCCGTCGACGCTGCACGCTTCGCTGTGCCAGAAGGTGGCCGGGTAGTAGGGGATCGCCGCCCAGCAGGTGCGGCCGCCGCTCACGGTCTGCGCGGCCGTCAGCGTGCGCCAGGTGCTGCCGCTGCAGGGGGTGCCCGAGCCGTCGGCGGCAGTGGTGTAGGCGCGCGCGCCGGCCGGCAGCGTCATGCCGTCCTGCATGTAGAACATGAAGCCGTTGCTGGTGAAGTTGCCGTTGCCGGAGTTCCAGTCGGTGGTCAGGTTCAGCGTCTGCGCGCCGCTGACGGCCGGGTGCGCCGACGCGCTGTTCGTGGTCGCCGCCGGATAGGCCGGCTGCAATGCGCCGCCGAAGTACGCCGGCGCCCACGGCGAGTAGGTGGTCTGCGTGTTGTAGTAAAGCGGGTTGAAGGCCGAGGAGCGCAGCCAGGCGAACTGCGCCGTCGGCGGCGCCGCCTGGCCCCACCAGTTGTTGTAGCCGTAGATGGCGCCGCCGGTGTTGGTGCCCACCGGGAACAGGTACGACATCGGCACGTAGTCGCTCGAACGCACCGGGCGGTTGGTGCCGCTGTCCCAGGCGCTGGTGCCGTTCCAGTAGGCCGGGCCCGAGGCGGTGTCGAGGATCACTTCCCAGTCCATCGAGCCCGAGTCGTCCATCGCGAAGATGATGTTGGGCTTGGCCAGCGCCGAGACCTTCAGCGGCAGCTCCGAGAGGTTCGTGGCCTCGGCCGCGGTGACCCAGGCGAGGCCCGCTGCGGCGAGCGTGCTGAAGAGAGCGTGCAGGGAGCGCTTGTTCATGGCGGGGGCCCTTCTCTTGGCCGCGGGAGATTCGGTCAGGAACCTTTGCTGACCAGGGTCTGCACCCAGGTCTCGGCATCCTTGGGTCCGAGGATGCGCACGGTGATGCGGAACTGGCGCGAGTTGGGCGGGTCGACCGCCTCGGCGCCGACGCGGCTGGAGTCGGTCTGCGGCACCTGGCGCACCAGACACTGGCGCAGCGTGTCGGTGACGGGCGCGACGTTGCACAGGCGCTCGACGATGTAGCGCACGCTGTAGGCACCGACGACGACCTCGGGCGCGTTGCCCCAGGCGACGTTGGGCATGCCGTTGGCGTCGGCCGCCTGCGTCGTCGCCCAGTACCAGTTGCCGCTGTTCGTTTCCTCGCTCGCCAGCGCGCGCGTGGCGGCGAAGGCGGTGTTGATGCCCACCTCGCTGGCCTGCAGCGAGGCTTCGCGGGCGGCGTTGTTGCCGGTGGCCAGCGTGCCGATCTCGGTGACGCGGGCCAGCGCCATGCCGCCCAGCACCATCACCGACATCAGGATCAGCACGACGAGGATCGTCACGCCGCGCCGAGGCGCGGCGATGCGGCGCTGCGGCCGGGCCGGGCGCGCGCGTGGCAGGCGAGGCGCTGCGGTGATCGGGCTCATGGCACCATTCCCAGCACGAGGTTGCGCAGCGGCACCACGAGCGTGGCGCTGCGGTAGCGGTAGCACTGCCAGTCGGCCACGTCGGCCGTGACGGCAGCGCCGAAGAGGGTGGGCATGGCCGCGGTGGACTCGCAGTTGCCGGCGCTGTTGGGCTTCTCGCGCTGCGGGCTGCGCGTCACCAGGCCGATGCGCAAGGCGCGCACACGCGGCAGGTTGGCCGGGGTCAGCGTGGCGAAGGCACCGGTGGCGGCTTGCCAGGCCGCGAGCGCCGTCGTCCCGGCGTCGGCCAGGCCGTACTCGGCGCGAAAGGCGATCACGTTGCGCGCCAGCACGACGCTGCCCCCGCCCAGCGGCCGTTCGAGCGTGAGGTCGGTGCCGACGAGGCGGTAGCGCGACCAGCGCAGGTCGCCGAGCACGGCCACGTGGCCGCGGTCGGGGTAGGTGGGGTTGGTGGCGAAGGCGGCGCGGTTGAAGCGGGCCGTGCTGACGTTGGCGAACTCGATCATCTGCGGCGTGTCCGGCGCCGCCGCGGTGTTGGCGGTGACGGTGCGCACGACGCAGGGGTCGCCGGGCACGGCCGGCGCCAGCAGCACCGCCTGGCCCACGTTCACCGGCAGCAGCGAGCGCACCGGCGCCGAGCCGGCCGACGCGGCGCTGTTGAGCAGCACGTTGGCGCCGGCGGCCACGTCGGTGGCGTAGAGCACGTCGATGCGGTCGCCGGCGGCCTCGGCGGTGATCGACAGCGGCGTGAAGTCGGCGCCGTTGACGAGCACCGTGGTGTCCACGCTCAGGTTGAGCTTGCGGCACAGGAACTGCGCGTCGCCGAAGAAGCCCAGGCCGGCGGCGGCGACGTCGTCGCGCAGCGCGGCGATGGCCGTCCCGGCGCCGACCAGCGAGTTGCCGGTGCCGATGCCCTGGCGCTGCGTGGCGGTGAACAGCATCGCGCCGCTGGTGGCGGTGATGCTGACCAGGAGCGCGATGACGATGCCCACCAGCAGCTCGATCAGCGACAGGCCGCGCGAGGGCGCCGCCGCGCGGCGGCGGCCGCGGGCGCTGCTGCGCATGACGGTCATGCGCGAGCGCGAGAGCAGGTGTTCAGCGCACATCGGTCACGGTCTCCAGGCGGCGCGCCTCGCCGCTGTCCTTGCCGGTCCAGCTCACCACCACCGTCATGCGGCCGGTGCCGGCGTCCAGCGTCGCCGTGCTCGTCACGGTGCCGGGCAGCGCCGCGGCCACGCGCGTGGCCCAGTCGGCGGCCCGCGTCGCCGCGGCCGCGTTGGCGCAGGTGCCGGCCTGCGGCAGCGTGTAGCAGGTGGCATTGGCGGTGTCGACCAGCACCGTGGCCAGCAGCTCGGAGGAGAACTGCGTGGCCACCTGGCGCGACTGCGCCTCGGTGGTCTGCGCCACCATGCGGCCCTGGAAGCGCGTCATCGCGAGCATGCCGAAGGCGAGGATCGCCAGCGCGATCAGGCCGTCGAGCAGGCCGCTGCCGCGGCGTGCGGTGACGAGGGCCGCGGGCGCGGCCGCCGCGCGGCGGCGCCGCTTCAGCACGAAAGCTTGTTGGTGCATAGCCTGATTCCTCCGCCGGCGTCGACGCGCAGGCCGGGGCAGCGCTGCTCCGAGGAGCAGGTGATGCCCGGCAGCGACAGGTCCACCGATGCGGCGACGAAGTCCACCGAGGGCACCACGGCCCGGTTCACCGGATAGCCGCGCGGCGTGAAGTCGATGGTCGCGGTGGCCGCGGTGACGCCGCCGCCGAGCGTGCGCTCGCGCAGCAGCGTCATTGCCGCCGTGTCCTGCGCCTCCAGCACCTGCACCTGCGAGCCCGAAGTGGTGAGGCGCACGACGCGGTTGCGCTTGATCGCCTCGCTCTGCGCGAACAGCGCCTCGGTCTGCAGCGTCGTGCCGCCTTCGCGCAGGCGGGCGTTGTTGGTGTAGTCGGCGAAGTTCGGCGCCGCCGCGATGACCAGGAAGGTGGCGATGGTGATCGCCAGCATCAGCTCGATCAGCGTCAGGCCGCGGCGAACGGCCGGCCGCCTCGCGGCGGGGCGTGTGCTCAGGTGTCGCATGTGCCCCCCCGGGTGCTCCAGCAGGCCGTGCCAGGCGTGCCCTTGGGGTGCGCCGTGGTGTTGCGTGTCCCCTGGTGGTTGATGGTGTAGACGTAGCCGTTCATCGGCCCCGAGCCGGTGGCTGTGGCGGTGAAGCCGGTGCCGCCGCCGCTGATGGCGCAGGTGACGGTGAAATTGCTGACCGCCGGCACGGCCACGGCGCAGGCGCCGGCGTTGGCGTAGTTGCCCACGTCCTGGAAGCGCTGCTCCATGCGGACGGCGTAGGCGCTCAGCCCGTCCAGCGCCGCCGGCACGCGCGAGCGCTGCACGTGCGAGTTGTACGAGGGCAGCGCCACCGCGGCCAGGATGGCGACGATGGCCATGGCGACCAGCAACTCGATGAGCGTGAAGCCGCGCCGCCGCGATGGCGATGCGACGACGGACTGGCGGGAAGGAGGGTGGACCATGCCGGGCACCTTGGCGTCTGCGGCGTCGGCCCGGCGCGTGCCCATGGGGGACGCGCGGCGAGCCTTCGCCATGCGCTGGTCTTCGGCACGGCGGCGCAGCGACTTGAGCCGCCGCCCCCGTTTCCCCCCTGAATCGATTTGTGACGAACGTGCGCGCCGGTTCAGCCGGCGCGACCTGCCGTGATGCGCTTCACGGGCGGCGCGGCGCGGCCGCGCTCAAGTGGCGAACAGATCGTCCGAGGCCGGCCGCCCCGGCGGCACGAGGCCGAGGTGGCGCCAGGCCGCGGCGGTGGCGACGCGGCCGCGCGGCGTGCGCTGCAGATAGCCCTGCTGGATGAGGTAGGGCTCGATCACGTCCTCGATCGTGCCGGCCTCCTCGCCGACGGCCGCCGCCAGGTTGTCCAGGCCCACCGGGCCGCCGTCGAAGCGGTGGATCACCGCTTCGAGCAGCTTGCGGTCCATCAGGTCGAGGCCGAGCCGGTCGACGTCGAGCATCACCAGCGCCCGGTCGGCGGTGGGCGCATCGATGCGGCCGTCGCCTCTCACGTCGGCGTAGTCGCGCACGCGGCGCAGCAGCCGGTTGGCGATGCGCGGCGTGCCGCGCGAACGGCGCGCGATCTCCAGCGCGCCGGCGGCGTCCACCGGCACTTCCAGCAGGCCGGCCGAGCGCCGCACGATGCGCGCCAGCTCTTCGGCCGAGTAGAACTCCAGCCGCGCGACGATGCCGAAGCGGTCGCGCAGCGGGTTGGTCAGCATGCCGGCACGCGTGGTGGCGCCCACGAGCGTGAACGGCTGCAGGTCGAGCTTGATCGAGCGCGCCGCCGGGCCTTCGCCGATCATGATGTCGATCTGGTAGTCCTCCAGCGCCGGGTAGAGGATCTCCTCGACCACCGGCGACAGGCGGTGGATCTCGTCGATGAAGAGCACGTCGTGCTTTTCGAGCCCCGTGAGGATGGCGGCCAGGTCCTTGGGCTTCTCCAGCACCGGCCCCGACGTCTGGCGCAGGTTCACCCCCAGCTCGGCGGCGACGATGTGCGCCAGCGTCGTCTTGCCCAGCCCCGGCGGCCCGAACAGCAGCACGTGGTCCAGCGCCTCGGCGCGCTTCTTCGCCGCGCCGATGAAGATGCCCAGCTGCTCGCGCACCTTGCCTTGGCCGACGTATTCGTCCAGCGCCTTCGGCCGCAAGGCGCGCTCGATCGCCTCTTCATTGGGCGAGGCGGCGCCGGCGGCCAGCACGCGCGCGCGGCCCGGACCGGTGGCGCCCGTGGCCGCGGCCTCGGCGGCTGGCCGCGCGGCGCCGAAGTCGTCGGTCTGGATGGCCATGGGCGCGATTATCGGCGGCGGCACAATGGGCCACGCTTCACTCACCCGTCGAGGAGACACGCACGATGATCACACTGCACGGCATCACGCTCTCGAACTACTACAACAAGGTCAAGCTCGTGCTGCTGGAGAAGAACCTGCCGTTCACCGAGCAGCGCCAGCTGACGCGCTCCAAGGACGAAGCGGTGCTCGCCGCCTCGCCGCTGGGCAAGGTGCCGTTCGTCACCATCGATGGCCGCACGCTGTGCGAGAGCCAGGTCATCGTCGACTGCCTGGAGGCGATGCACCCGCAGCCGCCGCTGGTGCCGGCCGACCCGATCGGCGCGGCCAAGGTGCGCGAGGTGATCGCGTTCATGGAGCTGTACCTGGAGCTTGTCGCGCGCGACCTCTACCTGGAGGCCTTCTTCGGCGGCAAGGTCAGCGAGGAGACCAAGACGAGCGTGCGCGAGCGGCTGGCGAGGAACATCCCGGCGTTCAAGCGGCTGGCGAAGTTCGCGCCGTACGTGGCCGGCGACACCTTCACGCTGGCCGATGCGGCGGCCTACGCCGCGCTGCCGACGCTGGCGCAGGCGACCAAGGCGGTGCTCGGCGAAGACATGCTCGCCGCCGCCGGCTTCGACTGGAAGGGTTACCTGCGGCTGCTGGGCGAACGCGCCTCGGTGCAGCGCGTCAATGCCGATCGCAAGCGCGACCTCGAAGCCAGCGCGGCGGCCGCCGCGGCCAAGAGCACCGCGGCGGCGAAAGGCTGAACGGCTCTTTCGGCTCGCGCCGCTGGAGCGACGGCCGTGGGCGACGGCAGCACCGCGCAGGTGCAGCAGGTGCAGCAGGTGCAGCAGGTGCAGCAGTTGCGGCAGGTGCTGCTGTGGCCGCTGCGGCTGATGCGCGCCGGCAGCGAAGGCGGTGAAGGCGGTGAAGGCGGCGACGGCATCGCCGAGCCGGCGCCCTGGCAGCGCTTGCGCGACCTCAGCGGCCAGTCGCCGTGGCGCGAGCACTTCGACGAGTACACCGGCGGCGCTGGCGGCTTCCACGAGCGTCACTACAACGAGTTCGTCGCCTTCCTGCCCTACGTGCAGCGCTTCCTGTACGGCCGCGGGCGCGCGGCGCGCGGGCACGCCGACGCCGGCGCCAGCGGCTCGCCGATGCGGGTGTTCCGCCGCCGCGACATCGCCACGGCGCGCGTGGTGCCGCGGCCGGGCGACGCGCCGGTGCTGCTGGCGGTGGTGCACATCGATCTGTACTTCTTCTACGGCGTCGACGTGGTGCTGCTCAACGTCGAGGTGGCCAGCGAAGGGTTGACGCTGCCGCAGGCGCAGGAGCTGATGTACCGCTTCGGCCGCGCCTACCCGCCGGGGTGGGACGCCGGCGGCCGGCCGCTGCATTGCCTGGCCGGCTTCGAGTGGCTGGACGCCGAAGGGCGCGTGCTGGCCAGCAGCGACGCGCAGGACCGCGAGGCCTTCATGAGCCACGTGGCCGAGCACCGCGCGCCGCGCATCGCCAGCCATTGGGAGTTCGTGCTGGCGCCGCTCGTCAACCACCACTCCACCGCCGCCGGCGCGCTGCGCTACCGGCAGATCGAGTACTACCGCATGCCGATGATGGCTTGGCTGGCACTGGACGATCCGCGCCGGCTCTCCCGGCACGACTTCGTCCGCCTGGCGCTGGGAACCGGCGGCAACGAGGCCCCGGCCGCCGCCGTCGACGCGCCGGTGCTGCCCTTTGCCGAAGCGCACCTCGAAGGCTTCGAGCGCGACTTCTGCTACGACCGCTTCTGGTCCGAAGCCGGTGCGGCGCCGCACACGCGCTACCTGTGCTCGGGGCTCGCACTGGTGGCCGTCGGCGCTGCAGGCAGCGAGTTCTACCGCTGCGGCGACCGCGGCGTGCTGGCGCAGTTCCGGCACCAGCATTTCATGCTGTTCCTGATCGCGCACCTGCAGAAGGCGGCGTTGCTGATGACCTCGGATCGGCTGGCCGAGGCGCTGACGGCGATGGACGTGACGGTGCCTGCCAGCGTCAAGCGCTTCAAGCGGCAGATCCGCCTCGCCTACGTGGGCTTCCTCGGCTTCACGCACCGCTACTGGTTTCACGAGGTCAGCGAGCAGGCGCACGTCAAGGCGCTGTTCCACATGTGCACGCGCCACCTCGGCACCGACGCCCTGTACGACGAGGTGAAGGAGCGCATCCGCGACATGAACAGCTACCTCGACGCCGACAGCCTGCGCCGGCAGGCCAACACGGTGGTGCGGCTGACGGTGGTCACCATCTTCGGCCTGGTCGGCACGGTGACCACCGGTTTCCTCGGCATGAACCTGCTGGCCGAGGCCGAGGCGTCGCTGGCGCGCAAGGCGGCGCTGTTCCTGCTCGTCTTCGTGCCGACCATCGCGCTGACGATGTACACGATGGTCAAATCCAAGCGCCTGTCCGACTTCCTCGACGTCGTCTCCGACGAGCGGGTGCCGGCGTGGACGAAGTTCAAGGCCTTCTTCGCGGTCTGGCGCAGCGCGCGCGATTGAGCTGCAGGGAACTGAAAGACGGCGCTGCCGCGGGCACGCCGATTGCCGCATCGGGCCCCAGTGCGCTGGGGCGGAACGGGAACTTTTCCTATCCGGCGCGGTCAGAAAACAACACGCGCGCCGAGGTGCACTCCCTCGGCCGTCGTATGGTTTCCCTGTTGTGCAGCCAGCCAGTGGCTGAAATCCTCGGGCGGTTCTCCTCCTCCTCCCTCCCTCCCTCGTTCGCCCGGGGGCGCTGCACAACAGCATTTCTTGCCGATCGGCGCCCTGCGCGGGCGCCCGCGACGCTCAGGGCGTTGCCGACAGGGGGGTCGATGCCTCGACGGAAGGGCCGCCCTTCTGTCCTTCGACCAGCGACTGGGCCTGGAACAGGCCCGAGCGGTCGATGAAGAAGGTCTCGACGAAGCGCACCGCGCCGCCGGGCACGCGGGCCGGCACGGGGAATGGCGCGGCGCGGCGCACGAGCGCCACCAGCCACGGCTCGACGATCTCGGCGGCGGGCTTGCGCACGACGCTCACGGCACCGAGCTGGCCCTTGTCGTCGACTTCCAGTTCGAGGGTGACGACGCCGAAGATCAACGGCGGCAGCAGCCCCATGTAGACACGCCCCGGGAAGCACTCGTAGATGTGGCGCGAGGCCTCCACGCGGTAGGCGTCTGCGCTGTCGCTGGTCGCGGCGGGCGCGGGCGTGCGGCATTGCGGCGGCGGCACCATGTTGAACTGCGCGGCCGCGGGCGATGCGGCGAGCACCGGCAGCGCGCCCGCCGCAGCCAGGGCCAGCAGGCGCAGACGACGCGCGGCCTTCACCGCAGCCACCCCTTGCGCCGGAAGTACAGGAACGGCGCCGCGACGCTGGCCACCATCAGCGCCAGCGCGAACGGGTAGCCCCAAGTCTGGTCGAGTTCGGGCATGTGTCGGAAATTCATGCCGTAAATGCTGGCGATCAGCGTCGGCGGCAGCAGCGCGACGCTGGCGACCGAGAAGATCTTGATGATCTTGTTCTGGTTGATGTTGATGAAGCCGACCACCGCATCCATCAGGAAGTTGATCTTCTCGAACAGGAACGCGGTGTGCGAGTCGAGCGAATCGATGTCGCGCAGGATCTGGCGCGCCTGCTCGAACTGCTCGGCATTGAGCATGCGGCTGCGCATCATGAAGCTGAGCGCCCGCCGCGTGTCCATCACGTTGCGGCGGATGCGGCCGTTGACGTCCTCCTCGCGCGCGATGGCGGCCAGCACTTCGGCGGCCGTGCGGTCGTTCACGTCCTCCTTCAGCACGCGGGCGCTGACGCGCTCGAGCTGGTCGTAGATCGCCTCCAGCGCGTCGGCGCTGTACTCGGCGTCGGCGTCGAAGAGCTTGAGCAGGACGTCCTTGGCATCCTCGATCAGCGCCGGGATGCGGCGGGCCCGCAGGCGCAACAGGCGGAACACCGGCAGGTCCTCGGGGTGGATCGAGAACAGCACGTTGCGGTGCAGGATGAAGGCCACGCGCACGTTGCGCGGCGCCACGTCGTCGTCGATGAGGAAGTCCGAGCGGATGTGCAGCTGCCCGTTGTCCTCCTCGTAGAAGCGGGCCGACTCCTCGATGTCGGACTCGCCGATGTCGTCGGGGATGACGAGGTCGAAGCGGCTCTTGATCCAGCCCTTCTCCTCGTCGCTGGGCGCTTCCAGGTCGACCCACACCGGCTGCACGTGCGCCAGCGACTGCGCCAGCTCCTCGGCGCTTTCGATCTCTTCCTGGAACAGCCGGCCGTTGGCGAGCGTGAAGACGTTGAGCATGGACGGACCCGGACCGACGGCGGCGGCAGCGGCGCGATTGTGGCACCCGCCCTCAGCGCCGACGGGAGTCGTCGCGCGCCGAGCCGGCGACGAGGTCGAAGCGGAACAGGCGGCACTCGATCGGGCCGTTCCACAGCGGCACGCGCCGGCTCTCCTTCAACCGCATCAGCGAGGGCAGCCGCATCTCGGGGCTCAGCACCCACGCGGTCCAGCCGGCGTACTCGCGCTTCCAGTGCGCTGCCAGCGCGCCGAAGAATTCGCCCGCGGCGCCGCCGCCCTCGAAGGCTTGCCGGCTGCCCTTGGCCTCGATGCGTTCGCCGTACGGCGGGTTCAGCATCAGCGTGCCGGCGCGGCCGTCGGCGGCGGGCGCCGCGCCGGCCGGAGGCGGCCGCTGAAGGGCGTCCGCGGTCTTGAACTCGATGGCCGCGCGCACGCCGGCGCGTTCGGCGTTGCGCTGGGCGAAGTCGGTCATCCGGAAGCTCACATCGCCGGCGAAGAGCGGCACCGCGCTCGCGTGCACGCGGGCTCGCGCCGCCGCCTGCATCTCGCGCCAGGCCGCCAGATGCGGCTTGAACGGGGCCAGCCGCTCGAAGGCGAAGCGGCGGTTCAGCCCGGGAGCGATGCCGCAGGCCAGCTGCGCCGCCTCGATGACGATGGTGCCGGCGCCGCACATCGGGTCGACGAGCGGTCCGTCCTCGGCACGGCCGCGCCAGCCGGCGGCCGCCAGCATCGCCGCGGCCAGGGTCTCCTTCAACGGCGCTTCGCCGGTGTCCTCGCGCCAGCCGCGCCTGAACAGCGCCTCGCCGGAAAGGTCGGCATAGAGCGCCGCCTGCCGGTCGCCGACGAAGAGCACGAGCGGCAGGTCGGGTCCCCGCGTCTGCACGCTCGGCCGCGCGCCGGTGGCTTCGCGCAGGTGGTCGCACACCGCGTCCTTGACGCGCAGCGCCGCGAAGTTGAGGCTTTGCAGCGGCGAACGGCGCGCGCTCACGTCCACCTTCAGCGTCTGCGCCGGCGTGATCCACAGCGTCCACGGCACACGGCGCGCCAGCGCGTAGAGGTCTTGCTCGTCGCGGTACGGTCCTTCGGCAAGCGGCCACAGCACCCGCGTGGCCAGGCGGCTTTCGAGGTTGAGCCGCATCGCCAGCCGTTCATCGCCGGCGACGAACACCCCGCCGCGACCGGCTTCGACCGTGCCCGCCGCCTGGGCACCGGCGATGCCCCGGACCTCGTCGGCCAGCAGTTCCTCCACCCCTTGCGGGCAGGGCAGGAAGAGCAGGGGCCGGCCGAGCGCGCCGGCGGCGGGCCGCCCCGGCGCTGCGGCGCTCGCGCTCATATCGCCTTGCGCTGCGCCGCCGGGGCGATTCGCAGCGCCTCGCGGTACTTGGCCACCGTGCGCCGCGCCACCTGGATGCCCTGCTCCTCGAGCATCTGGCTCAGCTGGCTGTCCGACAGCGGCGAAGCGGCGTTCTCGGCGGCGACGAAACGCTGGATCAGGGCGCGCACGGCCGTGGAACTGGCGTTGCCGCCGGCCTCGGTGGCCAGCGAACTGCCGAAGAAGTACTTGAGTTCGAACGTGCCCTGCGGCGTGGCCATGTACTTGGCCGTCGTCACGCGCGAGATGGTGCTCTCGTGCAGGCCGAGCTCCTCGGCGATCTCGCGCAGCACGAGCGGCTTCATCGCGATGGCGCCGTGCGTGAAGAACGCGCGCTGGCGCTCGACGATGGCGCGGCTGACGCGCAGGATGGTGTCGAAGCGCTGCTGCACGTTCTTCACGAACCAGCGCGCCTCCTGCAGCCGCGCCGCGAGGCCCGGGTTGGCATGGGCGCCGCGCTGCTGCCGCGCCGCCTGCGCGTACAGGTCGTTGATGCGCAGGCGCGGCATCACGTCCGGGTTCAGGGTCACGGCCAGGCCGCGGCCGGCCTTGCGCACGACGACGTCGGGGACGACGATGTTCGCCTCGGCGTGCGAGAAGGGGCGCCCGGGCTTGGGCTCGCAGGCGACGATGAGCGCCTGCGCCTGGCGCACGCCTTCCTCGCTGGCACCGGTGAGGGCCGTCAGCCGCCGGATGTCGCGCTTGGCCAGCGGCTCGAGGTAGTTCTGCGCGATGCGCAGCGCCAGCGTTCGGGCCGGCCCGCGCGGCAGGTGCCTGAGCTGCAGCGCCAGGCATTCGCCCAGGTCGCGCGCACCGACGCCGGCCGGCTCCAGGCTTTGCAGCCAGCGCAGCGCGCAGCGCAGGCGGTCGTGCATCGCCTCGGCCGGGTCGCCCGGGCTCTCCTCGGTGGTGCCGCCGCTGGCCGCGGCCACGCCGATGTCGGCCCCGTTGCAGGCCTTGCCCGCGATGCCTTTGCCGGCACGGCCCTTCGCGGCGGCGCTCATCTCCAGCAGGCGCGCGCCGATCTCTTCGAGCGGATCGGCGAGGTAGCCGTCGGCATCGAGCGAATCGATCAGCGCCAGCAGCGCGACGCGGTCCTCGGGGCTCAACCGCATCGCGATCGCCTGCCGGCGCAGGTGCTCGGCGAGCGTCGTGTCGGCGCCGCGCCGTTCGCCGAGTTCGCCATCGTCGTCGCCGGCGCTCTCGCGGGCACGGCCGGGCAGCTCGCGGATGCCGTCGAAGTCGTCGCCCTCGGTGCCGTTCTCCCAGTCGTCGCGGCCGGGCTTGCCGAAGTCCTCGGCCCTGATCTCGGTCATCTCGGCGACCTCGGCGCCTTCGGCGGCGCCCGCCGCTTCGGTGCCTTCGCGGCCTTCCGAGAAGCCATCGAACGACACGTCGTGGCGATCGCCGGCGGCCGCGCCTTCGGCGACGGCGTGCTCGGCCGGGTCGGGGCCCGCCGCCTCCCGTGCCGCCTCGAACGGCGCCGGGCTGTCCTCTTCGACATCGAGGAAGGGGTTCTGCTCGAGCATCTGCCCCACTTCCTGGTGCAGTTCGAGGGTCGACAGTTGCAGCAGCCGGATCGACTGCTGCAACTGTGGCGTCAGCGCCAGGTGCTGCGACAGGCGGACCTGCAGGCTCGGCTTCATCGCTTGCCTCGAAGGCCCGTCACATGCGGAAGTTCTCGCCGAGGTAGACCTTGCGCACGTCGGCGTTGGCCACGATCTCGGCCGGCGTGCCTTCGGCGAGCACGCTGCCCTCGCTGATGATGTAGGCGCGGTCGCAGATGCCCAGCGTCTCGCGCACGTTGTGGTCGGTGATGAGCACGCCGATGCCGCGCGCGCGCAGGAAGCCGATGATGCGCTGGATCTCGATGACGGCGATCGGGTCGACGCCGGCGAACGGCTCGTC